>NZ_JACAPX010000015.1:0-398973 GCF_013385435.1 Pseudomonas sp. F9001
GCTGTAAGAGCGGAACCAATACCAGCCATCACCCAAATAACGGATATACACCCAAAACACGCCCAATCTCACCAAAGACAACACCCAGTGACCACTGAGGCAACCTGTCACGCGGCAAAAGACCACGCCTTGCTCTCGCGAAAATGGGACTACTCTTTCAGCAATGCTTGATCCAGATCAAAACCTTCGCCGGGATTGCTCTGGCGGCCGCAAGGCCAGAATCCCTGCGTGGTTGGTTATAAAAAGAAACGAATTTGAATTCGCCACACTCCATATCCGTGGGGGCAGTGGGTGCAGGCCTCCAGCCAGCATTCGGTATTACCTGACAGAGGAAGACTTATGTTCGGTTTGGAGGCGCTAGATCTCGCCCGAATTCAATTCGCGTTCACCATCTCATTCCATATCCTGTTCCCGGCCATCACCATCGGCCTGGCCAGTTACCTTGCGGTGCTGGAAGGCCTGTGGCTCAAGACCCACAACGACACCTACCGTGACCTCTACCATTTCTGGTCGAAGATCTTTGCCGTCAACTTCGGCATGGGCGTGGTCTCCGGTCTGGTCATGGCCTATCAGTTCGGCACCAACTGGAGCCGCTTCTCGGACTTCGCCGGTGCCGTCACCGGGCCGTTGCTGACTTATGAGGTGCTCACGGCGTTCTTCCTCGAAGCCGGCTTCCTTGGGGTCATGCTGTTCGGCTGGAACAAGGTCGGGCGCAAGCTGCACTTCTTTGCCACGGTGATGGTGGCCGTCGGCACGCTGATCTCGACTTTCTGGATTCTTGCCTCCAACAGCTGGATGCAGACGCCACAGGGCTTTGAAATCATTGATGGCCGGGTGATTCCAACCGACTGGCTGGCCGTGATCTTCAACCCGTCGTTCCCCTACCGCCTGATGCACATGGCCACGGCCGCGTTCGTCGCTACCGCGTTCTTCGTCGGCTCCTCGGCGGCCTGGCACTTGCTGCGCGGCAAGGACAACCCGGCGATCCGCACCATGCTGTCGATGGCAATGTGGATGGCGCTGATCGTTGCGCCGATCCAGGCGGTCATCGGTGACTTCCACGGCCTGAATACCCTCAAGCATCAGCCGGCGAAGATCGCCGCGATTGAAGGCCACTGGGAAAATATCGGCAACGAGCCCACGCCGCTGATCCTGTTCGGCTGGCCGGACATGAAGGCTGAAAAAACCAAGTTCGCAGTAGAAATTCCGTACCTGGGCAGCCTGATCCTGACCCACTCCCTGGACAAGCAGGTGCCGGCCCTCAAGGAGTTTCCGCCTGAGGACCGTCCCAACTCGACCATCGTGTTCTGGTCGTTCCGGGTCATGGTGGGCCTGGGCTTCCTGATGATCTTCACCGGCCTGTTCAGCCTCTGGCTGCGCCGTGGCGACAAAATGTACACATCCAAGCCGTTCCTGTACCTGGCGCTGTGGATGGGCCCGTCCGGCCTGATCGCGATTCTCGCTGGCTGGTTCACCACCGAGATCGGCCGTCAGCCGTGGGTGGTCTACGGGCTGATGCGCACGGCAGACGCTTCGTCCAACCACAGTTTTGCGCAGATGAGCATTACGTTGGTGTTGTTTGTGGTGGTGTACTTCGCGCTGTTCGGCGCGGGCCTGGGCTACATGATGCGCCTGGTGCGCAAAGGGCCTGTGACCCACGAAAGCACCGAGCCTACTCACGGTGGTCCTGGGCAGAAACGCACACCGGCCCGTCCGTTGTCGGCGGCTGATGACAGTGCCGATGCCGATCACGGCGACACCTTGAACAAGGGGAACTGAGCCATGGGTATTGATCTTCCGCTGATCTGGGCCGTGATCATCATCTTCGGCATTATGATGTACGTGGTCATGGATGGCTTCGACCTGGGGATCGGCATTCTCTTCCCGTTCATCCCGGGCAAGACCGACCGTGACGTGATGATGAACACCGTCGCCCCCGTGTGGGACGGCAACGAAACCTGGCTGGTACTCGGCGGCGCGGCGTTGTTTGGCGCGTTCCCGCTGGCCTATTCGGTGGTGCTCTCGGCGCTGTACCTGCCACTGATGCTGATGCTGATCGGGCTGATCTTTCGCGGCGTGGCGTTTGAGTTCCGCTTCAAGGCCAAGGACGACAAGCGTCACCTGTGGGACAAGGCCTTCATCGGCGGCTCGCTGGCAGCGACGTTCTTCCAGGGCGTGGCGCTGGGGGCGTTCATTGATGGCATCCCGGTGGTCGACCGGCAGTTTGCCGGTGGCTCCCTGGACTGGCTGACGCCGTTCACGATGTTCTGCGGCGCGGCCTTGATCGTGGCGTATGCGCTGCTGGGCTGCACCTGGCTGATCATGAAGACCGAAGGCAGCTTGCAGGAGAAGATGCACAACCTGGCTCGGCCCCTGGCCTTCGTGGTGCTGGCGGTGATCGGTATCGTCAGCCTCTGGACGCCGCTGGCCCACCCGGAAATCGCCTCGCGCTGGTTCACCCTGCCGAACCTGTTCTGGTTCCTGCCGGTGCCGATCCTGGTGTTGGTGACCATGTACGGCCTGATTCGCGCCGTGGCCCGCAATGCGCACTACACGCCGTTCCTGCTGACACTGGTGCTGATCTTCCTTGGCTACAGTGGCTTGGGGATCAGCCTGTGGCCGAACATCATCCCGCCGTCAGTTTCGATCTGGGACGCCGCCGCACCGCCGCAAAGCCAGGGCTTCATGCTGGTGGGCACCTTGTTCATCATTCCGTTCATCCTGGGCTACACCTTCTGGAGCTACTACGTGTTCCGCGGCAAGGTCACCCACGAAGACGGTTATCACTAGGAGGATTGACTCATGTCCGGCAAACCTTCGTTGCACGACATCGAACAGGCCGAGAAAAAGCCGCTCTGGCAGCGCCTGGGCTGGCTGGCGATGATCTGGACCGGCAGCGTCCTGGCCCTGTTCGTGGTGGCCAGCCTGATGCGCATGTTCATGAATGCCGCGGGCCTGACCACCCACTGACATCCCGTTGTAACTATTGCCCTCCTTTATGGAGGGCTTTTTTATTTGCGCGCCTTGAGGACCACGAACTTCGGCGTGGTCGCCACTTGCTCGACGCCACGGAACAACCGCGCCAACTTGGTGTGATAACCCAAGTGACGGTTGCCGACGATGTACAGGGCGCCGCCCACCACCAACGCTTCCCGCGCCTGCTGGAACATGCGCCAGGCGAGGAAGTCTCCCACCACTTGCTGCTGGTGGAACGGCGGGTTGCACAGCACCACATCCAGTGACTGCGCTTCCTGATCGGCCAGGCCGTCGCCGGGGCGAATCAGCACGTCACGTTCGCCCAGCGCCGCGCGCCAGTTCTCTTCCGCCGATTGCACGGCCATATAGGACTCATCCACCAGCGTGTACTGCGCCTGCGGATTCTGCAGCGCGCTGGCAATTGCCAGTACGCCGTTGCCACAGCCCAGGTCTGCTACCCGGGCGTCCCCCAGGTTTGCCGGAAGGTGCGGCAGGAAGGCCCGGGTGCCGATGTCCAGGCCTTCGCGGCAGAACACGTTGGCGTGGTTGAGCAGTTCGATGGCCGGGGTTTCCAGGCTGTAGCGCGTAGGGTAGGGCGATACGGCGTGTGGCCGATCGGCCAGGGTGGCGATCAGCAGTCGGGCCTTTTTTACCGCCAGTGAGGCGTGCATCGGACCGATGTAGCGCTCCAGCAGTTCGCCGGCAGCCCGTGGCAGGTGCTTGACCATCGCCCCGGCAATCACTTCGGCGCCGGGTGCCAGTTGACCTTGCAGGCGAATCAGTTGTTCTTCGAGCAGGGCCAGGGTTTTCGGCACGCGGATCAGTACGCGGTCGAACGGCCCGGCAGGTGTCTGGCTGGCGGGCAGGAGCGTTACCGCGTCGAAAGCCTTGCCGTTGCGCGCCAGGTTTTTCTCCAGGCCCAGGGCGCCGAGGAACGAGTCACCACTGGAGGTGACCTGCACATGCCCTTCGAGGCTGGCCGCCAGTGCGCCGAAACTGTCGTTGAGCACGAGTACGCGGGTCGCCGTCGTCAGCTGTTGTTCCGCCAGGTAGCTGAGCAAATACTCATCGGCTGCATCAAACGCTTGCAGCGGGTCGTTGTGCTGTTCTGGCTGACGGATCAGGTCGAGTTGGGCGAAGGGGCTGTCGAGCAGGGGCATGGCGGGGGAGACTCTGGGTAAGCGAACCATCGGGGTGAGCGGCGACGCGAGGCGCATCAGGGGCTCGCGTCATCACCCGGAACTGGCCGCAAATGTTACGTTTTTTTCCCCTGGATTACATGCGGTGTTTAAAACAACCCGCATTTGACTGCCGTGATCACTGCGGCAATCTTGTTACTGACCCCCAGTTTCTTCATCGCACTGCTGATATGGAAGCCGACCGTGCGTTCGGACAGGCACAGGATGGTGGCGATGTCCGAGGCGGTCTTGCCCAAGGCCGACCATTGCAGGATTTCGGTTTCCCGCGGGGTCAATTTGCTGGGCGCTTGCGGGCTGGGATTGTCTGCGTATTTTTTGGCCACCACCGCGTGCATGGCGTGGCAAATCCAGAGCACTTGCCCGGCTTTTTCATAGAGTTCTTCAGGGCCCACTGGGCCGGTGGCACGCCCCAGGCTCAACATGCTGAAAACACCCTGGAAGTCATGAACCGATTGGGTCCATCCGAAATTCAGTCCGTTGGACTGGGCATGGGCCCATAAGTCCGGTACCGAAGAAAAGGTTTTCTCGTCCCATACGATCGGTAGAACCGAGCGTTTGCAATGCGCAACCACAGGGTCGAGATCAAAGTAGTGCTCTTGTCTGTACAGCGTATTCCATTCATTGGAATAGTTGTTGAGGTTGATAGTTTTCGTTTGGTTGTTGGGTAGATGGGAACTAAGGGTGAATGCGCAGTATTGGAAGCCAAGCTCGTAGGTAAGGTTGAGGGCAGCTTCGTACATACTGGTTATTTCGCTTTCCCCTTCGAGTTTGGGCAGGCGAGTGTTGTGCCAGTTGACCATCGGTAACTCTCCATGCGAACGGTTTTTACATGGGGTACTTCCAAGGCCCCCGTTTACAGCGTGAAAAATAGTGTAGGACAACGGCTACAGCTCGAAATGAAAATTTGGTTATGTTCAAGCGGGCGTTAGGCCAATAACATTTGTACAACCTGGCTACGGTGTACAGGTTTCAGGCGTTCGATAAGATTTTTTTCCATTAGTTTTAAGAACTTGCTCTAAATGCGCCTTGTTAATATTTAGTTGCACTCCCTCATCTAATGGCTTGTTGGAAGGCGACTAATAGCCAAATATTTAGTACCGCCCAGCGGTTGCCACAATGGGCAGCGGCAATGCCAGCACAAACCATCGGTGTTTCCAGGCGGCGCTTTGGGGGACACTAGGGGCCTCTGCAAATGGAGTTTCCCATGACGGCCAGTGCTGAAAAATACACCCGCCAGACCCTGCTCGACGTGAAATCGCTGACTCCCAGCCTGTTTACCCTGCGCACTACCCGAGACCCTGGTTTTCGTTTTCGCGCCGGACAATTCGTGCGTCTTGGGGTGACCAAGGCCGATGGCAGCATTGTGTGGCGTGCTTATTCGGTGGTGTCCTCGCCCTTTGACGAGCACCTGGATTTCTTCTCTATCGTCGTGCCGGGTGGCGAGTTCACCAGTGAGCTGAGCCGCCTGCGCGAGGGCGATACCCTGCTGGTGGAACGCCAGGCCACGGGCTTTCTGACCCTGGACCGGTTTGTGGATGGTCGTGATCTGTGGCTGTTGGGCACCGGGACCGGTATTGCGCCGTTTCTCTCGATTCTGCAGGACTTCGAAGTGTGGGAGAAATTCGAGCGGATTATCCTCGTCTATAGTGCCCGCGAAGCAAGGGAGCTGGCTTACCAGTCGTTGATCCATGAACTGGGCGAACGTGAGTACCTGGCAGAATACGCCCACAAGCTCACCTACATTCCCATTGTCACCCGCGAGCAACATCCGGGCGCGCTGAATGGGCGGATTACCACCCTGATCGAGAACGGCGAATTGGAGCGCGCCGCAGGCATCGAGCTGACCCCCGAGCATTCCAGGGTGATGATTTGCGGTAACCCGCAGATGATCGACGACACGCGTCAGTTGCTGAAACAGCGCGACATGCAACTGAGCCTGACCCGCCGTCCGGGGCAGGTCGCGGTAGAAAACTACTGGTAAAACAAAGGCGCCCTGCAGGCGCCTTTACTTTTTGCCGAGCTTACTCGGGCTTGCTGTTCTGTGCCTTGAGCAGATCGCGGATCTCCCCCAGCAGCACTTCTTCCTTGGTCGGGACCGGCGGCAGGCTAGGTGCCACGGCCTCTTCACGCTTCAGGCGGTTGATGGCCTTCACGCCCATGAAGATCGCAAACGCAACGATCACAAAGTCGATCACGCTCTGGATGAACTTGCCGTACGCCAGTACGACGGCCGGCGCATCGCCCTGGGCGGCTTTAAGCGTTACGGCCAGGTCGCCGAAGTCGACACCCCCGATCAACAGGCCGATAGGTGGCATCACCACGTCGCCTACAAAGGATGAAACAATTTTGCCGAAGGCGGCGCCGATGATAATACCGACCGCCATGTCGACCACATTACCTTTGACCGCGAAGGCCTTGAACTCACTTAACACGCCCATAGGTTATTCCTTGTTACAGATGAGGAGGTAGAAGCCAGTGTAAGACAGTGTGGCGAGGCTTGCTCGACACAACTGCTAACAGTGTCCGTTTTTATCGACACATTAAATCGCAAATAGTTTGCAAAGTGCCACCAATCGCGCGCGGAATACCCGCTATTTCAGTGGGTTACCACACTATTTTCTTTATCGGGGTGGTACGGCTTTTCTATTTATCTTCTGACTCGCGGGTCACTAGCCTCTGGCAAGCACAACTCAATGTGCACTAAAAAAACCAGAGGATACCTCGATGAAAAACCCTATTAGCCGCGGGCCTATTTCTGCGCGACAGGTGCTGTTTGCAGTGAGCGCCAGTCTTCTTTCGCTGTCCGTACACGCCGCCAACCTCACGCGCGATAATGGCGCGGCGGTCGGTGACAATCAGAACTCGCAAACCGCCGGTGCGAATGGCCCGGTCCTGTTGCAAGACGTGCAACTGATCCAGAAGTTGCAGCGCTTTGATCGCGAGCGTATTCCGGAGCGCGTTGTGCACGCCCGTGGCACCGGCGCTCACGGTACTTTCACCGTCACCGATAACCTCAGCGACCTGACCAAGGCCAAGGTGTTTGCCGCCGGCGAAGCCACGCCGGTATTTGTGCGCTTCTCTGCGGTCGTTCACGGCAACCATTCGCCGGAAACCCTGCGTGACCCGCGCGGCTTCGCCACCAAGTTCTACACCGCCGAAGGTAATTGGGACCTGGTCGGTAATAACTTCCCGACGTTCTTTATTCGCGATGCGATCAAGTTTCCGGACATGGTTCACGCCTTTAAACCAGATCCGCGCACTAACCTGGACGATGATTCCCGTCGCTTTGACTTCTTCTCCCATGTTCCGGAGTCCACTCGTACGTTGACCGAGTTGTACTCGGACTCCGGTACTCCAGCCAGTTACCGGGAAATGGACGGTAACGGTGTACATGCCTACAAGTTGATTAACGCCAAGGGCGAAGTGCACTACGTCAAGTTCCACTGGAAGAGCCTGCAAGGCATCAAGAACCTCGATCCTAAACAAGTGACTGAAGTACAGGGCCGTGACTACAGCCATATGACCAATGATTTGGTCACGCACATCAATAAGGGCGACTTCCCCAAGTGGGACCTGTATGTGCAAGTGCTGAAACCGGAAGACCTGGCCAAGTTTGATTTCGACCCGTTGGATGCCACCAAGATCTGGCCGGACGTACCGGAGCGCAAAGTCGGGCAGATGGTGCTGAACCGTAACCCGGCCAACGTCTTCCAGGAAACCGAGCAAGTCGCCATGGCGCCGGCCAACCTGGTGCCGGGCATCGAGCCTTCGGAAGACCGCCTGCTGCAAGGCCGGGTGTTCTCCTATGCCGATACGCAAATGTACCGCCTGGGGCCAAACGCCCTGCAACTGCCGATCAACGCACCCCGGGTGACCGTCAACAACGGTAACCAGGACGGCGCGATGAACTTCGGCAAGACCACCACTGGCGTGAACTACCAGCCAAGCCGCCTGCTGCCACGGGAAGAGCCGCAAGCCGCCCGCTACAGCCAGTCGGCCCTGTCGGGCAGTACCCAGCAGGCGAAGATCCAGCGTGAGCAGAACTTCAAGCAGGCCGGCGATCTGTACCGTTCGTTCAACAAGAAAGAACGCCAGGACTTGATCGACAACTTCGGCGGCTCCCTGGCCACCACCGATGACGAGAGCAAGCACATCATCCTGTCGTTCCTCTACAAGGCTGATCCGGAGTACGGCACTGGCGTGACCAAAGTGGCCAAGGGCGACCTGGCCCGCGTCAAGGCGCTGGCTGAAAAGCTGACCGACTAACCGCCCACGCTCCCTGTAGGAGCCGGCTTGCCGGCGATAGCGCCCACAAGTACGCCATCGCCGGCAAGCCGGCTCCTACAGGTGGCACATCACTGAGAATTTGCCATGCGAATCTTTATAGGCGCTGTCCTTGCGTGTTTGTCGTTCAGCGTATTGGCCGAACAAGCTGACCCGGCCGCGCTTAAGGCACAACTGCAGGATTACTACTTCGACGCCGCCCGCCGTGGCGACGTGGAAATGCTCAACACCTTCATCGAATCCGGCTATTCGCTGAACACCCAGGATGAAAAAGGCTACACGGCGCTGATTCTCGCCGCCTATCACGGTGAAAGTGCCTACGTGGACCGATTGCTCGCCGCCGGCGCCGATGCCTGCGTGCAGGACAAACGCGGCAACACGGCGTTGTTGGGCGCGATCTTCAAGGGTGAGCTGAAAATCGCCCAGCGCCTGCTCGCCACCGACTGCAACCCCGACCAGCGCAACGGCGCCGGACAAACGGCGGCCATGTATGCCGGGCTGTTCAAACGCGTGGAACTGCTGGATGAACTGAAAGCCAAGGGCGCCGATCTGAATGCCGAAGACCCGATCGGTAACAGCGCTTCACGTTTGGCCAGCGGTGAAATCCGTACCCCGGCGCCGCGCTGAGCTATCATCGCGGTTTTTCGGTTGGAGGTTCTCAAATGGCAAAGGCCAAGCGCATGTATGGCTGCACGGAGTGCGGCGCGACCTTTCCCAAGTGGGCCGGCCAGTGCACGGAATGCGGTGCGTGGAACACCCTGACCGAAACCATGATCGAGAGCGGCGGCGCCGTGGCCCCCAGTGGCCGTTCCGGCTGGACCGGGCAACAAACCCAGATCAAGACCCTGGCCGAAGTCAGCGTCGAAGAAATCCCGCGTTTCTCCACCGCTTCCGGTGAACTGGACCGGGTGCTGGGCGGCGGCCTGGTGGATGGCTCGGTGGTGCTGATCGGCGGTGACCCGGGCATCGGTAAATCCACGATCCTGCTGCAAACCCTGTGCAGCATCGCCAGCCGCATGCCGGCGCTGTATGTCACCGGCGAAGAATCCCAGCAGCAGGTGGCCATGCGTGCGCGCCGCCTGGGCCTGCCCCAGGACCAACTGCGGGTGATGACCGAAACCTGCATCGAAAGCATCATCGCCACCGCGCGCCTGGAAAAGCCCAAGGTGATGGTGATCGACTCGATCCAGACGATTTTCACCGAACAACTGCAATCGGCTCCGGGTGGCGTGTCCCAGGTGAGGGAAAGTGCCGCGCTGCTGGTGCGCTATGCAAAACAGAGCGGTACGGCGATTTTCCTGGTGGGCCACGTGACGAAAGAAGGCGCGCTGGCCGGCCCACGAGTGCTGGAACACATGGTCGACACCGTGCTGTATTTCGAAGGCGAGTCCGATGGGCGGTTGCGTTTGCTGCGGGCGGTGAAGAACCGGTTTGGCGCGGTCAACGAACTCGGAGTGTTCGCCATGACTGACCGGGGCTTGAAAGAGGTCTCCAACCCGTCAGCGATTTTTCTTACCCGCGCTCAGGAAGAAGTCCCAGGCAGTGTGGTGATGGCAACGTGGGAAGGCACCCGGCCGATGCTGGTGGAAGTCCAGGCGCTGGTGGACGACAGCCACTTGGCCAACCCGCGTCGTGTCACCCTGGGCCTGGACCAGAACCGGCTGGCGATGTTGCTGGCGGTATTGCACCGCCACGGCGGCATTCCCACCCATGACCAGGATGTGTTCCTCAACGTGGTGGGCGGGGTCAAGGTGCTGGAAACCGCGTCTGACCTGGCGTTGATGGCGGCGGTGATGTCCAGCCTGCGCAACCGGCCATTGCCCCATGATTTGCTGGTGTTTGGCGAAGTGGGCCTGTCGGGTGAAGTGCGCCCGGTGCCCAGTGGCCAGGAGCGCTTGAAAGAAGCGGCCAAGCATGGCTTCAAGCGGGCCATCGTGCCCAAGGGCAATGCGCCGAAAGAAATGCCACCGGGGCTGCAAGTGATCGGGGTAACGCGCCTGGAGCAGGCGCTGGATGCCCTGTTCGAATAGTCGCCAGCCACACAGCCCCCCTGTGGGAGCCGGGCTTGCCCGCGATGGCGGTGTATCAGCTGATTGATATGCAAACTGACACACCGCCATCGCAGGCAAGCCAGCTCCCACATGTTCAGGTCTCCAGCAAGGCGGCGAATTCCCGCTCCAGCTCTGCCTGATCACCGAGGTTCAGCTCGATTATCCGCCGCAGGTGGCTGATGGAGTCGAGGTCGATGTGTTCGCACACAAAGCCGAGCTGCCCATGATCGTCGTGGGTCAGCCGCACCTGCATCTTCACGTCGGTCTCGGCGTCGAGATGAATGTCCACATCGAACGATTCGTAGCGATGGCCGTGCCATTCTTGCGGCCGTTGCACCAGCAAGCCCTTGAGCGACAAATCCACCAGTTGCACCGGCCAGACATGGCCGTCTTGCGTGAGCTCGGTCCTGGCATCGAAGGCAATGCGTCGGAAACGGCGTCGGTCTGAAGGCTGTTCGCTCATGGTGAAACCCTCTGTGGATAAAGGAATTGTAGCCGTGCGCCATCATGGGGCGGTTTTTTCTGCTTTTTTTGCCCCGGCAAGGCTCTAGACCAACGTAGGGGGGTGGCCTTTAAGGCCAGTAGCGCTAAACTCGGGATGGCTGTCTTTCTGTCCACCCTGGCTGGAATATAAAAATGAAAAATAATAATAGCCTGCTACGCCATCTACCCTGGCTGCTGCTGGCAATCGTAGGAGCGTGCGCCCTGGGCGTAGTGGCCTTGCGCCGCGGCGAGGCGATCAACGCCTTGTGGATCGTGGTCGCAGCAGTGGCCATTTATCTGGTTGCTTACCGTTACTACAGTCTGTTCATCGCTAACCATGTGATGCAGCTCGATCCACTGCGGGCTACCCCCGCTGTGCTGAACAACGACGGTCTGGACTATGTGCCGACCAACAAACACATCCTTTTTGGTCACCACTTCGCGGCAATCGCCGGCGCAGGGCCTTTGGTCGGCCCGGTACTGGCGGCGCAGATGGGCTACCTGCCCGGCACGTTGTGGCTGATCGCCGGCGTGGTGCTGGCGGGGGCGGTGCAGGACTTCATGGTCCTGTTCCTGTCCACCCGGCGCAACGGCCGTTCCCTGGGGGACATGGTCCGCGAAGAAATGGGCCGTGTGCCCGGGACCATCGCGCTGTTCGGCTGCTTCCTGATCATGATCATCATCCTCGCGGTGCTGGCGCTGATCGTGGTCAAGGCCCTGGCCGAAAGCCCGTGGGGCATCTTCACGGTGATGGCAACCATCCCGATCGCGATGTTCATGGGCATCTACATGCGCTACATCCGCCCGGGCCGCATCGGTGAAATCTCGATTGTCGGCGTGCTGTTGCTGCTGGGT
Source organism: Pseudomonas sp. F9001 (assembly GCF_013385435.1). Lineage (NCBI taxonomy): Bacteria > Pseudomonadati > Pseudomonadota > Gammaproteobacteria > Pseudomonadales > Pseudomonadaceae > Pseudomonas > Pseudomonas sp. F9001. The sequence goes on from NZ_JACAPX010000015.1 coordinate 11,849, forward strand.
TCGATCTGGCTGGGCGGGCAGATTGCCGCTGACCCGGTGTGGGCCAAGGCCTTCAGCTTCACCGGGATCCAGATCACCTGGATGCTGGTGGGTTATGGCTTCGTGGCTGCCGTGTTGCCAGTGTGGCTGATCCTCGCGCCACGGGACTACCTGTCTACTTTCCTGAAAATCGGCACCATCATCGCCCTGGCGATTGGCATCCTGGTGACCATGCCCGACCTGAAAATGCCGGCGCTGACCCAGTTCATCGATGGCACCGGCCCGGTGTGGAAGGGCGGCCTGTTCCCGTTCCTGTTCATCACCATCGCCTGTGGCGCGGTCTCGGGTTTCCACGCACTGATCTCCTCGGGCACCACGCCCAAGTTGCTGGCCAGTGAAGGGCACGCCCGTTACATCGGCTACGGCGGCATGTTGATGGAGTCGTTCGTGGCCATCATGGCGATGGTTGCCGCTTCGGTGATCGAGCCAGGGGTGTACTTCGCCATGAACAGCCCGGCCGCGATTGTCGGCGGTGACGTGGTGGCTGTGGCGCAAACCGTCAGCAGCTGGGGTTTTGCAATTACCCCGGAAGCGTTGCAGGCGGTGGCCCATGACATTGGTGAGTCCACCATCCTGGCCCGTGCCGGTGGTGCGCCGACCCTGGCGGTGGGTATCGCGCAGATCCTGCACAGCGTCCTGCCGGGTGAAAACACCATGGCGTTCTGGTACCACTTTGCGATCCTGTTCGAAGCGCTGTTCATCCTGACTGCGGTCGACGCCGGTACCCGTGCCGGTCGCTTCATGCTGCAGGATTTGCTCGGCTCCTTCGTGCCGGCGCTCAAGCGTACCGAGTCCTGGACGGCCAACCTGATCGCTACCGCAGGTTGTGTGGCGATGTGGGGTTACCTGCTGTACCAGGGCGTGATCGACCCACTGGGTGGCATCAACACCTTGTGGCCGCTGTTCGGTATCTCCAACCAGATGCTGGCCGGTATCGCGCTGATGCTCGCCACGGTTGTGCTGATCAAAATGAAACGCCAGCGCTACATCTGGGTGACCATGCTGCCAGCCGTATGGCTGCTGATCTGCACCGTGACCGCAGGCTTCATCAAGTTGTTCGACGCCAACCCGGCGATCGGCTTCCTGTCGCTGGCCAAGAAATACAGCGATGCCCTGGCCGGCGGCCAGATCCTCGCACCGGCCAAGAGCATCGACCAGATGCAACACGTGATCTGGAACGCCTACACCAACGCAACGCTGACGGCGCTGTTCCTGTTCGTGGTCTTCAGCATCCTGTTCTATGCGCTCAAGGTCGGCATTGCTGCCTGGGGCAAAAAGGAACGTACGGATAAAGAAGCGCCATACCAGGCCATCCCGGACGCGTGATAGAGGATTGCAATCATGTTCAATGACATCAGTCGCCTCGGTAAATACCTCGGTCAGGCCGCGCGCCTGATGGTCGGCATGCCCGACTACGACACCTACGTCGAGCATATGCAAACCAAACACCCGGACAAACCGATGATGGACTACAAGGCGTTCTTCCGGGAACGCCAGGAAGCCCGTTACGGCGGCAAGGGTGGGCCCAAGTGCTGCTAGCCCGGTAGTTCGGGCTGCGGTGATCCCTTGTGGGAGCGGGCTTGCTCGCGAAGGCGGTCTTTCAGTGATGCATGTGCTGACTGACACGCCGCCTTCGCGAGCAAGCCCGCTCCCACATTTGTTTTGTGTTTCTTCAAGGAGAATTCTTTGTCCTCTCCCATTCCCGTCACCGTCCTCAGCGGCTTCCTCGGCGCTGGCAAGACCACCTTGTTGCGTCACCTGCTCAAGGCCGAGCACGGCTTGAAAATCGCCGTGATCGAAAACGAATTCAGCGACGCCGGTATCGACACCCAACTGCTGGGCAGCGAGCCGGTGCAAGTCATGACCCTGTCCAATGGCTGCGTGTGCTGCACCATCCACACTGACCTGACCAAGGCCCTGTACCTGTTGCTGGAGCGCCTGGACAGCGGCGAGATCGCCTTCGACCGCCTGGTGATCGAGTGCACCGGCCTGGCCGACCCGGCCCCCGTGGCCCAGACCTTTTTCATCGATGAAGAACTGCGCGAGCGCTACATCCTCGACGGCATCATCACCCTGGTGGACGCGGCCCACGCCGAGCACCACCTGACCCAGACCATCGCCCAGGCACAGATCGGGTTTGCCGACCGCCTGCTGGTGAGCAAGCGCGACCTGGTGGACGACGCCACCTTCGACGCCCTCAGCGAGCGCCTGACTCGTATCAACCGCCGGGCGCCGATTCGTGTGGTGGAACACGGCAAGATCGACCTCGCCGAACTGCTGGATGTGCGCGGCTTCAACCTCAACGCCGGCATGAGCCTGCGCCCGGTGAGCCAGGCGCCGTCCATCGACCGTATTTCCAGCCTGGTGCTGCGCACTGACCAGCCGCTGGATATCGACAAACTCAGCGAGTTCATGAACGAGCTGCTGGAAGACCACGGCAAGCAATTGCTGCGCTACAAAGGCGTGCTGAACATTGCCGGGGAAGACCGGCGCATGGTGTTCCAGGGCGTGCTGAAGCTCTACGGGTTCGATTGGGACACCGAATGGGCCGAAGGCGAAGCGCGGGAAAGTGTGATTGTGTTTATTGCTGACGAGTTGCCGGAAGAGAAGATTCGCGAAGGCTTTGCGCGGGTTTACCAATCCTGACTTGAAACGCAGTCAAAATGTGGGAGCGGGCTTGCTCGCGAAAGCGGTGTATCAGTCAGCCCATGCATCAACTGACACAGCGCTTTCGCGAGCAAGCCCGCTCCCACATTTGATGTCATTTCAAATTGAGAAAGCAGCGTTTTCAGGCATAAAAAAGCCCGGCTCAAGAGCCGGGCTTTTCATTCAAGCAACTGCAATCAAGCGCCGTATACCGGCAGCTTCTTGCAGATGGCCTTGACCTTCTCACGAACAGAATCAATCACTGCTTCGTTGTTCAGGTCAGCCAGGATGTCGCAGATCCAGCCAGCCAGTTCCTTGCACTCTGCTTCCTTGAAGCCACGAGTGGTCACAGCCGGGGTGCCGAAGCGCAGGCCGGAGGTGACGAACGGCGAACGTGGGTCGTTCGGTACCGAGTTCTTGTTCACGGTGATGAAGGCTTTGCCCAGAGCGGCGTCAGCGTCTTTACCGGAGATGTCCTGCTTGATCAGCGACAGCAGGAACAGGTGGTTCTCAGTACCGCCGGACACCACGTCAAAACCGCGCTCGATGAACACGCCGGCCATGGCCTTGGCGTTTTTCACCACTTGCTGCTGGTAGGTCTTGAACTCAGGCTGCAGGGCTTCCTTGAAGCAGATCGCTTTGGCGGCGATCACGTGCTCCAGCGGGCCACCCTGGCCGCCCGGGAATACCGCGGAGTTCAGCTTCTTCTCGATCTCGGCGTTGGCGCGAGCCAGGATCAGGCCGCCACGTGGACCGCGCAGGGTCTTGTGGGTGGTGGTGGTCACGACGTCAGCGAACGGCACCGGGTTCGGGTAGACGCCAGCGGCGACCAGACCGGCCACGTGGGCCATGTCGACGAACAGGTAGGCGCCGACCTTGTCAGCGATTTCGCGGAAGCGTGGGAAATCCAGGATCTGCGAGTAGGCAGAGAAACCGGCCACGATCATTTTTGGCTTGTGCTCAACGGCCAGGCGCTCGACTTCGTCGTAGTCGATCAGGCCGTTGCCGTCGATGCCGTACTGAACGGCGTTGTACAGCTTGCCGGAGGAGGAAACGCTGGCGCCGTGGGTCAGGTGACCGCCGTGGGCCAGGCTCATGCCCAGGATGGTGTCGCCCGCTTGCAGCAGGGCCAGGTACACGGCGCTGTTGGCTTGGGAGCCGGCGTGTGGCTGGACGTTGGCGTAATCGGCGCCGAACAGTTCCTTGGCGCGGTCGATGGCCAGTTGCTCAACGATGTCGACGAACTCGCAACCGCCGTAGTAGCGCTTGCCCGGATAGCCTTCGGCGTACTTGTTGGTCAGAACCGAACCTTGAGCCTCCATCACGGCGGGGCTGGTGTAGTTTTCCGAAGCGATCAGCTCAATGTGCTCTTCCTGGCGCTGAGCTTCTTGCTCCATGGCGGCAAAGAGATCGGCGTCGTACTTGGCAATAGTCAAATCACGGCTGAACATGGCGGTCCTCAAGGATCGGGGGCAGAAAAGAAGCGCATTCTAACCCAATGGGTTTTAGATGGCATATGAAAGGACATCATGTCGCGGACAAGCGGGGCTCATCTGGGGATAGGTGGTGTTTGTTCGGGCCCCTTCGCGAGCAAGCCCGCTCCCACATTCAATCGGGTTCCTTCAGGTGGAATACGGTCGAATGTGGGAGCGGGCTTGCTCGCGATGAGGCCATCAGCATCACCTGAGGATTTCAATCGAACATGAACAGCGCATCATTGCTGAACTGCGCCTCAAACCGATTCGCCGGCATCGGTCGCCCGAACAGGTAGCCCTGCACCTCATCGCAACCGTGCTCCCGCAGGAAGTCCAGCTGCTCATGGGTTTCCACACCCTCGGCGATCACCGCCAGGTTCAGGCTGTGGGCCATGGCGATAATCGCCCGGGCAATCTGCGCATCCTGCTCGCCCGACGGCAGGCCGTCGACAAAGGTGCGGTCGATCTTCAGCACGTCGATGGGGAACTGCTTGAGGTAGTTCAGCGATGAATAACCGGTGCCGAAGTCATCTACCGCGATGCTCAGGCCGAGGTTTTTCAGGCTGGCGAGGATCTGCATCGCTTCGTTGACCTCGCGCATCAGGATACTTTCGGTCAGCTCCAGCTCCAGGCACGCCGGCGGCAGGCCGGTGTCCTTGAGGATGGTGGCGATGCGCTCGCCCAGTTGCCCGTCGGAGAACTGCCGGGCCGAAATGTTGACCGAAACCTTGGGTACCCGCACCTTGTTCTGGTGCCAGGTCTTGAGTTGGCGGCAGGCTTCGCTGATCACCCAGTCACCCACGTCCACCACCAGCCCCAACTCCTCCAACACCGGAATGAAGTCCCCCGGCGGCACCAGCCCGCGACGCGGATGGCGCCAGCGCAGCAGGGCTTCGGCGCCGGTCAAACGTTTGCCGTCGCCGCTGAACTGCGGCTGGTAATACAGCACGAATTCGTTCTGTTCCAGGGCGTGGCGCAGGTCGCTTTCCAGCTCCAGACGTTCCAGGGCGCTGGCGTTCATGTCGGCCTGGTAGAACTGGAAGTTGTTCTTGCCCCGCTCCTTGGCGTGGTACATCGCCGTGTCGGCGTTTTTCATCAACTGGCTGAGTTCGTTGCCGTCCTGCGGGCTCAGGGCGATGCCGATACTGGCGGTGACGAAGAACTCGCGGCCCTCCAGCACAAACGGCTTCACCAGGCTGGCCAGAATCTGCTCGGCCACGTGAATCGCCCGGTTCAGCGCCATCTCACGGTTGACCCGCGGTTGCAGCAGCAAGGTGAATTCGTCGCCGCCCATGCGTGCCACGGTGTCGTCTTCGGCGACGCAGCCCAGCAGGCGGGTGGCCATTTCCTTGAGCATGCGGTCGCCGGCGGCGTGGCCCAGGGAGTCGTTGATCGGCTTGAAGCGGTCGAGGTCAAGGAACATCAGCACCACCCACGACTTCTGCCGTTCCGCCGATTGCAGCGCGGTGTGCAGGCGGTCCTGGAACAGCGTGCGGTTGGGCAGGTGGGTCAGGGCGTCGTAGTAGGCCAGGCGGTGGATGCGCTGCTCGCTGGCCTTGCGTTCGCTGATGTCACTGAAGAAGCACACGTAGCTGGCCAGGTCGCCTTCGTCATCGAACACGGCAGTAATTCCGACCCAGGCCGGGTAATGCTCGCCGTTGCGGCGCTTGAGCCACACTTCGCCTTCCCAGGTGCTGTGCTGGTGCAATTGCTTGAGCACGTAGCGCAGGTGGGCTTCCTGCTGTTCGTCGACGGTGAGCATGTTCGGCAACTGGTCGAGCACGTCCGCCACCGCATAACCGCTGACCCGGCTGAACGCCTCGTTGGCCTGCACGATGTAGCCGGCCGGGTCGGTGATCAGGATCGCCGAGGTGGAGTGTTCGAATACCGTGGCCGCCATGCGCAGGTCTTTTTCCGCACGGCGCTGCTGGCTGATATCGCGACCCACGCCAAGGATGCCCTCGAACGCGCCGTGTTCGTCCCACACCAGCACCAGGCGCAGTTCGATGGGGATCTTGCGCCCGTCGGCCCGCAGGCAGTCGAACAGGAACAGTTGGGTCTGCACGTCGTTGCGCAAGGCCGCGAGGGATTCGGGTTGGTCCAGGGCGCGGCTGACTTGCTCCACCAGGGAGTAGATACCGGTCAGTTGCTGCGGGTTGGCGATGGTCGATTGCCAGCCGTTTTCGAAGATCCAGTCGACGTCATAGCCCAGCACCGCGTTCACCGAAGGGCTGACGTAGTTGAGGGCCAGCTTGCTGTCGGTGGAGAAGATTACGTCGCTGATGCTTTCCGCCAGCATGCGGTAGCGCTGTTCGCTGTCACGCAGGGATTCACTGGCTTCGATCTGGTCGGTGATGTCCTTGGCGACGCCGATGATGCGCGTCACCTGGTCAGTCTTGTCACGGGCCAGGGCCTGTTCGCGGATGTCGAAGCGCCGCCATTGGTTGTTGCGGTGGCGAAAGCGCAACTGGCACTGCAACTGGCTCAGGTAGCCGGCCTGGCGCTGTTGCAGGCGCAGGTCGTGGTAACGCTCGGCGTCTTCGGGGTGCAGCAGGATCTCCCAGAAGTACTCGCCCATCTGCTGCAGCTCGGGCTTGTTGTAGCCCAGGGTGTGGCCCAGGTGGTGGTTGCTGAAAATCATCCGCTGGCTGATCACGTCCTGCACATACAGGTGATCGGGCACGGTGCGCACCACGTCCGACCAGAAACTCTCGCGCTCCACCAGTGACAACTCGATCAGCTTGCGGCTGGTGATGTCGCTGATGCTCAGGATCACGGCCTTGAAGTCGTCCTGTTGTTCCGGCAGGCGCATCACCAGCCACAGGTATTGGTCGTTGCCTTCGATATCGCTGAGCTGGATTTCCAGTTCAAGCTGCTTCTGCTGGGTCAGCACCGCGTCGATCACCTGGTTGCCGATGGCGGTCGGGCTCGACGGGCAGGCGTCGATCAGGCGTTCCCAGGCCTGCTCGCAAGAGGCAACATTCAGCAAGCGCACCGCCACCTGGTTGACCTCGGTGATGCGCAGTTCCTTGAGCAGTTGCTGGCGCTGTTCCGGGTTGTCTTGCAGCAACTGTTGCAACTGCTCGCGGGTTTGCAGTCGGGCTCTATCGAAGAACGCGCGCAGGCCCGACAGGTCGAGCACGCACAGCGCCACGCCGGTGCCTTCGAAAATATCCTGGTAGCGCCGGCGCCCCTCGTGCACCTGGCGCTGGCGGCGGCGCATGTTCAGCAGCACGATCACCGGGATCAGCGAGAAGGCCAGGCCCAGCAGGCATTTGCCGATAAAGGCCGGCAGCAGTTGCTCCAGCACGGCGGCGCGGTCGAACAGGCCGCGCAGTTGCCAGTCGCTCTTGCTCAGGGGCGTGACCAGTACACTTTTGTTCAACTCGTCCGGGGTCAACGCGGTGGCCCATTGGGCCGGCATCCCGCTGTCACGGCTGACCACCCGGTGGTTGAGGCGGTTTTCGATGACCCACATCGGGCGCTGGCCCTGGCCATCCTGGCGGGTCAGGTTGGCCAGGTAATTGGGGGCCAGGCGCAAGGCCCAGTACATCTTGGTGCCGCCGCTGGGCTGGTGCAGCAGCAGGTAGATGACGGTGCCGTCGTTGTTGTTGCTCAGGTAATAGGACTGGGCGTGGCTGCGCTTGACCAGTTCTTCGAGCCAGGCGCTGTCCTGGCTGTCGCTGGCGCTGTCACTGATCATCGCGCCGCTGGGGGCGAGCAGGGCGACGCTGCGCAACTCCGGCAGGGAGCGTTGCAAGGTGCGCATCAGGATTTGTTGCTGTTCGGCGTCCCGCGGCGGTTCGACGATCGGCAGCAGGTTCAGCGCGATCTGCGCACTGAGGGCCATGTTCAGGCTGATCTGTTCGGCCAGGTCGGCGCTGTAGTCGATGGTGTATTGCTGCTGGTTTTTCTGGTTTTGCTGCAACTGGTCCAGCAGTTGCCAGAACAATAACGCGAGCAGCAACAGGACCAGCGTCGCCAATGCGCCCTTCAGGGTTCCGTGCAGGGGCGCTCCCGGCGCTATATGAGCGGCGCGCAGGGGAGTTGGCGGCGTTACGTTGGACAAACTGTGATCCTGCGGTTTGGCTGGACTGGCGCGCGACGTGCACTATAAGCCGGACGCCCGGAGGGCGGCTAGCATGCCTTGTGTTGTGGCAAAGTGCCAGCCCTGCCTGGCTGGACTGCCCACCCGCATTCAGGTAGCTTTGCCGGTTACGCGAGGGCGTTCCAGCCCCAGACAATCAGGCATCTACCGCACGCAGGCATTGATAGACATCAACGGCCCGCGCGGCGCATGGCCTGGCACGGGTTTCGCCCGCTTAATTCATCAGTCACTGACGCTAGGTTCACCATGGCTCAATACGTCTTCACCATGCATCGGCTGGGAAAAGTTGTTCCGCCGAAGCGGGAAATCCTGAAAAACATTTCTCTGTCCTTCTTCCCGGGCGCCAAGATCGGCGTGCTCGGCCTCAACGGTTCGGGTAAATCCACCCTGTTGAAAATCATGGCCGGCGTCGACACCGAGTTCGACGGCGAAGCCCGCCCGATGCCCGACCTGAACATCGGCTACCTGCCACAGGAACCTATCCTGGACCCGACCAAGACCGTGCGTGAAGTGGTCGAGGAAGCGGTCAGCGTGATCAAGAACGCGCAGGCCCGCCTGGACGAGGTCTACGCGGCCTACGCTGAAGAAGACGCCGACTTCGACAAACTGGCGGCAGAACAGGCCAAGCTCGAAGCCATCCTGCAAGCCGCCGACGGTCACAACCTGGACCGCCAGCTGGAAGTCGCCGCCGACGCGCTGCGCCTGCCGGCGTGGGACGCCAAGGTTGAACACCTGTCCGGTGGTGAAAAGCGTCGTGTGGCCCTGTGCCGCCTGCTGCTGTCGGCCCCCGACATGCTGCTGCTCGACGAACCGACCAACCACCTGGACGCCGATTCCGTCGCCTGGCTGGAGCATTTCCTGCACGACTTCCCGGGCACCGTGGTTGCGATCACGCACGACCGGTACTTCCTGGACAACGTTGCTGGCTGGATCCTCGAGCTCGACCGTGGCGCCGGTATCCCTTACGAGGGCAACTACTCCGGTTGGCTGGAAGCCAAGTCCGACCGTCTGGCCGCCGAATCCAAGCAACAGTCGGCCCATGAAAAGGCCATGAAAGACGAGCTGGAATGGGTGCGTAAAGGCGCCAAGGCGCGTCAGTCGAAATCCAAGGCCCGTCTGGCACGTTTCGAAGAGATGCAGTCCCAGGAATTCCAGAAGCGTTCCGAGACCAACGAAATCTACATCCCGGCCGGTCCGCGCCTGGGTGACAAGGTCATCGAGTTCAAGAACGTCTGCAAGGGCTACGGCGACCGCGTGTTGATCGACAACCTGTCGTTCTCCATGCCAAAAGGCGCCATCGTTGGCGTGATCGGCGGTAACGGTGCGGGTAAATCCACACTGTTCCGCATGCTGATGGGCAAGGAACAACCGGACTCGGGCACCATCGAAGTCGGCGAAACCGTGCAGCTGGCTTGCGTTGACCAGAGCCGCGACGACCTCGACGGCAGCAAAACGGTGTTCCAGCAGATTTCCGACGGTTCCGACCAGATCCGTATCGGCAACTACGAAATCCCGTCGCGCACCTACGTGGGTCGCTTCAACTTCAAGGGCGGCGACCAGCAGAAGTTCGTCAAGGACCTGTCCGGTGGTGAGCGCGGTCGCTTGCACCTGGCCCTGACCCTGAAAGAAGGCGGCAACGTATTGCTGCTCGACGAACCGTCAAACGATCTCGACGTTGAAACCCTGCGTTCCCTGGAAGAAGCCCTGCTGGACTTCCCGGGCGCCGCCATTGTGATCTCTCACGATCGGTGGTTCCTTGACCGCGTGGCCACTCACATCCTGGCGTACGAAGACGACTCCCAGGCGGTGTTCTTCGAAGGCAACTACACCGAATACGAAGCCGATCGCAAGAAACGCCTCGGCGAAGCTGCTGCCCAGCCGCATCGTGTACGGCACAAGAAACTGGCCTGATTCGGGTTGGTGGTTTGAACAAGCGGGGCCTTCGGGTTCCGCTTTTTTTTGCGTGTTTTCATGTGCACCGCGTCGTCTGCATCGCAGGCAAGCCAGCTCCCACAGTTGACCGCATTGTCATGGATGTACTGGATCAAATGTAGGAGCTGGCTTGCCTGCGATAGCGGATTAACTGTTGGTGCAAAGCCTGGATTGAAATCCTCATTAAGGTGCAAAAAACGCCTGTATTTATATCTAATGCACCATTTAAATTCACAAAAGCGACATTTTGCCCTGTCGCGGTGCGACATGAATTGATAAAGTCCGGGACAAATCTCCTTTAACGACAATAAATTTGCCGAGACTTTTCATGATCGAATCCGTTGAATCCTTCCTTGCCCGCCTCAAGAAACGCGACCCCGACCAGCCGGAATTCCACCAGGCCGTGGAAGAAGTCCTGCGCAGTTTGTGGCCGTTTCTTGAAGCCAATCCCCACTACCTGAACTCGGGCATCCTGGAGCGCATCTGCGAGCCGGAGCGTGCGATTGTGTTCCGGGTGTCGTGGGAAGATGACCAGGGCAAAGTACGGGTCAACCGCGGGTTCCGGATCCAGATGAACAGCGCCATCGGCCCCTACAAAGGCGGCCTGCGCTTCCACCCGTCGGTGAACCTGGGCGTGCTGAAATTTCTCGCCTTCGAACAAACCTTCAAGAACTCCCTGACCTCGCTGCCCATGGGCGGCGGCAAGGGCGGCTCGGACTTCGATCCCAAGGGCAAGAGCGACGCCGAGGTGATGCGTTTCTGCCAGGCGTTCATGAGCGAGCTGTATCGACATATCGGCTCGGACGTGGACGTGCCCGCCGGTGATATTGGCGTGGGCGCCCGGGAGATCGGCTTCCTGTTCGGCCAGTACAAGCGCCTGAGCAACCAGTTCACCTCGGTGCTGACCGGCAAGGGCATGAGCTACGGCGGCAGCCTGATTCGCCCGGAGGCCACCGGTTTTGGCTGCGTGTACTTCGCTGAAGAAATGCTCAAGCGCAACGGCGAGCGGGTCGAAGGCAAGCGCGTGGCCATCTCCGGCTCCGGCAACGTCGCCCAGTACGCGGCGCGCAAGGTCATGGACCTGGGCGGCAAGGTGATTTCCTTGTCCGACTCCGAAGGCACTCTGTACTGCGAAAGCGGTTTGACCGAAGAACAATGGTCGGCACTGCTTGAACTGAAAAACGTACAGCGCGGGCGCATCAGCGAGCTGGCATCGCGTTTCGGCCTGGAATTCCGCGCCGGCAAAACACCATGGGAGCTGGCCTGCGACATCGCGTTGCCCTGCGCCACCCAGAATGAACTGGACGCCGAAGCGGCGCGCACCCTGTTGCGCAATGGCTGCGTCTGCGTGGCCGAAGGCGCCAACATGCCGACCACCCTGGAGGCGGTGGATATCTTTATCGAGGCCGGCATCCTGTTCGCGCCAGGCAAGGCGTCCAATGCCGGCGGGGTGGCGGTGAGCGGGCTGGAGATGTCGCAGAACGCCATGCGCCTGCTGTGGACCGCCGGTGAAGTGGACAGCAAGCTGCACAACATCATGCAGTCGATCCACCATGCGTGCGTGCACTACGGCGAAGAGAACGGCCGGGTCAACTACGTGAAGGGCGCCAACATTGCAGGCTTCGTGAAGGTTGCGGATGCAATGCTGGCCCAGGGCATCGTTTAACCCTCGGGTTCGATGCGCAGGATTTCGATCAACTGATCACCGACGGGGCGCCTCCACAGCACCTCGTCGCCCACCTGTGCACCCAGCAGCGCGCGGCCCAGTGGCGAACCCCAGTTGATCAGGCCCACCGTGGCGTCGGCCTGGTCTTCGCCCACTAACTGAATGCGCTGCTCTTCGTCCTGTTCGTTGGCAAAGGTCACCCAGCTGCCGATTTGCACCTTGTCGGTGGAGGTTGCCGGCGCCACCACCTGTGCGCTTTGCAGGCGCTGGTTGAAGTAACGCAAATCCCGCTCAAGGTCGGCCTGGCGCTGTTTATCGGCCTGCTCGCCCTTGGCGGATTCTTCGCTGTGCTCATGCTGCAACTGCGCGACCCTGGCCTGCAATTGTGCAAGTCCGCGGGCAGTGAGGTGATTGGGTTGCGCGCTGACCTGGCGTTCCACCGGTTGGCTGGCCTGGGCAGCGGCGCTGTCTTCGTTGACGAAAGCTCGACTCATGACGTTCTCCTGCTATGGAGTTTGGGCCATGGTCGCAGGGGTTAAGTTTCGCTGGATGTCTGGAAGCGACCTATTGCGAGCGAAAGGCCCTGGCAGCGTCGCGGTCTTTTTCCTGTTGCCAGGCGCGTTCGCGGTCGTCCCAGTGGCGATTCTTGTAGTCGTTCAGGTCTTCGTTCTCGCGCATGGCCTTGCATTGGCGAAAGCCATCATCCCAGCCTTCGGCGTAGGTGCGGTCTTTCAGGTAGCGCGGGACGTTCTTGCGAAATTCCCCGGTGATCACCCCGGCAGCCTGGCGGCCGCTGCTGCAACCGTCGTCATAGCCATCGGCGAAGGCGGGTGGATAACCCTTGGCCAGCAAATCCTCATGGGTTGATTGGCAACCCGACAGCAGGGCCAACAGGCCCAGCACTACAGCGTACCGCCACATCGCTTGCTCCCTGGCCGTTGAACGGCTGATGGGGGAAGTGTAGGAGTGGATTCGTTCGGGGTATGTGAAACGGATGTGAGAAATCCGTGTGACGCTGCGGCTTCGGGCGATCACGCGCCCCCTGTGGCGAGGGAGCTTGCTCCCGCTGGGGCGCGAAGCGGCCCCTGTTCAGGGTATTGAGATATTCCAGAGAGGGTGAGGTGTCTGGTTTTGGGGCTGCTGGGCAGCCCAGCGGGAGCAAGCTCCTTATGGACTAATTAGAGATCGTTCCCACGCTCTGCGTGGGCATGCCGCTCTGGACGCTCTGCGTCCGCTTTTAAAGGTCGTGACGCAGAGCGTCACAGGATGCATTCCCACGCGGAGCGTGGGAACGATCTACGGCTCAGGGATTAATAGTGATACCACTTCACTTCCAGCATCACTTCGTTCACCGGTGTCGCGAGGTGGCTGTATTCCCGCTGCGCACTCAGTCTCAGCCCCAGGTTGCGCGACAATTCCCACTGTTGATTCAGGCTGATACTGCGCCGCACCTCGCCATTGGTGAAGAAGTCACCCTTGGCTTCCAGGCTCAGGTTGCCCAGCGGGTTGCGCCACAACACACCTGTATTGAACCCGGCAGCCGGGGAGATGGCTTCACCGAAGTCGCTGTTGTGCTCCACGCGCACGGTGCCGAGGGCGAAGCCAAGCATGTCGTCGCGCAGTTGCCAGGTGCCGCCCGCGCCACCGTTGACGTGGCTGACGAGTGTCTCGTCGTCATGCTTGCCCGGTACGCGCTCCAGGCCGCCGGTGACTTGCCACGACCACGGCTGCAGCAGCTCGTTGCGTGGGGTCAGTGAGCGGATGGTTGCCAGATCCAGTTGCTGCAATTGCCAGTGGTTGCCTTCGTACTGGCGCAGTTTCATTTGCAGGATTTCAATCTGCGCGCCCAAGGGGAAGCCTTCGGCGTTGTCGTTCAGGTCGTGGTAGGCCATGCGCAGGCCGTATTCGCCGAAGGCCTTGTCGCCCCGGGTGCCGATGCCGGCTTGCCAGGTGCGGGATTCGTGGCCGTCTTCGGGCAGGCCGGGGCGTTCGATCTTCAGGTCCGGCGCCGGGTTCTGGTTGATCGCCCGCAGCAGTTCGAAGCTGCGCTGGGAGCGTTCGGTGTCGCGCTCCAGGCCGTTGGCGCGGTAGCGGCCAAGGCGGTAGGCGGCGTCGATGATCAGGGCCTGGCGGTCTTTGGCGATAGCCTTGAACGCCGGGTCCTGCAGTTGTTTCTGGTCGTCGCTGATCTTCAGCACCCATTGCTGCTCGTCGCTGTCCAGCGGCTTGGCGCGTTCCAGCAGCTCCCGTTCACGGGAAGGGCGGTAATCGATTTTCTCCACCAGGCCGGCTTCTTTCACGGCTTTTACCGTGTCGGTAGGGATCGCGGTCAGCGGGAATTGTTCGGTCAACCGCAGGCTTGGGCGGGCCACTTGCAGCAGTTCCAGCAGGCGATAGGAGCAGTTTTCGTCGAAGAAGAAGTAGTCGAATTGGATCTGCTTGAGTTCCCACACGTGCTCGACCATGCGCTCGGTCTCGACCTGGGTCAGGTTCAGGCGGTATTCCCACAGGTCGCGGTTCTCCAGGCTACGGTATTCCGAGAGTTTTTCCTGGTAGGGCACCAGCGCGAACAGGCCCGGGTAGCCGCCCATCAGGCCCTTCCAGGCGTAGAGGATGCTGTTGTCCGAGCCTTCGATATAGGCGCCAAAGTTGATCGCGTAGCTGAGCAGGGCGGTGTTGTTGCTCTGCACGTCAGCCTGGTCGATGCGCAGCAGGGTATGGCCGAACATTGATGACGGGCTGTTGAGGTAGGCCGCCGGGAAGATCATCACCGCGCTGTGGGGGGCGACGTCCTTGAACCATTGCTTGAACTCCTTGCAGTCCAGCGTCGGCAAGTCCGTCAGGTGCAACTGGTCCTTGAGCCAGCGTGTACGTGCCGGGTAAACGCATTGGGCGTGCTTTTCGCCGAGGCTGGCCGGGGCATACAGCGCCTCGACAGTGGCCTTCAGCTCCTGGTCCGGATGGTGGGCGCCATCGGGGGCGAGGAAGAATTTCTTGTCGCTGACATAGCTGCGCCAGCCTTTGAACTTGCCGGATTCGTAGTGCCCCAGCGAAAGCCAGAACGGGTCGTTGGCCAGCTGCTGCAAACGTTGATCATCAAGGTGCGGCGCCGCATACAGCGGGGCGCAGGCGAAGAGTGCCAGGTAGGCAAGGCGTTTGAGCATGTGGGCAACTTAAGTCGAGATAAAAAGACCCAAAGGGGAGGCAGGTCCAAAAATAATAAAAACCCGTGCCTCGAAAGGCACGGGCGGGTCGAGCTTAAGCCTGGGTAGCGTATTTCGCCAGACGGGTGTCGCTTTTCAGTACAGCCAGGGTGTTGTTGTGCACGTCATCTGCGGTTACGTCAGCCTTGCTGAAGATTTGCTGGAAGTGCTCGTGAGTCACAGCGGCAAAGTGCTCGCGATCTTCAGGAGCAACGCCCAGTACTACAGCGTAGGTAGTCAGCGCTTCGCCGTTACCCTTGGCCATGTCTTCGGACAGCTCGTTCATCATGCCATTCATGGCAATCCACGATTTGCCACCGTAGGTCAGTGCGCTGTTGGTGCTGCAGCCGTTGGTGCCCGAGGTCATGCCGAACGTGGCGTTACCCGAGGTACCGTTGGTGGTGGAGGCCAGGAAGTGAGCCGGAGTGCCGCGTTGGCCTTCGAACAACATGTTGCCCCAACCGCAGTTCGGGCCACCTGGCGCTTCTGCCATTGCATTGAGGGAGACGACGGTGAAGAGAGTACCGAGAAGGATCCGTTTCATAGCTTTGTTCTCTTTGTGTGCAAACCAATGGACAAGGGTTCAGGTGCCTGACAGCACCCTAGGGGTCGGTTATTAGTCCAACCCGCAGCAGGTTGGAGTTTAGGCATGATCCAAGGGTTCCGTGACTTTTTATGAAACAAGCCGGAAACACTCGGTTTTTTTACAGCCCCGAACACGGGTCTATGCTTTCCCCAAGCCGTCCTTGCCAGCCGGCCCAACCCGGCGCCAGAATGCCGTCATCTGCCCCGCCTGATGTAAGGAAGCCCGATGCCTGATCCTGTTGCTGCCAGCTTGCGTCTAGCGCCCGAAGCGCTGACTCGTCCTTTTTCCGCTGAACAGTTCAGCTTCTCGACCACCAATGATTTGGAGCCCTTTCGCGGTGTGCTTGGCCAGGAACGTGCGGTCGAAGCCTTGCAGTTTGGTGTGGCCATGCCACGCCCCGGTTACAACGTATTTGTCATGGGTGAGCCCGGTACCGGGCGCTTTTCGTTCGTCAAACGCTACCTCAAGGCCGAAGGCAAGCGCCTGCAGACCCCGGCCGACTGGGTCTACGTCAATAATTTCGATGAGCCTCGCGAACCCCGCGCGCTGGAACTGCCTGCGGGCGGTGCTGCCGCGTTCATCTCCGATATCAACGGCCTGATCGACAACCTGGTCGCGACCTTCCCGGCGGTGTTTGAACACCCGACGTATCAACAGCGCAAAAGCGCCATCGACCGTGCCTTCAACCAGCGTTACGACCGTGCCCTGGACGTCATCGAGCGCCTGGCCCTGGAAAAAGACGTGGCGCTGTACCGTGACAGCACCAACATTGCGTTTACCCCGATGCTCGACGGCA
Source organism: Pseudomonas sp. F9001 (assembly GCF_013385435.1). Classification (NCBI taxonomy): domain Bacteria; kingdom Pseudomonadati; phylum Pseudomonadota; class Gammaproteobacteria; order Pseudomonadales; family Pseudomonadaceae; genus Pseudomonas; species Pseudomonas sp. F9001. The sequence continues at coordinate 28,300 of NZ_JACAPX010000015.1, forward strand.
AGGCCCTGGACGAGGCCGAGTTCTCGCAGTTGCCCGAAGCCGACCGCGAGCGTTTCCACACCGATATTTCCGAACTGGAAGAACGCCTCAACGAAGAACTCGCCAGCCTGCCCCAGTGGAAGCGCGAGTCCAATAACCAGATGCGCCAGTTCAACGAAGAAACCATCACGCTGGCCTTGCAGCCACTGCTGGCGCCGTTGTCCGAAAAATATGCGGAGAACGCGGCCGTCTGCGGCTACTTGCAGGCGATGCAGGTCTACCTGCTGAAAACCGTGGTCGAGCAACTGGTGGACGATGCGAAAACCGACGCCCAGGCCCGCAAGTTGCTGGAAGAACAGTACTGCCCGAGCCTGGTGGTGGGGCATCCGATCAACGGTGGCGCCCCGGTGGTCTTCGAGCCGCATCCGACCTACGACAACCTGTTCGGTCGTATTGAATACAGCACCGACCAGGGCGCGCTCTACACCACCTATCGCCAATTGCGCCCGGGTGCGCTGCACCGTGCCAACGGTGGTTTCCTGATCCTTGAAGCCGAGAAGATGCTCAGCGAGCCGTTTGTATGGGACGCCCTCAAGCGTGCCTTGCAATCGCGCAAGCTGAAGATGGAATCACCGCTGGGCGAACTGGGCCGCCTGGCCACGGTGACCCTCAACCCGCAAGTGATCCCGTTGCAGCTCAAGGTGATCATCATCGGCTCCCGCCAGTTGTACTACGCGTTGCAGGACGCGGATCCGGACTTCCAGGAGATGTTCCGGGTACTGGTGGATTTTGACGAAGACATCCCGATGGTGGATGAAAGCCTGGAGCAGTTCGCCCAGTTGCTGAAAACCCGCACCTCGGAAGAAGGCATGGCGCCGTTGACCTCCGATGCGGTGGCGCGGCTGGCGACCTACAGCGCGCGGTTGGCGGAGAACCAGGGCCGCTTGTCGGCGCGTATCGGTGACTTGTTCCAGCTCGTCAGCGAGGCGGACTTCATTCGTCACCTGGCCGGTGATGAGCGCACCGACTCCGGGCACATCGAGCGCGCACTCAAGGCCAAGGCCACGCGCACCGGGCGGGTGTCGGCGCGGATTCTCGACGACATGCTCGCCGGGGTGATCCTGATCGACACCGCCGGCGCGGCGGTGGGCAAGTGCAACGGGCTGACGGTGCTGGAGGTGGGGGACTCGGCGTTTGGTGTGCCGGCGCGGATTTCTGCCACGGTGTACCCGGGCGGCAGCGGTATCGTCGATATCGAGCGTGAAGTTAACCTCGGCCAGCCGATTCACTCCAAGGGCGTGATGATCCTCACCGGTTACCTGGGCAGCCGTTATGCCCAGGAATTCCCGTTGGCGATCTCGGCGAGTATCGCCCTTGAGCAGTCCTACGGCTATGTCGACGGCGACAGCGCGTCCCTGGGCGAAGCCTGCACCTTGATCTCGGCCCTGTCGAAGACGCCGCTCAAGCAGTGCTTTGCCATCACCGGCTCGATCAACCAGTTTGGTGAGGTGCAGGCGGTCGGCGGGGTCAACGAGAAGATCGAAGGTTTCTTCCGTCTTTGCGAGGCCCGCGGGCTGACCGGCGAGCAGGGGGCGATCATTCCCCAGGCCAACGTCGCGACACTGATGCTCGATGAGAAGGTATTGCAGGCCGTGCGGCAGGGGCAATTCCACGTCTATGCCGTGCGTCAGGCCGACGAGGCCTTGAGCCTGCTGGTGGGTGAGCCTGCGGGTTCGCCCGACGAGGAGGGGCAATTCCCCGAAGGCAGCGTCAATGCGCGGGTGGTGGAGCGTCTGCGGGCGATCGCCGAGATGATCAGTGAAGATGACCTGAAGGAAGCCGAGAAGGAGTTGGCGCAGGAAGCACTGGCTGAGACCAAGCCGGTGTAATCAATGCCGAAGGGGCCTGGTTCCAGGTCCCTTCGGCATATTTTTGACGCCGTCGTGACGGCAGTCGTCCGTTGGTCCCCCAGCCTTGGTTTGTACCGGGTTTCTTCTATTCTCAGCTCAAGGGATAGCCACAGGAGTCGCTGGATAGAAACAGTCTTGCCTTGCGAGGCTGAATACCGGATCTACCGAGGGTCGCCGCCATGTCGCGCAACCTCTGCCTCACCCGCCAGTGTCTGGGCCTGGTCACCCGTATCGAATGTTCCATTCGCCCTCTCGCGGGGGATACCGGGATGTGGACCTTGTTGTTTGCCGCCGGAATGACCGGCGAACAACCCTCCACCATCAAGTCCCAAGGCCCGTTCCACGGACCTTTCGTGGCACAAACCATCCTCGATTCGATTGTTGAAAGCCTGACCCTGCACGGGTACGAGCTGGCTGACGACCCGCAGATCTGGTGCCTGCACCTGCAGGCGCACTTGCGACAACTCAACGGTGGGCGGCAGACGGTGCTAAGCGATATCCGCTGACCGCACTCCCCCCGTAGCAGCTGGCGCTCGACAGCTGCTACGGGGGCGAGGGAGGGGCTATGGCTTGGGGGCAGGGGCCGCCTCGGGTTTGTCCAGCTTCACCTCAAACCCATACTGCACCGTGTCCAGGCCGGTGCGCTGGTAGGTTTCCAATGTCGTCGGCTGGCCGTAGAAGTAATGCACGTCGAACAGCGCCGTGCCGTATTCCTCGGCGCGGTGGCTGACGCCGAGAATTTCCTTCAGGTAGTTGCCGCTGGCGTCCTTGGCATAGAACCGCCAGCTGTCAGAGGGGAACAGCTTCTGGTCGACAATCAGCGCGTTGTCCTTCAGCTCCAGGCCCTTGGGCAGTTGCCCGGCAGTGAGGCTGCCTTTCTCGATGGTCGCCAGGAACAGCGGCATCGATCCGACGGCAAACCCCGGGTTTTCAGGAAACAGGTTCAAGTCATAGGTGATGGTGCCGCGCCCCGGGTCGACCTCGTAGGCTTCGGCGGGCAGTTCGATCGGCTCGCCAAGCTTGCCTTCGTCGTTGGCGGTGAGGAACGTCACCGGGGCATCGCCGCCGCCGCGGTCCTCGCCCAGCAGGTCGTCGTTGAAGGTGTAGGGGTGATCGAACTCAACGTGCGCCGCACTGGCGTCATCCACCGACTGGTTGATGGTGACGCTTTTCTTCAGTTGGTCTTCGGACAGGGTGGCGTCCTTGAGCCAATCCGCAGCCTGGTCGTCATACACCGTGACGGGCATCGGCAACGGCTGTACGGTTTTTTCCAGGCTGTTCTTGTCGAAGCGCCGTACGGGCAGGTCCAGGTCCTTGCGGGTCACCGTGGCCTGGGAAAAGTCGAGCACGCTGACTTGCACATTGTCGATCAGGCCATTGAAGTACACCTTGGTGTAATGGCTATTCTGCTTGAGCTCGAAGGCTTTCTGCTCGTCTTCCAGCTGTTTCTCGAAGGCGTCGGACCAGGCCTTCTGCTTCTGCATTTCGGCCAGTTGCTTCTCGTAGAACGCCAGTTGCGCGGCGTTTTCGTTGATCGAGCCCGAGCGCGAGAGAAATTGCCCGGTGGTGTCACGAGCCTGCACCAGCAACGGGTTCGGCGATTCGTCCGCGACTTCCGGCGCCAGCGGGGCGCTGTTGGTCAGTTCGATCTCGGCATAGTTCTTTTCCAGGGCCAGCAGGGTGACGGTGACGTTTTCTTCGGTGCGCTTGCGGCCCACGTCCTTTTTCGCCAAGTCGAAGGTGAAGACTTTACGCGGGGCAATCACTTCCACCTTGCCCTTGAGGGTGACGGGCTGCGGCTGGCTTTTGTTCTCCGTCTCGACGCCTTCGACGAACGGGTAGGTCACCGTCAGGTCATCGGGGTTGGTCAGGTTGGAACTGGTGGGGCTCAACTGGATGCCCGGGTCGGTTTCCGACCATTCCGGCTGGAACGGGATGACCTTGTTGTTGCTCAGGGTCACCGACTGCCATTCCAGGCCGTGTGGGAAGGGGAACTGGTCGGGCATGTTGAAGTTGAACGGGAAGATCGGCTGCAGGTCCGTCAGGTAGTCCGAATGGGACGCCTTGCGCAGGACAAACAGGCCATTGATGTAGGTATCGACCAGCGCCTGCGGCGTAGGGTAATGCTTGAGCAGCGCCAGGGCGTCTTCGCTGTACTCGGCCTCGATGGGCTTGGTGGCGAGCTTGGCGCGCGCCCGTTCCAGCAACAGCAGCGAGCCTCCAAGCTCGGACACGGCGTCCTTGAGCTTGGGGTCCTGGATGGCGTCCAGGGATTGTTCGAACTTGGCGGTTTTCTCTTCGAGACTGGCTTGCTTGTGTTCATCGCTTGGGGAACAACCGCTGCCCATCAGCAACGCCGCACACAGGCCAAGGCTGGCCAAAGGGGATCGCACATCCATTATCTGAGTTTTCCTGTCCGACATCATCGAGCCGAGTTGATGAGCTCGACACTAGCAGAAAAATTCCTTAACAGATGCCGTACAGATCAGTTTTCTCGACGGTTTCTGGGGTTTGGGTGCGGCTGGTATACTCGCCGCCATTTTTAGCCAAGCTGTGTGAGATTCAATGGAACGCTTTATCGAAAATGCAATGTATGCCTCACGCTGGCTGTTGGCGCCGATCTATTTCGGGCTGTCCCTGGGGCTGCTGGCGCTGGGCCTGAAGTTCTTCCAGGAAGTGTTTCATGTGATTCCCATCGTGTTCACCATGAGCGAGTCGGATGTGATCCTGGTGCTGCTGTCGTTGATCGACATGGCCCTGGTGGGCGGCCTGCTGGTGATGGTGATGATCAGCGGCTACGAGAACTTCGTCTCCCAGCTGGACATCGACGAAAGCAAGGAGAAGCTCAACTGGCTGGGGACCATGGACTCCTCGTCGCTGAAGATGAAGGTCGCGGCGTCCATCGTGGCGATTTCGTCGATCCATCTGCTGCGGGTCTTCATGGACGCCAAGAACGTCGATCCCGAGCACCTGAAATGGTACGTGATCATTCACATGACCTTCGTGGTGTCGGCGTTTGCCATGGGCTACCTGGACAAGGTTACCAAGCATTAATCAGCCCCTGGCGCTCTCCTGCGCGGGGCTCATCAAGGGCGTGGCTTGTGTGCTAGTCTGCTCGCCCTTTTAGTTTGGACGGCACCTGTGTCGTCCTACAGCGGAGCCTTTCCATGTCCGAAGTTAATCTGTCCACCGACGAAACCCGCGTGAGCTACGGCATTGGCCGTCAGTTGGGCGACCAGCTGCGCGACAACCCGCCACCGGGCGTGAGCCTGGACGCGATCCTGGCTGGCCTGACCGACGCTTTTGCCGGCAAGCCTAGCCGTGTGGACCAGGAGCAAATGGCCGCCAGCTTCAAGGTCATCCGCGAAATCATGCAAGCCGAAGCCGCTGCAAAGGCTGAAGCTGCTGCTGGCGAAGGCCTGGCTTTCCTGGCTGAAAACGCCAAGCGTGACGGCATCACCACCCTGGCTTCCGGCCTGCAATTTGAAGTGCTGACTGCAGGTAGCGGCGCCAAGCCGACCCGTGAAGACCAGGTGCGTACTCACTACCACGGCACCCTGATCGACGGCACTGTGTTCGACAGCTCCTACGAGCGCGGCCAGCCTGCGGAATTCCCGGTTGGCGGCGTGATCGCCGGCTGGACCGAAGCCCTGCAACTGATGAATGCCGGCAGCAAATGGCGCCTGTACGTGCCGAGCGAACTGGCTTACGGCGCTCAAGGCGTTGGCAGCATCCCGCCGCACAGCGTTCTGGTGTTTGACGTCGAGCTGCTCGACGTTCTGTAAGACCTTACCTGCAGGAGCGAGCCTGCTCGCTCCTGCAGTGTTTTGCGCGGTTGCTCATGGATGAAACTTGCCATTGAGATCCGTCACCGGGCGCAACGCTCGGGCATAGCAGAACAGAAACAGATTTCTCACCACTTCCTTCAGCACCCCGGGCTCACTGGAACTCAGGCCATTGACGTCCAGGTCGCCCTGATCCTGCAGTTCGCTTAATGCCTCTTCTTCCAGCACCGCGCAGACTTCCCCGGTTTCCCGATGGAGGATTCGCAGGTAAGGGTGTGGACGGTCCAGCCAGGCATCGATCAAATAAGTCATGGGAAGTATCTCCTTGATGGGTTTCAATGAGAATAATTCTTATTCGTAGAATAGCAAGTCCCTATTGGCCATTTCCGGACTTTTCTGTGTGGATATTGTTTTTGATCAAAAGGCCTGGCCTTTTGCCGCCAGTGCGGAACTGACGCGGGGAGGGTGAAGCGCCATCCCGTGCAGGGCACGGGATGGAGGCAGCATATTCAGACCTTACGGACGAACTCGGACTTGAGTTTCATCGGGCCGATACCGTCGATCTTGCAGTCGATATCGTGGTCGCCATCGCACAGGCGGATGTTCTTGACCTTGGTGCCGACCTTGACCACCAGGGACGTGCCCTTGACCTTGAGGTCCTTGATCACGGTGATGGTGTCACCGTCCTGCAGGACGTTGCCCACAGAGTCTTTCTTCACGGATTCATCGCTGGCCGCCTCGGCTTCGCCGCCGACGGCCCACTCATGGGCGCATTCCGGGCAAATCAGCTGGGCGCCATCTTCGTAGGTGTATTCGGAATTGCATTTCGGGCAGGGTGGCAACGTGCTCACTAAAGCTCCTTTGGTTTCAGGATGGCTAAAAAGCGCACATTGTATAGGGTTTTAGCCGGGCAGGGGGCAGCAACGCCAGAGAACGCTGTGGGAGCTGGCTTGCCTGCGATGCAGGCACCTCGGTTTGTCTGTTACACCGCGGTGATGCAATCGCAGGCAAGCCAGCTCCTGCATGGAGCAGAGCAGAATCAGTGAGTACGGGCGACCGCGAACTCACTCAGCTCAACCAGGGCGTCCCGGTATTCGCTGGCTGGAAGGGCTTCCAGGCATTGGATCGCGCGAGCCACGTAGTCACGGGCCAGTTGCGCGGTGTATTCGAGGGAACCCGAGGCTTCCACGGCTTCGCGGATGCTTTCCAGGTCTTCGATCCCGCCTTTCTGGATCGCCTTGCGCACCAGGGCGGCCTGTTCCGGCGTGCCTTCGCGCATGGTGTAGATCAGTGGCAAGGTCGGCTTGCCCTCGGCCAGGTCGTCACCGACGTTCTTGCCCAGGGTTTCGGCGTCGCCGCGATAGTCCAGCAGGTCGTCCACGAGCTGGAAGGCCACGCCCAGGTGATCGCCGAACGTGCGCAGGGCTTCGCTCTGCTCGGGCGTCGCTTCGCACAGGGCGGCGGCGCTGTGGGTCGAGGCTTCGAAGAGCATCGCGGTTTTGCCGCGAATCACTTCCATGTAGGTTTCTTCAGTGGTGCTGGCGTCGCGAACCTTCGACAGCTGCAACACTTCGCCTTCGGCGATGATGCGCGTGGCCTGTGAAAGAATCTTCATCACCGGCATCGAGCCCAGCTCGACCATCATTTCGAACGAGCGCGAGTACAGGAAGTCGCCCACCAGCACGCTCGGCGCATTGCCCCACATCGCGTTGGCCGTCTCGCGACCACGGCGCATGCCGGACATGTCGACCACGTCGTCGTGCAACAGGGTGGCGGTGTGCAGGAACTCGATGGTCGCGGCCAGCAGGCGCAGGTCATCGCCTTCACGGCCCAGGGCCTTGCCACACAGCAACACTAATAAAGGACGCAGGCGTTTACCGCCGGCCGACGTAATGTAGTCGCCAATTTTGGAGACCAGCGGCACTTTAGAAGTCAGCTGCTTCTTGATGATGCCGTCGACGGCGCTAAAATCGTCCGCCACCGCGCGGTAGAAAGCTTGGGGTTGCATCAGCGACAGTCGCTCCAGAAGGGTTGCGCGGCATGCTAGGACCCACGTCCCGTAGTGTCAAGGCGCGATAGACGGCTACTTGCAACACCTCCATAGCTTGCGTACAATCGCGCACCCTGAACTTCCTGGGCAGCACCTGCCTTACGCAATTGCATTCGGGACGTCCATCCCATGCAGCCATGCCAGCCAATACCTCTTCTTATAAAGCGCTGGGTGAGCAGGATTATCGGAGAAATACCATGTCGTACGCAGTAATTGTTACTGGTGGCAAGCAATACAAGGTCGCCCCAGGTGAATACCTGAAGATCGAGAAGCTGGAAATCGCTACTGGCGAATCCGTTACTTTTGATCGCGTTCTGTTGGTCGCCAATGGCGATGACGTGAACATCGGCGCTCCAGTTGTTGCAGGCGCTACCGTTGTGGCTGAAGTGATCTCCCAAGGTCGTCACGATAAAGTCCGCATCATCAAGTTCCGTCGTCGTAAGCACCACATGAAGCGTATGGGCCACCGCCAGTGGTACACCGAGATCAAAATCACCGGTATTCAGGCTTAATTTCAGCCTAATTCCTCACTAGGAGAATTGACTCATGGCACACAAAAAAGCTGGTGGTAGTACCCGTAACGGTCGCGACTCAGAAGCCAAACGCCTTGGCGTGAAGATGTATGGCGGCCAGGTTATCATTCCGGGCAACATCATCGTGCGTCAGCGCGGCACCCAATTCCACGCCGGTTACGGTGTTGGCATGGGTAAAGATCACACTCTGTTCGCTAAAATCGACGGCGTGATCAAGTTTGAAGTAAAAGGCGCTTTCAACCGCCGTTACGTGAGCATTGTCCCGAAGACTGAAGTCGTCGCGGCATAATTACGTAGTTGCTGGAAAAGCCCTGTCTCGCGACGGGGCTTTTTCGTTTGTGGGGTGAGTCTCTTGCAAAGCTGTTTGTGATGGGCGAAAGCAGTGGATTTGCGGTCGTTGCTTGAGGTCGCTGCGCTCATTTTTGCAAGAGTCTTATGTCTTGGTTTCTTAAGCTCGTCCGTGTGGCGAGAGGCGTTTTGTTATGAAGTTTGTTGATGAAGTTTCGATCCGAGTAAAAGCTGGCGACGGCGGTAACGGTTGCATGAGTTTCCGTCGGGAAAAATTCATCGAAAACGGTGGTCCTAACGGCGGTGATGGCGGTGATGGCGGCTCGGTCTACATGATCGCCGACGAAAACCTCAACACCCTGGTGGACTACCGTTACACCCGGCACTTTGATGCCGAGCGTGGCTCCAACGGCGGCAGCACTGACTGCACCGGTAAAAAAGGCGAAGAACTGGTACTGCGGGTTCCGGTCGGCACCACCGTTATCGACTCCGCAACCCAGGAAGTCATTGGTGACCTGACCAAAGCCGGTCAGCGCCTGCTGGTGGCTCATGGCGGCTGGCACGGTCTGGGTAACACCCGTTTTAAGTCCAGTACCAACCGTGCGCCACGCCAGACCACGCCGGGCAAGCCAGGCGAGCAGCGTGACCTCAAGCTGGAAATGAAGGTGCTGGCTGACGTGGGCCTGCTGGGCTTGCCGAACGCCGGCAAAAGTACGTTCATTCGCTCGGTGTCTGCTGCCAAGCCGAAAGTCGCCGATTACCCGTTCACTACCCTGGTGCCGAACCTGGGTGTGGTCAGCGTCGACCGCTGGAAAAGCTTCGTGGTTGCGGACATTCCGGGCCTGATCGAAGGCGCTTCCGACGGCGCAGGCCTGGGGATCCGTTTCCTCAAGCACTTGTCCCGCACCCGTTTGCTGCTGCACCTCGTCGACATGGCGCCGCTGGATGACACCAGTGCACCGGACGCTGCTGAAGTGATTGTCAGCGAGCTGACCAAGTTCAGCCCGTCCCTGGCTGAGCGTGACCGCTGGTTGGTGCTGAACAAGTGCGACCAGATCCTCGAGGAAGAGCACGAAGAGCGCGTCAAGGAGATCGTTGATCGCCTGGAGTGGACCGGTCCGGTCTACGTGATCTCGGCCATTGCCAAAGAAGGCACTGAGCGCCTGACTCGCGACATTATGCGTTACCTCGAAGACCGTGCCGATCGCCTGGCCGCCGACCCTGTCTACAAGGCCGAGCTGGCTGAACTGGATCAGCGCATCGAAGACGAGGCTCGTGCCCAGTTGCAGGCGCTGGATGATCAGCGTGCCCTGCGTCGCAGTGGCGTCAAGTCGGTCCATGATATCGGTGACGATGATTGGGACGAGGAAGACGTGGATGATGAAGATGGTCCGGAAATCATTTACGTGCGCGACTGATTCGTTGCAGTAAACTTAAGCGCCGCTCAATCGAGCGGCGTTTTGGTATCTGGAAATCGGTAGTCACGAATAACGTTATGGGCGGCGCTGGGTCGCGCGGCCCTCTATCTAAGGTTGAAGATGATGCGGAGCAAGGTGACAGGTGCGCAGCGTTGGGTCGTTAAGATCGGTAGTGCGCTGCTGACGGCGGATGGCAAGGGGCTGGATCGTGCGGCCATGAGTGTCTGGGTGGACCAGATGGTGGCCTTGCATGAGGCCGGCGTCGAGTTGGTGTTGGTGTCGTCCGGGGCGGTTGCCGCCGGCATGAGCCGCCTCGGCTGGACCGCGCGACCCAGCGCGATGCATGAGCTGCAGGCTGCCGCCGCGATTGGTCAGATGGGCCTGGTACAGGCCTGGGAGTCCAGCTTTGCCGAGCACGGGCGCCACACGGCGCAGATTCTGCTGACCCATGACGACTTGTCCGACCGCAAGCGCTACCTGAATGCCCGCAGCACCCTGCGCGCCCTGGTTGAACTCAAGGTGATCCCGGTGATCAACGAGAATGACACCGTGGTGACCGACGAGATTCGCTTCGGTGACAACGACACCCTGGCAGCGCTGGTGGCCAACCTGGTTGAGGCTGATTTGCTGGTGATCCTCACGGATCGTGACGGCATGTTCGACGCTGACCCGCGCAATAACCCTGAGGCCCAGCTGATTTATGAGGCGCGTGCCGATGATCCGGCGCTGGATGCGGTGGCTGGCAGTGTCGGCGGTGCCCTGGGGCGTGGCGGCATGCAGACCAAGCTGCGTGCGGCACGGCTGGCTGCGCGTTCCGGTGCGCATACCATCATCGTCGGTGGCCGGATTGAGCGGGTGCTGGATCGCCTCAAGGCGGGCGAGCGCATCGGTACGCTGCTGTCGCCTGAGCGTGGCATGCTGGCGGCGCGCAAGCAGTGGCTGGCGGGGCATCTTCAGACGCGCGGTACCCTGGTGTTGGATGCTGGTGCGGTTTCAGCGTTGTCCCAAGGCAACAAAAGCTTGCTGCCAGTGGGTGTAAAACTGGTCCAGGGCAGCTTCCGCCGTGGCGAAATGGTGGTGTGCGTGGCGCCGGACGGTCGTGAGATTGCCCGTGGCCTTGCCAACTACAGTGCCCTTGAGGCGCAGAAAATCATCGGGCAGTCGTCTGATGCGATTGTCGGTCTGTTGGGTTACATGGCTGAGCCGGAGCTGGTTCACCGGGATAACCTGATTCTGGTTTAAGCAAAAAAGGAATTCTCGATGCGCGTGATGAAGGGGTTGCTCGGTTTGCTGCTGGCGATGCCGTTGCTGGCGTCGGCCGAAGAGATTGGCCAGGTGTCGACAGTGTTCAAGTTTGTCGGCCCCAATGACCGGATCGTGGTCGAGGCCTTTGATGACCCGAAGGTGGATGGCGTGACCTGCTACCTGTCTCGCGCCAAGACGGGTGGGGTAAAGGGTGGGTTGGGTCTGGCGGAGGATCGCGCCGAGGCGTCGATTGCCTGTCGCCAGGTGGGCGCGATTCGCTTCAAGGGCGAGCTGAAGGATGGGGATGAGGTGTTCAAGGAGCGCACGTCCCTGGTCTTCAAGACCATGCAGGTGGTGCGTTTCCTCGACAAGAAGCGCAATACCCTGGTGTATCTGGTCTACAGCGACCGCTTGATCGAAGGCAGCCCGCAGAATGCGGTGACGGCGATTCCGATCTTGCCGTGGCCCACAGCGCAATAAATCTGAAGTAGAGCCGGCATGCCGGCTCTTTTTTTGGCTTTCCCAAATCGCAGGCAATAAAAAACCGACCCTGGGGTCGGTTTTTTAACAAGCTTATCGCTTAGGCTGCAGCAGCAAGGTTCAGAGCCTTGATGTGGCCATTCAGACGACCTTTATGGCGAGCAGCTTTGTTCTTGTGGATGATGCCTTTATCGGCCATACGGTCGATAACTGGCACGGCCAGAACGTAAGCAGCTTGAGCTTTTTCAGCGTCTTTTGCGTCAATGGCTTTAACTACATTCTTGATGTAGGTACGAACCATGGAACGCAGGCTGGCGTTGTGGCTGCGACGCTTCTCAGCCTGTTTTGCACGTTTTTTGGCGGAAGGTGTGTTGGCCACCGTCGAGCTCCTCGAAAGACTTTTTAGGAAATAGCAAACAAAATAGGCCGCGAATCATGCCGATGAGTTGAAGTCTTGTCAAGGGCGTGTGATGCGAACTGCTGAGTGGTCGATCTTAAGAGGCGGGTGATTTATTTCCGGCGCTTGACCTGTAAACTCGCGAGCTTTGGCTCTGTGCTTGTTGCAGGCGCGGAGTATCGCATATGTGGGCCGTTTGTTCGCCTGCTCTTTATCTATAGGCAAAAACTCTTTCAATGAATCTGCTCAAATCGTTGGCCGCTGTCAGCTCTATCACCATGATTTCCCGGGTTCTGGGGTTTGTGCGTGACACGCTGCTGGCACGTATTTTTGGCGCCAGCATGGCCACGGATGCCTTCTTTATTGCCTTTAAACTGCCCAACCTGCTGCGGCGGATCTTCGCCGAGGGGGCTTTTTCCCAGGCATTCGTGCCGATTCTGGCGGAGTACAAGGCCCAGCAAGGCGAGGAGGCGACCCGCACCTTTATTGCCTATGTTTCGGGTTTGCTGACGTTGGTGCTGACGCTGGTGACGATCGCCGGGATGCTCGCCGCGCCCTGGGTGATCTGGGCCACGGCCCCCGGTTTTGCCAATACACCGGAAAAATTCGCCCTGACCACTGATCTGTTGCGGGTGACCTTTCCTTATATATTGCTGATTTCCCTGTCGTCCCTGGCCGGGGCGATCCTCAATACCTGGAACCGTTTCTCGGTGCCGGCCTTCGTGCCGACCCTGCTTAACGTCAGCATGATTATTTTTGCGCTGTTCCTGACACCGTATTTCGATCCGCCTGTGATGGCCCTCGGCTGGGCGGTCCTGGCTGGTGGCCTGGCACAACTGCTGTACCAGCTGCCGCACCTGAAGAAAATCGGCATGCTCGTGCTGCCGCGTTTGAATCTCAAGGACACCGGCGTCTGGCGGGTGATGCGCAACATGCTGCCGGCCATCCTCGGGGTTTCCGTCAGCCAGATTTCCCTGATCATCAACACCGCCTTCGCCTCGCTGCTGGTCTCGGGTTCGGTGTCGTGGATGTACTACGCCGACCGTCTGATGGAATTGCCGTCCGGCGTGCTCGGCGTGGCACTCGGCACCATCCTGCTGCCAACGCTGTCGCGCACCTATGCCAGCAAAGACCGCCACGAATATTCGCGGATTCTCGACTGGGGCCTGCGCCTGTGCTTCGTGCTGGTGCTGCCGTGTGCCGTGGCCCTGGGGTTGCTCGCCGAGCCGCTGACGGTCGCGCTGTTCCAGTACGGCCAGTTCACTGCGTTTGACGCCTCGATGACCCAGCGTGCGCTGATCGCTTATTCCGTCGGCCTGCTGGGCATTATCGTGATCAAGGTGCTGGCCCCCGGCTTTTATGCTCAACAAAACATCCGTACCCCGGTAAAGATCGCGATCTTCACCCTGGTGGTTACCCAGCTGCTCAACCTGGCGTTCATCGGTCCGCTGAAGCATGCCGGGCTGGCGCTGGCGATCAGTGTGGGGGCCTGCATCAACGCCGGGCTGCTGTTTTATCAGCTGCGTAAACAGAAAATGTTCCAGCCTCAGGCGGGCTGGGGCTTGTTTGCGCTCAAGTTGGTGGTGGCAGTGGGGACGATGGCCGCGGTACTGCTGGGCCTGATGCACTTCATGCCGGCCTGGGAGCAGGGCCATATGCTCGAGCGCTTCATGCGCCTGGGAGCGTTGGTGGCGGCTGGTGTGCTGGTGTACTTCGGCATGTTGCTGCTGATGGGCTTCCGCTTGCGGGATTTCAATCGCAAGTCGCTGAGCTAGAGACTTTTCGTCGATAAGACGGTTGTTTTATCGATTCGCGCAAATGGCCTGCGCTGTTGCCTGTCGTCCGGGGCCGGGTGTGGTTATAATCGACCACTTTATGAGCAAGAAGCGCGTTATGCAGCTGGTTCGAGGTCTCCACAACCTGCGCCCCCAGCATCGGGGCTGCGTCGCCACTATTGGCAACTTTGACGGTGTTCACCGTGGCCACCAGGCTATCCTGGCCCGCCTGCGTGAGCGTGCGGTTGAGTTGGGCGTGCCCAGCTGCGTGGTGATTTTTGAACCACAGCCGCGAGAATTCTTTACCCCGCAGACGGCGCCGGCGCGTCTGGCCCGCCTGCGGGACAAGCTGCAACTGCTGGCTGAAGAAGGTGTGGACCGCGTCCTCTGCCTGGCTTTCAACCAGCGCTTGCGCAGCCTCAGCGCCGCCGAGTTCGTCGACCGTATCCTGGTGGACGGCCTCGGCGTGCAGCATCTGGAGGTCGGCGACGACTTCCGTTTCGGTTGCGACCGGGTAGGGGATTTCGATTTCCTGCAGCAGGCCGGCGTCACCCAGGGTTTTACCGTCGAAGCCGCGCAAACCGTCGAACTGGACGGCCTGCGCGTGAGCAGTACCCAGGTGCGTAACGCCCTGGCCGCTGCCGACTTCGCCTTGGCCGAGCGTTTGCTCGGTCGCCCGTTCCGGATTGCCGGGCGGGTGCTGCACGGCCAGAAGCTGGCGCGCCAACTGGGCACGCCAACCGCCAACGTGCAGCTCAAGCGCCGTCGTGTGCCACTGACCGGGGTTTACCTGGTGAGTGTCGACATCGACGGCCAATCGTGGCCCGGAGTCGCCAACATAGGCGTCAGGCCCACGGTTGCAGGTGATGGCAAAGCCCACCTGGAAGTTCACCTTTTGGATTTTGCCGGTGATTTGTATGACCGGCGTTTGACGGTGGCTTTCCACCAAAAGCTGCGTGAAGAGCAGCGTTTCGCCTCCCTGGAGGCGTTGAAAACGGCGATCAATGCGGATGTCGCCGCCGCCCGTGCACTAGCCGCACCTAGCGCCCATCGCTAATGAAGAGCCTTAAATGACCGACTACAAAGCCACGCTAAACCTTCCGGACACCGCCTTCCCAATGAAGGCCGGCCTGCCACAGCGCGAACCGCAGATCCTGCAGCGCTGGGACAGTATTGGCCTGTACGGAAAGTTGCGCGAGATTGGCAAGGATCGTCCGAAATTCGTCCTGCACGACGGCCCTCCTTATGCCAACGGCACGATTCACATCGGTCATGCGCTGAACAAGATTCTCAAGGACATGATCATCCGCTCGAAAACCCTTTCGGGTTTCGACGCGCCTTATGTCCCGGGCTGGGACTGCCACGGCCTGCCGATTGAACACAAGGTCGAAGTGACCTACGGCAAGAACCTGGGCGCGGATAAAACCCGCGAACTGTGCCGTGCCTACGCCACCGAGCAGATCGAAGGGCAGAAGTCCGAATTCATCCGCCTGGGGGTGTTGGGCGACTGGGCCAACCCGTACAAGACCATGAACTTCAAGAACGAGGCCGGTGAAATCCGCGCCTTGGCCGAAATCGTCAAGGGCGGTTTCGTGTTCAAGGGCCTCAAGCCCGTGAACTGGTGCTTTGATTGCGGCTCGGCCCTGGCTGAAGCCGAAGTCGAGTACGAAGACAAGAAGTCCTCGACCATCGACGTGGCCTTCCCGATCGCCGACGAAGCCAAACTGGCGCAAGCCTTCGGTCTGGCGAGCCTGGCCAAGCCAGCCTCCATTGTGATCTGGACCACCACCCCGTGGACCATCCCGGCCAACCAGGCGCTGAACGTGCACCCGGAATTCACCTACGCCCTGGTGGACGTCGGTGACAAACTGCTGGTGCTGGCTGAAGAGCTGGTGGAGGCGTGCCTGGCCCGCTATAACCTGCAAGGCTCGGTGATCGCGACCACTACCGGGTCCGCGTTGGAACTGATCAACTTCCGTCACCCGTTCTACGACCGCCTGTCGCCAATCTACCTGGCCGAGTACGTTGAACTGGGCGCCGGCACCGGCGTGGTTCACTGCTCGCCTGCCTATGGCGTAGACGACTTCGTGATCTGCAAGCAGTACGGCCTGGTCAACGACGACATCATCAATCCCGTGCAAAGCAACGGCGTGTACGTGCCGTCCCTGGAATTCTTCGGTGGCCAGTTCATCTTCAAGGCCAACCCGGCGATCGTCGACAAGCTGGCGGAAGTCGGTGCGCTGCTGCACACCGAAACCATCACCCACAGCTATATGCACTGCTGGCGTCACAAGACCCCGCTGATCTACCGCGCCACTGCGCAGTGGTTTATCGGCATGGACAAAGAGCCGACCAGCGGCGAAACCCTGCGCAAGCGTGCGATCAAGGCGATCGAAGACACCAAGTTCGTTCCGGCCTGGGGCCAGGCGCGCCTGCACTCGATGATCGCCAACCGTCCGGACTGGTGCATCTCCCGCCAGCGCAACTGGGGCGTGCCGATTCCGTTCTTCCTGAACAAGGAAAGCGGCGAGTTGCACCCACGTACCGTCGAGCTGATGGAAGAGGTTGCCCAGCGCGTTGAACAAGAGGGCATCGAAGCCTGGTTCAAGCTGGACGCCGCCGAGCTGCTGGGCGACGAAGCGCCGCTGTACGACAAGATCAGCGACACCCTCGACGTCTGGTTCGACTCGGGTACCACCCACTGGCACGTACTGCGCGGCTCGCACCCGATGGGCCATGAGACCGGCCCGCGTGCCGACCTGTACCTGGAAGGTTCGGACCAACACCGTGGCTGGTTCCACTCCTCGTTGCTGACCGGTTGCGCGATCGACGATCACGCCCCGTACCGCGAGCTGCTGACCCACGGTTTCACCGTCGACGAGAACGGTCGCAAGATGTCCAAGTCCCTGGGCAACGTGATCGCGCCGCAAAAGGTCAACGACACCCTGGGCGCCGACATCATGCGCCTGTGGGTTGCCTCTACCGATTATTCGGGCGAGATGGCCGTTTCCGAGCAGATCCTGCAGCGCAGCGCCGATGCCTACCGCCGGATCCGTAATACCGCACGCTTCATGCTGTCGAACCTGACCGGTTTCAACCCGGCCACCGACATCCTGCCGGCCGAGGAAATGCTCGCCCTGGACCGTTGGGCCGTGGACCGTACCCTGTTGCTGCAGCGCGAGCTGCAAGAGCACTACGGCGAATACCGCTTCTGGAACGTCTACTCGAAGATCCACAACTTCTGCGTGCAGGAGCTGGGTGGTTTCTACCTCGACATCATCAAGGACCGCCAGTACACCACCGGCGCCAACAGCAAGGCCCGCCGTTCGGCGCAGACCGCGCTGTACCACATCTCTGAAGCGCTGGTGCGCTGGATCGCCCCGATCCTGGCATTCACCGCCGACGAACTGTGGGAATACCTGCCGGGCGAGCGGAACGAGTCCGTGATGCTCAACACCTGGTACGAAGGCCTGACCGAATTACCGGCCGACTTCGAGCTGGGCCGCGAGTACTGGGAAGGCGTAATGGCCGTCAAGGTTGCCGTGAACAAGGAGCTGGAAGTGCAGCGCGCGGCGAAGGCCGTTGGCGGCAACCTGCAGGCCGAAGTCACGCTGTTTGCCGAGGAAGGCCTGACCGCTGACCTGGCCAAGCTGAGCAACGAACTGCGCTTCGTCCTGATCACCTCGACCGCCAGCCTGGCGCCGTTTGTCCAGGCGCCTGCAGACGCAGTCGCGACCGAAGTCCCGGGTCTCAAGCTCAAGGTGGTCAAGTCCTCCTTCGCCAAGTGCGCCCGTTGCTGGCACTGCCGTGAAGATGTCGGCGTGAACCCCGAGCATCCGGAAATCTGCGGTCGCTGTGTCGACAACATCTCTGGCGCTGGCGAGGTTCGTCACTATGCCTGAAGCCAGTCGTTTTGGACGCCTGGGCTTGCTCGTGTTGAGCGTGCTGGTGCTGGTCATTGACCAGCTCAGCAAGGCTCACTTCGAAGGCGCCCTGGAGATGTACCAGCAGATCGTGGTGATTCCCGACTACTTCAGCTGGACCCTGGCCTACAACACCGGCGCTGCGTTCAGCTTCCTGGCTGACAGCTCCGGCTGGCAGCGCTGGCTGTTTGCCCTGATCGCCGTGGTGGTCAGTGCCGTGCTGGTAGTCTGGCTCAAGCGCCTGGGGCGTAACGACACCTGGCTGGCCGTTGCGTTGGCGCTGGTGCTGGGTGGCGCATTGGGCAACCTCTACGACCGCATTGCCCTGGGCCATGTGATCGACTTTATTCTGGTGCATTGGCAGAACCGCTGGTACTTCCCGGCGTTCAACTTTGCCGACAGCGCCATCACCGTCGGTGCAATCATGCTGGCGTTGGATATGTTCAAAAGCAAGAAAACCGGAGAGACCGTTCATGACTGAACAGGTATTGGCTGAGCAACGCATTGGCCAGAACACGGAAGTCACCTTGCATTTCGCATTGCGCCTGGAGAATGGCGACACGGTCGACAGCACGTTCGACAAGGCCCCGGCGACCTTCAAGGTCGGCGACGGCAACCTGCTGCCGGGTTTCGAAGCGGCACTGTTCGGTTTCAAGGCCGGCGACAAGCGCAACCTGCAGATCCTGCCGGAAAACGCCTTTGGCCAGCCCAACCCGCAAAACGTGCAGATCATCCCGCGTTCGCAGTTCCAGGACATGGAGCTGTCGGAAGGCTTGCTGGTGATCTTCAACGATGCGGCGAATACCGAGCTGCCGGGTGTGGTGAAAGCCTTTGATGACGCGCAAGTGACCATCGACTTCAACCACCCGTTGGCCGGGAAAACCTTGACCTTTGATGTTGAAATCATCGACGTTAAAGCGCTGTAACTAACGAAATCGGCCTACTGCAGGGGCGAGCTTGTTGGGGCTGCTTCGCAGCCCAGCGGGAGCAAGCGCCCTCGCCACACAAGCTCGATCCTACAGGGCAAGACACGAGGCACAGCATGCAAATCAAACTCGCCAACCCCCGTGGCTTCTGCGCCGGCGTGGACCGGGCGATTGAAATCGTCAACCGCGCCCTGGAAGTTTTCGGGCCGCCGATTTACGTGCGCCATGAAGTCGTCCACAACAAGTTTGTGGTCGAAGACCTGCGCAGCCGCGGGGCCATCTTCGTTGAAGAACTGGACCAGGTGCCGGACGACGTTATCGTCATCTTCAGCGCTCACGGCGTTTCCCAGGCGGTACGCACCGAAGCAGCAGGCCGTGGCCTGAAAGTGTTCGACGCCACCTGCCCGCTGGTGACCAAGGTGCACATCGAGGTCGCGCGCTACAGCCGTGATGGTCGTGAATGCATCCTGATCGGCCACGCCGGTCACCCGGAAGTCGAAGGCACCATGGGCCAGTACGATGGCAGCAATGGTGGGGCGATCTACCTGGTGGAAGACGAAAAAGACGTCGCTGCATTGCAGGTTCACAACCCTGAAAAGCTGGCTTTCGTTACCCAGACCACCTTGTCCATGGACGACACCAGCCGCGTCATCGATGCCTTGCGCTCGCGCTTCCCGGCCATCGGCGGTCCACGCAAGGATGACATCTGCTACGCCACCCAGAACCGCCAGGATGCGGTCAAGCAATTGGCCGACGAATGCGATGTTGTGCTGGTGGTGGGGAGTCCCAACAGCTCCAACTCCAACCGCCTGCGCGAACTGGCCGAGCGCATGGCCACCCCGGCCTACCTGATCGATGGTGCCGAAGACATGCAGCGCAGCTGGTTCGACGGTGTCGAACGCATTGGCATCACTGCCGGAGCCTCGGCCCCGGAAGTCCTGGTGCGTGGCGTTATTCAGCAACTGCAGGCCTGGGGCGCCACGGGCGCTGATGAACTGGCTGGCCGTGAAGAGAACATCACTTTCTCCATGCCCAAGGAGCTGCGGGTTCGTTCGCTGCTCTGAGGCCCAGAGTGCCGGCATAGCCCCGGCACAAAGCCTGCTCGGTCTTGTTACTGCGCAGGCTGATACGCCCGCTGGCGGCCAGCACTATTTGATACAGGCTCAGTTGCTGGTCCGTCGCACACACGTGGACGGTGCCGGCGCTGAATGCCCCTGCTGACAGCAGCGGTTCACCCAGGCTGCTGAAGCGTATCTGGGTTCTCACCGGCGTATTCCCCACAATCGGTATCTGCCCACTGTCCTGGCGCTCCAGCAGCACCGGGTTTTTGTCGTCCAGATGGCCGCGACCGTTCAGGTCCAGTATCACCCTCCAACCCCGGCTCCAGTCATCGTCCAATGCATGGATAACCACCGTGCGATTGCGTGCGATGGCTTCTGTGCGGGCATAACGCAGTCCGCCGGCAAGGGATTCGGCGGCGCTCTGGCGTCGTTGCGACTCGAGCAGCCCCTTGAGGCTCGGCACTGCCAGATTGGCCAGGATGCCGCTCAGGAACAGGCCGAGTATCAGTTCAATCAGCGAGAAACCTCGTTGTTTCATGGGCCGTCCCTCCGTGGACGCGGTGTGCTTTTTCAGTCGGTGCCGGATGGCAGACATAGTTATAGCGCCCAGTCCGGCGGGTCGAATGGTGGCCATTCTGTCCAAAGTATTTCGCTTTGTTCCGGGGGGCAGCGCCCAGGCAATACCGGCGCTAGTCTTGCGTCGCACAGCAGGTTTGCGCTGCTTTCTGATGACCTTCGACATGGATGGCGATGGTAATGAACGCTTTTCCCGTAACGCCCCACCCGCAACCGACCCAGGCCGGAATGACGCTGATCGAGGTCCTGGTATCTGTGCTGATCCTCGCTGTCGGCCTGCTGGGGGCGGCAGTCATTCAGCTCAATGCATTGAAATACACCGACAGTTCCAGGATGACCAGTCAGGCCAGTTTCATTGCCTACGACATGCTCGACCGGATCCGCGCCAATTCGGGTGCTGATTACTCCTGGGGCCAGGGCGAACGCGCGCCCTCCAGCACCTCGGTCGCGAGTGTGCGTGATCTGGACCTGCACGACTTTGAAGCGAATATCGTCGGGTTCGCCGGGGAAAGCGCCAAGGGGTCGGTTGCGGTCAATCAGCGAGAGGTGACCATCAGCATCAGTTGGGACGACTCCCGTGGAGCGAAGGCTCAAGGCACCCGGGAAACGTTCACCCTGACCAGCCGGGTTGCAGTCGACCCGAGGGTGTTGCCATGAGAGGTCCAGCGTGCGGTTTCAGCCTGGTGGAGATGCTGCTGGCATTGGCCCTCGGCCTGATGTTGATCCTGGGGGTGACCCAGATTGCACTCAGCTCCCGAACCACTTATGCCAGCCAGAGTGCGGCTTCGCTGTTGCAGGATGATGCACGGTTCGCCCTTGGCAAGCTGATTCAGGAAATACGCCAGGCGGGCATGTTTGGCTGCTTGTCCGCTGCATCAATCAGCAACGCTCCCGCAGGTTTTGATCGTCCCATTGGATGGAGTACCACCGGCAGTTCCCGGTCCCTGACGCTGGTGACCGCCGACGTCGGGGAGGGTGGCAGCAAGCCGGACTGGACGGTGCTTTCCGATTGCACCGGCTCTGCCCACGCCTATGTTGGAAGCCCGCCGGCAGCGACGCCCGGGCAAATCCACTTCCCACTGCGCAAGCTGACCTACACCTTTGAGGGCGGGCAGCTGAAGTTCAGTACGCTGGCGGCCCCGAGCAAAGCTGTGCTGGTGGATAACGTGGGGGCATTCGATATCAGTTTCGGCGTGGCCGACAAGCCTGGCTCAACGGTTGTCAGCCGATATGACCCCAACCCCGGCGATGAGTCGCTCATCCGCAGCGTGCGGATTCTGCTGACACTTCAGGATCCAAATGGGTTGGTGAAAGACCAGGCCTACAGCGTGGTCGCGGCACTACGTAATCGCCTGGAGTAGCGTGCCCATGGGTTATTACCTCTCTCGTTCGAGGCAGGCAGGCATGGTTTTGCTGATCAGCCTGGTATTCCTGCTGCTGTTGGCACTCCTCGGAGTGTCTTCGATGCAGGGAGCAATCTCGCAAGAAAAAATTACCGGCAGCCTTCGGCAGCGCAACCAGTCGTTTCAGCAGGCCGAAAGCGGCCTCAGGCTTGGCGAGTCTTTGGTGCAGGCGTCAGGTTTCGCCCTGCGCCCTTGCCACTCGACGGCCGCGTGCGCGCCACCTGCCGAATCGGTTTCGGTAGTGGGGCCGGGGACGAATCCCGTATCGACTGTGACCTGGATAGGGATGAAAGATGGCGTCTACGGTATTCAAAACCTGGGGCCGGGAACGGGTTTGGCTCAACTCCCGGCAGAGGCCCAGGCCACCGTCTATCGCGTGACCTCAGTGGGCGTCAGTGGGCGCTCACGCTCCGTCCTGGAGTCTGTGTATGCCCGTGTGGGCAGCGGGCCCGGCGAGCGTTTTCGACGAATCATGTGGCGACAACTTCAATAGGTGAGCAGCACGATGGGCAAAGATTGCACAGGCTTCACCCTGATCGAATTACTGATCGCCGTGGCGATCGTCGGACTCCTGGCGGGCGTCGCCTATCCCGGGTATCTCAGCCATATGAAAAAGGTCTATCGCGCGGAAATTGCCGGGTTGCTGAGTGAGCAGGCACAGTACCTTGAGCGCTATTACGCGAGGAACGGCACTTTTATTGATGCAACTGGCGTCATCGCCGGCAATGATCGCTATAGAATCACCCCTGCATTGAACCCTCAGGATTTCGTTCTGCTTGCCACGCCGGCAATTGACTCGGTGATGGCGGGCGATCCCTGTGCCGCCTTCAGCCTGAGCAGTACCGGTGCGCGAAGCAACCCGGGAGCCGCGCCTGATATGACGCGCAAGGCGTGCTGGGGGCAATGATGAGGAAGCTGGACGATTGGGCGCCGGGCGTGCCTTTTTCTTTTTATCGGCTGGATCGAACAATGGCTAAGCAACAGCAAGTAGTGGTTGTGGGTGGTGGGGTAATCGGGTTGTTGACGGCGTTCAACCTGGCGACCCAAGGGCAAGCGGTTGTGTTGCTGGATCGTTCGGCGGTCGGTCAGGAGTCTTCCTGGGCCGGCGGCGGCATTGTCTCCCCGCTCTACCCGTGGCGCTACAGCCCGGCCGTGACGGCCCTGGCGCACTGGTCCCAGGATTTTTACCCGCAACTGGCAGAGCGTCTGTTCGCGGCCACTGGCATTGACCCGGAAGTTCACACCACCGGCCTGTATTGGCTGGACCTGGATGATGAAACCGAGGCGCTTGCCTGGGCAGCCCGCGAAGGGCGCCCGCTGAGCAAGGTGGATGTTTCGGCTGCCCATGACGCTGTGCCGGTGCTGGGTGCCGGGTTTTCCCAGGCGATCTATATGGCGGATGTGGCCAATGTGCGTAATCCGCGGTTGGTCAAATCCCTCAAGGCGGCCTTGTTGGCCCTGCCGGGCGTGACGATTCACGAGCAGTGTGCGGTTGATGGGTTTATTCAGCAGGGCGGCAAGGTTGTTGGGGTGAATACGGCGCTCGGGCCGATCCATGGCGATCAGGTAGTGCTGGCCGCCGGCGCCTGGAGCGGTGAGTTGCTGGGCCGCCTGGGGCTTGAGTTGCCCGTGGAGCCGGTCAAGGGGCAGATGATCTTGTACAAGTGTGCGTCGGACTTCTTGTCGTGCATGGTCCTGGCCAAGGGGCGTTATGCGATTCCCCGGCGGGATGGGCACATTCTGATTGGTAGCACGCTGGAGCACGAGGGGTTCGACAAGACGCCCACCGACTCTGCACTGGAAAGCCTGAAAGCCTCTGCCGTCGAGTTGATTCCGGCCCTGGCCGATGCCGAAGTGGTGGGGCATTGGGCCGGTTTGCGGCCCGGCTCGCCGGAGGGCATTCCCTATATTGGCAAGGTGCCAGGTTTCGACGGGCTGTGGCTCAACTGCGGGCATTACCGCAACGGCCTGGTGCTGGCGCCGGCGTCCTGCCAACTGTTTGCCGATTTGTTGCTGGGACATGAGCCGATCATTGATCCGGCCCCGTATGCGCCGGCAGGCCGAATCAACGCTGGATAGATTTCGGCCCTTGCTCCAGATGCGCCTGGGTGCAATACCATTCCTGGCGCAGGCTCAAGGCTCGATCCTGTGGCAGGTGAAGGCCACAGTGGGCGCAACGAACCATCTGGATCGGGCCCTGTTCGCTGGGCCGCTGCTGTTTGGCGGCCGGGCTTTTGAATTTGCGCCAAAACCATACCGCGGCAGCAATAACGGCGATCCAGAACAGTAGACGAACCATGGTGGGCAGCTTCTCGACAAGGAATCCCGCAGTTTAGCCAAGGACGTGATGGGCGCACAGCGCAATTATGCAGCGCAATAAAAAAGGGAGCTCCGAAGAGCTCCCTTTTTGCATCACGGCGAACAATCAGTCAAAGATACCGAAAGTCATGTAGCTGAACCACGAGCGATCTTCGTTATTGCCCAGGGCTTGAGGCCCTTGCTCTTCGATGATGTCGCCGTTTTCGTCACGCGGCTTGAGGTCCGATGGAATCGAATCCTTGGCGTCCTGGTATTGCTTGATGATGTCCTGGTTGGCGCGGGTTTCACCCGGCGGCAGCGGTGGACGGGACTCGATCAGGCCCAGGGTGTACTTGCTCAACCACGAGCGGTTGTCGGCTTCGGCAACCTGCGGTACGAACTGGCCGTCCTTCAGGCTTGGGTGGTCCGGGTAGTTGAGCTTCAGGGTTTCCAGGCTGGTGGCCGCCAGGGCGTCCAGGTGCAGGCGCTGGTAAGCCTCGGTCATCACGGCTAGGCCGTCACCCACCGATGGGGTTTCCTGGAAGTTTTCCACTACGTAACGGCCACGGTTCGCGGCAGCAACGTACGCCTGACGGGTCAGGTAGTAGTGGGCTACGTGGATTTCGTAGGAAGCCAGCAGGTTGCGCAGGTAGATCATGCGCTGCTTGGCGTCCGGCGCGTAGCGGCTGTTGGGGTAGCGGCTGGTGAGCTGGGCGAACTCGTTGTAGGAGTCGCGGGCAGCGCCCGGGTCACGCTTGGTCATGTCCAGCGGCAGGAAGCGCGCCAGCAGGCCAACGTCCTGGTCAAACGAGGTCAGGCCCTTGAGGTAGTAGGCGTAGTCCACGTTCGGGTGCTGAGGGTGCAGGCGGATAAAACGCTCGGCGGCGGACTTGGCAGCTTCCGGCTCGGCGTTCTTGTAGTTGGCGTAGATCAGCTCGAGCTGGGCCTGGTCGGCGTAGCGCCCGAACGGATACCGCGACTCCAGTGCCTTGAGCTTGGTCGTGGCGCTGGTGTAGCTGTGGTTGTTCAGGTCGGTCTGAGCTTGTTGGTACAGCTCGACCTCGCTCAGGTTTTCGTCGACGACTTCCTTTGTTGACGAGCAAGCAGCAGTCATGGCGAGGATGGCGATCAGCAGCAGGTGTTTCACTTGCATGGCGGCTTGCGTCCCTATGACGGCCGCTGTCTTGGGCGGGGCCGTCCTGTTATGATGAGCGCCCCTTGGAAAGCCTCGGGGCAAAAGACGCCGTATTTAACCACAAGCGCGCAGCCGAAACCAAAGGCTGTGCCACGCCTAGTCTGAGCATGTCCGATAAAATTGAACTTCGCGCAGAGGTGCCGTCCGAATTGGGCGGCCAACGCCTCGATCAAGTCGCCGCACAATTATTCGCTGAGCACTCGCGCTCGCGCCTTTCCGCCTGGATCAAAGACGGCCGCCTGACTGTGGATGGAGCGGTTATCCGCCCGCGAGACATAGTCCATGGTGGTGCGATTCTTGAGCTGACTGCCGAGCAGGAAGCCCAGGGAGAATGGATCGCCCAGGACATTGAACTGGACATCGTCTACGAAGACGACGACATCCTGGTGATCAACAAACCTGCCGGCCTGGTGGTTCACCCGGCCGCCGGGCACGCTGATGGCACGCTGCTCAATGCCTTGTTGCACCACGTGCCGGACATCATCAATGTCCCGCGCTGCGGCATCGTGCACCGCCTGGACAAGGACACCACCGGCCTCATGGTGGTAGCCAAGACCATTCAGGCGCAGACGCAGCTGGTCACACAACTGCAGAGCCGCAGCGTCAGCCGGATCTACGAATGCATCGTGATCGGCGTGGTAACCGCCGGTGGCAAAATCAATGCCCCGATCGGCCGCCACGGCCAGCAGCGCCAGCGCATGGCGGTGATGGAAGGCGGCAAGCAAGCCGTCAGCCACTACCGCGTGCTTGAGCGTTTCCGCTCCCACACTCACGTGCGGGTAAAGCTGGAAACCGGTCGTACCCACCAGATTCGGGTGCACATGGCGCACATCAACTTCCCGTTGGTCGGAGATCCGGCCTACGGTGGCCGCTTCCGCATTCCGCCGGCGGCCAGTGCAACCATGGTTGATTCGCTGAAAACCTTCCCGCGCCAGGCGCTGCATGCACGCTTCCTGGAGCTGGATCATCCGACGAGCGGTAAACGGATGAGCTGGGAATCGCCACTCCCAGACGATTTTGTCTGGTTGTTGTCGCTGCTCAAGCAGGATCGCGAGGCGTTTATCGGATGAGTGACTGGCTGATTCCTGACTGGCCCGCGCCGGCCGGGGTGAAAGCCTGCGTTACCACCCGTGCGGGCGGCGTCAGCGTGGCGCCGTTCGACAGCCTAAATCTCGGCGATCATGTCGAGGACAGCCTCGAAGACGTGCTCGAAAATCGCCGTCGTCTCTGCGCTGCCTTCAATATCCAGCCCGCCTGGTTGCGCCAGGTCCACGGTGTGGTTGTCGTCGAGGCGGATCCCGGCCGGACTGCCGAAGCCGATGGCAGTTGGACCAGCACTCCGGGCATCGCCTGCACTTCGATGACGGCTGATTGCCTGCCTGCCTTGTTTTGCAATCGCGCCGGTACCCGCGTCGCGGCAGCCCATGCCGGCTGGCGTGGCCTGGCCGCTGGCGTATTGGAAGCGACCGTTGAAAGTCTGGATACCGAGCCTGCCGACGTATTGGTGTGGCTGGGGCCGGCCATCGGTCCGCAAGCCTTTGAAGTCGGCCCGGAAGTGCGTGAAGCCTTTATGCAGCAACTTCCGGAAACGATTGAGGCGTTCGTGCCCAGTCAGAACCCGGGCAAGTTCATGGCCGACATTTACCAGCTGGCTCGCCTGCGGCTTGCCGCCCGCGGCGTCACTGCCGTGTACGGTGGTGGCTTGTGCACTGTGACGGATCCCCGCTTCTATTCCTACCGTCGCAGCCCGCGCACCGGTCGGTTTGCCTCCCTTGTCTGGCTTGAACGCTAGACTCCTTTGACTTGGGTCAATCCTGACGCAAGTCAGCGGTCGCCCGCTTGAATCTTCCAGAATCCACCCCATCTATAAGGGTATCTGGCAGGTTTCTTCATTCAGGATGTGTTTGTTCATAGCTCCGGCCTGCTCAAAAGGAAGGTGACTAATGCGTATTGATCGTTTAACCAGCAAATTGCAGTTGGCTTTATCCGATGCCCAATCTCTGGCGGTTGGCCTGGATCATCCGGCCATCGAGCCTGCGCACTTGATGCAAGCGCTCCTGGAGCAGCAAGGCGGTTCCATCAAACCCTTGCTGATGCAGGTGGGCTTCGACGTCAACAGCCTGCGCAAGGAGTTGAGCAAAGAGCTCGACCAACTGCCGAAAATCCAAAACCCGACTGGCGACGTGAACATGTC
This sequence comes from Pseudomonas sp. F9001, assembly GCF_013385435.1. Lineage (NCBI taxonomy): Bacteria > Pseudomonadati > Pseudomonadota > Gammaproteobacteria > Pseudomonadales > Pseudomonadaceae > Pseudomonas > Pseudomonas sp. F9001. The sequence continues at coordinate 55,736 of NZ_JACAPX010000015.1, forward strand.
CCAGGATCTGGCGCGTCTGCTTAACCAGGCGGATCGACTGGCGCAGCAAAAGGGTGACCAGTTCATCTCCAGTGAAGTGGTGCTGCTCGCCGCGATGGACGACAACAGCAAACTCGGCAAATTGTTGCTGGGCCAGGGCGTGAGCAAAAAAGCCCTGGAAAACGCCATCAACAACCTGCGCGGCGGCGAGGCGGTAAATGACCCTAACCACGAGGAGTCCCGCCAGGCCCTGGACAAATACACCGTCGACCTGACCAAGCGCGCCGAAGAAGGCAAGCTTGACCCGGTGATCGGTCGTGACGACGAAATTCGTCGCACCATCCAGGTCCTGCAGCGTCGCACCAAGAACAACCCGGTGCTGATCGGCGAACCTGGCGTGGGTAAAACCGCGATTGCCGAAGGCCTGGCCCAGCGCATCATTAATGGTGAAGTGCCGGACGGCCTTAAAGGCAAGCGCCTGCTGTCCCTGGACATGGGGTCGCTGATTGCCGGCGCCAAGTTCCGTGGCGAGTTCGAAGAGCGCCTCAAATCCCTGCTGAACGAACTGTCGAAGCAGGAAGGGCAGATCATTCTGTTTATCGACGAACTGCACACCATGGTCGGCGCCGGTAAAGGCGAAGGCTCGATGGACGCGGGCAACATGCTCAAGCCGGCACTGGCGCGGGGCGAGTTGCATTGCGTGGGTGCGACCACGCTGAACGAATACCGCCAGTACATCGAGAAGGACGCGGCCCTTGAGCGTCGCTTCCAGAAAGTATTGGTGGAAGAACCGAGCGAAGAAGACACCATCGCGATCCTGCGTGGCTTGAAAGAGCGGTATGAGGTCCACCATAAAGTCGCGATCACCGACGGTGCGATCATCGCGGCGGCGAAACTGAGCCATCGCTACATCACTGATCGGCAGTTGCCGGACAAGGCCATCGACTTGATCGACGAAGCGGCCAGCCGCATTCGGATGGAGATCGATTCGAAGCCCGAAGTGCTGGACCGTCTGGATCGGCGCCTGATTCAGCTGAAAGTTGAATCCCAGGCCCTGAAGAAAGAAGAAGACGAGCCGGCGAAGAAACGCCTGGAAAAACTTCAGGAAGAAATTGTTCGCCTGGAACGCGAGTATTCGGACCTCGAAGAAATCTGGACCTCGGAAAAAGCCGAAGTGCAGGGTTCTGCGCAGATCCAGCAAAAGATCGAGCAGTCCCGTCAGGAACTGGAAGCAGCCCGCCGTAAAGGCGACCTGAACCGCATGGCCGAGTTGCAGTACGGGGTGATCCCGGACCTGGAGCGTAGCCTGCAGATGGTCGACCAGCACGGCAAGCCCGAGAACCAGCTGCTGCGCAGTAAGGTGACCGAGGAAGAAATCGCCGAGGTCGTCTCGAAGTGGACCGGTATCCCGGTGTCGAAAATGCTCGAAGGCGAGCGCGACAAGCTGCTGAAGATGGAAAGCCTGTTGCACCAGCGCGTCATCGGCCAGGAAGAGGCGGTGGTCGCGGTGTCCAACGCGGTGCGGCGTTCGCGGGCCGGGTTGTCCGACCCGAACCGTCCGAGCGGCTCGTTCATGTTCCTCGGCCCGACCGGCGTGGGCAAGACCGAGTTGTGCAAGGCCCTGGCCGAATTCCTCTTCGATACCGAAGAGGCGATGGTGCGGATCGATATGTCCGAGTTCATGGAGAAACATTCCGTGGCTCGCCTGATCGGGGCGCCACCAGGCTATGTAGGGTACGAGGAAGGCGGTTACTTGACTGAAGCGGTACGGCGCAAGCCTTACTCGGTGATCCTCCTGGACGAGGTCGAGAAGGCCCACCCGGATGTGTTCAACGTGTTGCTGCAAGTGCTGGAAGATGGCCGCCTGACGGACAGTCACGGGCGCACCGTGGACTTCCGCAATACGGTGATCGTGATGACCTCCAACCTGGGCTCGGTACAGATTCAGGAGCTGGTGGGTGACCGTGAGGCCCAGCGTGCAGCCGTAATGGACGCGCTGACCAGCCACTTCCGGCCGGAGTTCATCAACCGGGTCGACGAAGTGGTGATCTTCGAGCCTCTGGCGCGGGATCAGATCGCGGGCATTACCGAGATCCAGTTGGGCCGCCTGCGCAGCCGTCTGGCGGAGCGCGAGTTGTCACTGGTGCTGAGCCGCGAGGCGTTGGACAAGCTGATCGCGGTTGGTTACGACCCGGTTTATGGCGCACGGCCGTTGAAACGTGCGATCCAGCGCTGGATCGAGAACCCGTTGGCGCAGCTGATCCTGTCGGGCAGCTTTATGCCGGGCACCAGCGTCGAGGCAACGGTGGAGAACGACGAAATCGTCTTCCACTAAGCCCAAGCGGTACTGCTATAAGAAGAGGCCCCGCATTGCGGGGCCTTTTTTTTCGATAGGGCGTTGAACTGTAAGGCAAAGGCTTGTAAAGTGCGCCCCGCAGCAACGTCAGCCCAACGGTTTCTTCTCCCCAAGGAGAAATCAGAAAGAAGCGCAAATCATTGTCTTAAAAGCAATTTAAAGGGTTGACAGGGGTTTTTAAGATTGTAGAATAGCGCGCCTCAGAGACACTAACGTAGCGATACGGAAGCGTCGAAGAGAAGGTAACATGCAACAACGTAACACTTTGAAATATGTAGTTCCGTGATAGCTCAGTCGGTAGAGCAAATGACTGTTAATCATTGGGTCCCAGGTTCGAGTCCTGGTCACGGAGCCAATTTCAAAACCGGGGTATAGCGCAGTCCGGTAGCGCGCCTGCTTTGGGAGCAGGATGTCAGGAGTTCGAATCCCCTTACCCCGACCATATTTGGGTCGTTAGCTCAGTTGGTAGAGCAGTTGGCTTTTAACCAATTGGTCGTAGGTTCGAATCCCACACGACCCACCATTTTTGAGACCAGTTAACGCTGGAATCGAATCTTAAGATCAGAGGCCAAAAGCGCTGATCGAAGAAGGCGACTGAGAGGTCGCCTTTTTTTTACCGGGGTATAGCGCAGTCCGGTAGCGCGCCTGCTTTGGGAGCAGGATGTCAGGAGTTCGAATCCCCTTACCCCGACCATATTAAAAATCCTCGTATCGAAAGATACGGGGATTTTTTTTGTGCGCGGAATCCTGTCCGCACCACAAAACAAGTGTGGGAGCGGGCTTGCTCGCGAAAGCGGTGTGCCAGCCAGTGCATCTGGCACTGAACCACCGCTTTCGCGAGCAAGCCCGCTCCCACACTCACCGAGTCCTATCCCGGAACGTGCTGTCAGTGCAGTTTCAGGCGCGGCTCGGTCCCTCGCCCGATCTTGCTCCCCAGCATCAGCATCGCCGTGCGGAAGAAGCCATACAGCGCCATCTGGTGCATGCGATACAGCGACACATAGAACATCCGCGCCAGCCAGCCTTCCAGCATCACGCTGCCCGTCAGGTTGCCCATCAAGTTACCCACCGCCGAGAAGCGCGACAGCGAGATCAGCGAACCGTAGTCGGTGTACTTGTACGACGGCAGGTCCTTGCCCTCGATTCGCAGTTTCAGCGACTTGGCCAGCAACGATGCCTGCTGGTGAGCTGCCTGGGCCCGTGGCGGCACATTGCGATCGGTGCCGGGTTGCGGGCAGGCCGCGCAGTCACCAAAGGCGAAGATGTTCTCGTCGCGGGTGGTTTGCAGGGTCGGCAGCACTTGCAGTTGGTTGATACGGTTGGTTTCCAGGCCGTCGATGTCCTTGAGGAAGCCTGGCGCACGAATCCCGGCGGCCCAGACCTTGAGACTGGCCGGGATTACCTGGCCGCTGCTGGTGATCAGGGCGTCGGCCGTCACCTCACTCACGGCGGAGTTGGTCAGGACGGTCACCCCGAGTTTCTCCAGGGTTTTATGCACAGGCCCGCCGATCCGCTCCGGCAGGGCAGGCAACACCCGTGGGCCGGCTTCGATCAGGGTGATGTGCATGTTTTCCGGCTTGATCTTGTCCAGGCCATAGGCGGCCAGTTCATGTGCGGCGTTATGCAGCTCGGCGGCCAGCTCGACGCCGGTGGCACCGGCGCCGACGATGGCGACGCTGATCTGCTCTACCACGTCCGTCTGCCCGGCATGGGCGCGCAGATAGTGATTGAGCAATTGCTGGTGGAAACGCTCAGCCTGCTTGCGGGTGTCGAGGAACAGGCAGTGTTGTGCCGCGCCTTCGGTGCCGAAGTCATTGGTGGTGCTGCCGACGGCGATCACCAGGCTGTCGTAGCCCAGCACGCGCGCGGGCACCAGTTCCCGGCCTTCCTCGTCGAGGGTGGCGGCCAGCTGGATTTTTTTCTGCTCGCGATCAAGCCCGCTCATGCGCCCCAGCTGGAACTCGAAGTGGTTCCATTTGGCTTGGGCAACATAATTGAGTTCGTCTTCCGAAGAGTTCAGCGAGCCGGCCGCCACCTCGTGGAGCAAGGGTTTCCAGATGTGGGTGAGGTTGGCATCCACCAGGGTGACGCTGGCGATGCCGCGCTTGCCCAGAGTCTTACCCAGGCGGGTAGCCAACTCCAGGCCGCCGGCGCCGCCGCCGACGATAATAATACGATGGGTCATGGGGATATCTCGCAAGGCTAAAGGAAATCGGTGCAGTTACCCGAGCGAGCGCCAGGCAGCTCATAGCGTCAGGTAACTCAAAAGGCGGCTCAGCAAACCCAGGCCGATCACTGCAACCAGCACCACGGCAAGGAGCAGCCAGGGCCGGAAAGGCCTGCGCTCGACTTGGTTCTGGGACAGTTGCAGGTACTCTTCGACATGCTGTTGGTCGTCGGGGTTCAGGCGGCTGGTCATAAAGGCCTCGTCAGGTAGACGTTGCTGAAGGGCGCCACGTTACAGTCGGGTGATTGGCGGCATTGCCTGAAGCATAGTCGCCAACCCGATCACAGGCTGATGCCCACATCGAACACTATGCTGCGCCCCAGATTGTTGCGCAAGAAGTCCGGCGCGTCCGGGTGCGCGAACAGTACGCGGGCGAAGGTCGGCCCCACGAGGGACAGCGAGCGCCAGCCCTGGCGGAGGTACTCGGTGGGAGGAGGGAAGTGACTGTTGAGGTCCAGTACTTCGCGCTTGAGGCTGGCGAAGGCGATGAGGTCCAGCTCCCCCAGGTCCATCCCGCGCTCTTTATAGTTGTGGGCCTTCTTGCGCAGGGTCGGCGCCAGGCGTAGCAGGAATTCGTGGGCGGGAATGCGCCGGGGCTTGGCTTCTCGCCGAACCAGTTGGCTCAGGGAAAACGCGCTGCGCCGCCGCAGCAGTTCGTCACGCCATTCATCGTTCAGGCGCCGGCCTTCATCGAGTACGAAAAACACTTCGAAACTGGCGTCGCGAAACAGCACGTCCGGCGGTTCTTGCCCGGCGGCGTGGAATTCTTCGGCGCGATAGGGCACGTTCAAGCCTTGCAACAGGCGCTGGCAGACCCAACGCTCACGCTCCCATTTGCGGGCATTGGACAGGAAAGCATTGGCTTGTTCGGCCGCTACGGTGAGCAGGCGCAAATAATCTGAGTCATCCATGTCACCAGCTTAGCGTCCAAATGATGACCGCAGGAAGTCCCGCGTCAAAAGGTCGGTGTAGACTGGCCACTCGACAGTTTCCCGTGGCATGAGGAGTATGCAGTGAAGTGTTTTGTGGTGCTGTTCTTGAGTCTTTTGCCCGTGTGGGCCCAAGCCGTCGAAGTGGGTGAGCGCGTTGCACCCTGGACGTTGCTTGATCAGTTCGACCAGGCCTACACCCTGGATGACCAGGCGCAAACCTTGCTCGTAGCGCGCAGCATGGACGCCGCCAAGATCGTCGATACGGCGCTGCAGGGCCAGCCCAAGGGTTACCTGGAGGCTCGGCATGTGGTGTTTCTCGCCGATATCCAGCGCATGCCCCGGCTGATCGCGAAGATGTTCGCGGTGCCGGCGATGCAGGCCTACAACTATCGCGTCATGCTCGACCGCGATGCCCGTGTTACCCCGCGCTATCCCGCACCTGTGGATAAAGTGCTGTGGCTGCAACTGGATCACGGGACGCTGGTGGCGCAGCATGAATACGATTCCGCCGCTGAACTGCGCCAGGCCCTGGAGCAGGTGCAGCCGTGATCAGCGCAGCGGTGTTGGCTCCGGAAACCCTCAGCATCGGCTGGCTGCTGTATGCGCCGGTGGTGATGTGGGCGCTCCTGCGTTCGCCGTGGGTCGAGCTGTTTGCCGACCGCCGACGCCAGCACTTGCTGTTCGGCACCGTATTCGCACTGTTCATGTTGTGGTTGGTGCGCCGGGATTTCGACACAGGGGTGTCCTATCACTTCATCGGCATGACCGCCGTGACCTTGTTGCTCGATTGGCCCCTGGCGATTGTCGGTGGCTTTGCCGCGCAGCTCGGCCTGGTGTTGCTCGGCCGCCAGGACCTGGCCGCCGTGGGGATCAACGGCATGCTGCTGATCCTGTTGCCGGTGCTGGTCACCGAAGGCTGTGCGCTGCTGGTGGAGCGGGCGAGGCCACGCAATCCCTTTGTGTATATCTTCTGTTCGGGCTTTTTCGCCGCCGCACTGTCGGCCTTGCTGTGCCTGCTGGCAGGCCTGGGGCTGCTGTGGTTCGATGGCCGTTTTGCGATGCCGGAATGGATCGAGGATTTTGTCGGCTACTTGTGGCTGATCATTTTCCCCGAGGCCTTTATCAATGGCATGGTGATCAGCGCCCTGGTGGTGTTCTGCCCCGAGTGGCTGGAGACATTCAACCGCACTCGCTACCTCTCGGCGCCCTGGAAGGATGACGATCCGCGGCCTTGATCCAGGTCAAATGCCGCACACGCAAGTGGTCGCATGCTCTGCAAAATTTCCAGGAGCACGGAATCATGAGTGTGTACGAGTGGGCACGGCAGGAGTTACGCAGAAGCCAGGACGCGGCGCAGGAAATCGGCTTTGACCCGGGCTTGACCCTGCGCGCCATGCTCAGTGCGGTGGTGCAGCAGAGCAAGGGCGTGCGCAGTTTTGAAGACCTGGCCGACGAGCTGCAGTACCTTGCAGAGAATCTCGACGACCAGCAGGACTATGGCTTTATGCGGCCTTAGTGTTTGGGCTGAAAGTCTTCGGAGAACAGGTCGTCCTCGGCGTCCGGACTGACCGGGATCTTGTGTTCCTCGGACGCCCAGGCGCCCAGGTCGATCAGTTTGCAACGGTCCGAACAGAAGGGACGGTTGACGTTTTCTGCTTTCCATTCCACAGGTGCGCCGCAGGTTGGGCATTCGACGTTCAAGGGTTGGCTCATGATCGGCCTCCACGCAAAGTAAGGTAAAAGTGGTGCAGTCGCTCGACCTCGGCGTGCAGCCGGGCCAGGTCCTGGTCATTGACCAGCACGTCATCGGCATGGCGCAGGCGGTCTTCACGGGTGGCCTGGGCCTTGAGAATCGCCTGCACCTGCGCTTCGCTGATGCCATCGCGTTGCAGGGTACGCTGTATCTGCAACGATTGCGGCACGTCGATCACCAGCACCCGCTGGGTCATGGTGTACTGGCCGGACTCGATCAGCAGCGGTGACACCAGGATCGCGTAAGGCGATTGTGCACGCGCCAGGTGGCTGCGAATCTCCTCGGCGATCAGCGGGTGCAGCAACGCCTCCAGCCAGCGGCGCTCGTCGGGCACTTCGAAGATCAGCTTGCGCAACGCGCCGCGGTCCAGTTGCCCGTCAGGCTGCAGCACATCCGCACCGAAATGCCCGGCAATCTGCGCCAGGGCAGGGCGCCCGGGTTCGACTACCCAGCGCGCGGCGTGGTCGGCGTCAATCAAGTCCACGCCAAGCCGGACGAAGTGTTCGGCGGCCGCGCTTTTGCCACTGCCGATGCCGCCAGTGAGGCCAAGAATCCAGGGTGTTGCGACAGAAGTGGTCATCTGAAACCGACAGACTGCAAATAGAAGTCGGTTATTTGACCACCCCAGAGCAATGCAATCCAGCCGGCAATTGCCAGATACGGACCAAAAGGCATTGGAGTGGATGCGTGGGCTTTGCGCAGGCGCAATAGAATCAGGCCTCCCATCACACCCACCAGGGAAGACAGCAACAGCGTCATCGGCAGGATCTGCCAGCCGCCCCAGGCACCGAGCATGGCCAGCAGCTTGAAATCCCCGTGCCCCATCCCGTCCTTGCCGGTAATCAGCTTGAACACCCAGAACACCGACCACAGGCTCATGTAACCGGCTACCGCGCCCCACAGCGCATCGTGCAATGACACAAAAACGCCAAAGCTGTTGAGGATCAGGCCCAGCCACAGCAACGGCAGCACCAGCACATCCGGCAGCAGTTGGTGGTCTGCATCGATCAGGCTCATCGCCAGCAAGCCCCAACTCAACAACAACACCGCTCCGGCTGCCCAGCCAAAACCGAAATGCCAGGCGACAACCGCCGAGATCAGCCCGCACGCCAGTTCGGTGATGGGATAACGCGCGCCAATAGGTTGATGGCAACTTGAGCAACGTCCCTTGAGCAGTACATAACTGAGCAGCGGAATATTCTCCCAGGGGCGAATCGGTTGGCTGCAGTGTGGGCAACAGGAGTTGGGGCGCATCAGGTTATAGGGAGCCGCGATGGGCTCGGCGGGAAGCCCCAGTACTTCATGGGCCTGGGCTCGCCATTCGCGCTCCAGCATCTTCGGCAGGCGCCATACCAGCACGTTGATAAAACTGCCGACAATCAAGCCCAGCAGCAACGCGCCTGACACAAACACCCACGGCTGATAAACGAGGATCTCAGTCAGTGGCGTGCTCAAAAGGCTGTACCGAGTTGAAAGATCGGCAGGTACATGGCCAGCACCAATGCCCCGACGATGCCACCGAGTACTACCATGATCAGCGGCTCCATGAGGCTGGTAAGGTTGTCCACCAGGTTATCGACGTCAGCCTCGTAGTGGCAGGCGACTTTTTCCAGCATGTTATCGAGGGTGCCCGACTCCTCGCCGATAGCCGTCATCTGGATCGCCATGCCTGGAAACAGGCCGCTTATGGCCATGGATTCATTCAGCTGGATTCCGGTTGCAACGTCGTGCCGCATACGATTGATTGCCTGTTTGAACTGCCCGTTACCCGTGGCGCCGGCCACGGAATCCAATGCCTGCACCAATGGAACGCCCGCCGCAAAGGTGGTCGAGAGCGTGCGAGCATAGCGGGCGACCGCCGATTTTTTCAGCAGTGTGCCTGCCACGGGAGCTTTCAACAAACTGGCATCGAGCCAGTGGCGAAAGCCTGTGGACGAGCGATAGGCTTTGCGCATTCCTGCGAAACCGGCACCCGCGGCCAGGATCAGCATCCACCAGCTTTGCTGCATGAACTCCGACAGGCTGATGACGCCCAGGGTAAAGCCCGGCAGTTGTGCATCGACGCCGGCAAACAACCCCTGAAACTGCGGCACCACATGAATCAGCAGGATTGCGCTGACAGCGGTGGCGACTGCCAGTACCGTCACGGGATAGGTCATGGCCTTCTTGATTCTGGTTTTCAGCTGTTCGCTTTTTTCCAGGTGAATGGCCACCCTTTCCAGCAGCGCTTCGAGTGCGCCCGCCTGTTCACCCGCCGCAACCAGGTTGCAGTACAGATCATCGAAGTAGCGTGGGTATTTCTGCAAGGCGACAGCCAGGCTGCTGCCGGCGGCGATCTCCTGCTTCAAGCCTTGTACCAGCGCCCCCATATGCCGGTTGTCGAAGCCCTCGGCGATGATATCCAGCGCCTGTAAAAGTGCGATACCTGCCTTCAGCAGCGTCGCCAGTTGGCGGGTGAATAGGGCGATCTCTGCCGGTTTGACCGGCAGGGCGAGGCTCGGCCAACCGGCGAATTTCTTGCGTACGCGCCCAGGATTGATACCTTGCTGGCGCAGCAGTGCCTTGATCAGGGCGGGATTGTGACCGCGGGTTTCTCCGGATACCTTGCGCCCTTTGCGGTTGACGCCTTCCCAGGCATAGATCGCTGAAACATCATTCATTTCACGGTTCCGCACACAGACAGTGGAAGATTTATAGCTTAGTCAGGTGACGGATTCGGGCAGGCTCGCCGTGAGCGAAAAAATGTCAGTTTGTGCGTCTTGTTCAGCATTGGTTGTGCGGGGGTGAGTACACTGGCGCGGTTGCCGAGACGGGGTGCAGGATGCGCCTCGCGAAAGGTTTTATTCTGGAGAGTGAATGTGATGCGTCAGAAAGGTTTTACCTTGATCGAATTGTTGATCGTCGTGGCAATCATCGGCATTTTGGCCACCATCGGCCTGCCCATGTACACCAAGCACCAGGCCAAGGCCAAGTTCACCGCAGGGCTGGCCGAAGTCTCCGCGTTGAAGGCGGGCTTTGAAGACACGCTGAACCAGGGGACGCCACCGACCCTGGCGTTGATTGGCGGGACCAGCCCAACGGCCAACTGCAGGATTGACGTGACCGGCGACATCGCCACCGGTGCTGGCACGATTGCCTGTGAAATCCTCGACGCACCCGCGCCGGTCCTGGGCAAGATCATCACCTTGACCCGTAGCGCCACAACCGGCTGGAAGTGCACCACCACGGCAGAAGACCAATACGCCGCTAAAGGTTGTGCTTCCGGCGGCGCGTGATCATCAGGTCGTCTACTGTTTACGCAGCAAGGAAGAGCGTGTGTGTAAACCGCTCTACGCCCATCACAAGGAAGTAGAGGTTGCCGATGACGTCGTCTGTCCAGCAGCGGGGGAACATATTCCTCATCGTGGTTATGTGTCTGCTGATGCTGGCGATCTGCGCGCCTTTCAGTAGTCATGACTGGCAACGTGCGGTGCAGATATGGGTGGCGCTGTGTGCGGTGGTGTATGGGCTGTGCTTGCCGCAGGCAGAGCAATGCGTAGACAGGTCGACAGCGCTCGGGGTGTCGCTGATCGGGGGCGCGGGGCTGGTTTCGGCCCTGTTGGCCCACCAGCCACTCTGGGCGTTGACCGAGCTGGCGCTGCTCATCAGTTGTTGCGCCACTGCTGTGGCTTTCAGCCGGGCCAGGCGCAATGGGGATGAGTCCCTGGATCGTGTATTGGTCCTGTTCGTATTGCTGCTGTGCATGGTTAAAAGCATTCAATATCTGCACGCCGGGGTCCTCGCCTTCACCAGCGGCGAAGCAATCGTGAATACCGATTTGCTGTTGTCCGGGTTCTCCAATAAACGTTTCTACGGTCAGTTCCAGACCTTCACCCTGCCGCTGCTGGCGCTTCCCTTGCTGGTTTCAAACGTCGCTCGTCCAGCGCGGGGCGCAGTGTTCGCCCTGCTGTGTGTCTGGTGGCTGATCGCGATCGGTGGCGGTACCCGCGGCACCTGGCTCGGTATGGGCGCTGCCGGCTGCGTGCTGATGTTCCTGGGGCCGCAGGGGCGCCGTTGGCTCGGCTGGCAGTTGGCGGCACTGGCCTGTGGGTTAGTGTTGTATTGGTTGGTCTTCACGGTGCTGGCAGGGTACTTGGGGATTGTAATTTCCAATGGTGCCGTAGATCGACTGACCACCAGCCTCTCGGGGCGTGGGCCGATATGGTGGCAGGCCTGGAGCATGATTATCGAGCGGCCCTGGCTGGGTTTCGGGCCGATGCATTTTGCCGACATCGCCAATGACATTGCCGCTCACCCTCACCAGGCGATTCTGCAGTGGGCCAGCGAATGGGGCGTACCGTCGACGCTCTGCATGATCGCGTTGGTTGCGTGGGCGGGTTGGTCAACCTTGGGCGTGTTGCGTGAGCGTGCGTTGTCCTTGGCGCCCGTGGACCTGCTGCGCCTGTGCCTGTTTGCTTCGCTGATCGGTGCACTGGCCCAGGCACAGGTGGATGGGGTGATCGTGATGCCGGTGTCGCAACTCTGGCTGGCGCTGGTGGTTGGCTGGCTGATGGGATTGCATGTGTGGCGCGTTCCATCGGTCGCCCCGGTGCCGGCGTTGTACAGGGTGTGGATGGCCGCGAGCGTCGTGGCCGTGGGCTTGCTGGTGTTCGTCGCGATTCGTGACGTGCCCCGACTCACGGAGCGCAGCGAGCGCTACATGGGCCTGGGCAACGGTCACCTGCAGCCACGCTTTTGGGTGCAAGGTGTGATTGCCCTCGAAATGCAGTGAGTTGCCGGACGTCCAAGGCAGTGCTAGCTTTAGCCCACCGCCCGTGTAGCTCAGCCGGTAGAGCAGCGCACTCGTAACGCGAAGGTCGCAGGTTCGATTCCTGTCTCGGGCACAAAGGCAACACAGTTTTCAGATGATCCCAGAATGGTTCTGAAGGCCAGACGAACCGGTATTCATGCCTGTTCTTTTGTATCTGCGCGACCTTGATGACCCAGATGCATCCCCATTCCTCGATCTAAGAGAACGACATGACCACACAAGAAATGACCCAGGAAGCGCGGCACGAAGCAGCCCTCAAAAAGTACGTCGCGGAGTCGCCGGAACTGCTGGATGAGATCAAGGACCTGAGCGCCGATGATCAAAGGGACCAGATCCAATGGGCGTTTGAGGATGAGGCCGAGGCCCAGGGCCTGCAGCCATGGGAACTGACCCTGAAGTACACCTCCACCCCCGAAGCGTTCGAGGCGGCGCGCCTGGCTTTGCACAAGGAAGCGGCCGAGGTGTTGGGTGTCGACTGGAACGAGTATTGCGGGATGAACAATCTCGCGATCTGACACAAGTTTGATGTGGCGAGGGAGCTTGCTCCCGCTGGGTTGCCAAGCGACCCCAAAAACCTTGGGAGCGCTGCGCACTCCAGCGGGAGCAAGCTCCCTCGCCACAAAAGCAGGCGCTTACATTCAAGGGCGTTTCAGAGACTAAGCCGCATCGACAAATCCACCGCCTTCACATCCTTGGTCATCGCCCCGATGGAGATGTAGTCCACGCCGGTTTCAGCGATGGGCAGCAGGGTGCTTTCGTTGATCCCGCCACTGGCCTCCAGCTTGGCTTTGCCGTTGTTCAGGCGCACCGCTTCGCGCATGTCATCCAGGCTCAGCTCATCCAGCATGATGATGTCGGCGCCCGCCGCCAGTGCCTCACGCAGTTCCTCCAGGCTTTCCACTTCGATTTCCACCGGCTTGCCCGGGGCGATCTTGTGGGCGGCGCTGATGGCCTGGGCAATGCCGCCGCAGGCTGCGATATGGTTTTCCTTGATCAGGAACGCGTCATACAGGCCGATGCGGTGGTTGTGGCAACCACCGCAGGTCACTGCATATTTTTGCGCCAGGCGCAGGCCGGGCAGGGTCTTGCGGGTATCCAGCAGCTTGACCTGGGTGGACGCGACAAAGTCCGCCAGGTATTGGGCGCGGGTGGCAACGCCTGACAACAGTTGCAGGAAATTCAGCGCGCAACGCTCGCCACTGAGCAGCGAGCGGGCCGGGCCTTCGAGGTGAAACAGCGCCTGGTTGGGGCTGACACGTTCGCCGTCGCGCACCTGCCAATGCACCGCGACGCGTGGGTCCAATTGGCGAAACACCGCTTCCACCCAGGCCGTGCCGCTGATGACGGCGGCGTCGCGCGTGATGATCGTGGCCTTGGCCAGGCGTTCGGCGGGGATCAGTTGTGCGGTGATATCCCCGCTGCCGATGTCTTCCAGCAGTGCGCGACGCACGTTGGCTTCGATTTCGGCGGTCAGGTCGGCTAGACGAAGATTGGGCATAACAGGCTCCACAAACAAAGTGCCTGGATTATAGGGGCAGGGCGGGCCTGAACCCAAGGCAACTGGCACCTCGGGTGCGGTGCGCGATGTTCATTTACACGGCAATCACAGAGTTCGCTGGCGCAACAACCCTCATTTGCAAGATAATCTCGCGCCTTGCAATTGGCGTCATAGCTTTGACGTCACGGTGATAGCCCGATTTTCGCAGTGCCCCGGCGTGCTTCGCGCTGTTGCTGCACCGATCTTTCACACAATCGAATACCGCCGTTTCAGGAGGCCAGGATGCACAATGACGGGAAGGTGGTGCCGATCAATATGGCACGGGCGACGCCATCGCCGCTCGCCCGCCTGCCGGTGGTGTTGCTCCAGGTCCGTGACAAGGCGGCGCAGCAACTCAGGCAGGGACTGCAGGAGCTGTTTGATAACGCCGACGACACCCTGTTCGAAATGGCCGACAAGACCCGCAGTAACGTCGACCACGGTATCTTCTTTGAAGCCATGCGCGACCTGCGCCTCAAGCGCAAGAATTTCGAGCGTGGCTTCATGGAGCAACTCTACGAAGCGTTTGCCAATCTTGGCAACGTGGAGCGCGGTGAGCTGCAACTGATTCCGGTGGTGTCCTACACCGCGGCGCCCGGGGGCTCGGGCGATGAACTGGAAAAAGCCGTCGCGCTCGAGGCCATGCTGGGCAAGGTGCTGCGCCGTGACGGGCTCGCCCTTGGGCAATTGACAGCCCGGCTGAATGCCTTGCTCGACAAACGCCTGGATGATCGGGACAACCCCCTGGGCCCGGCAATGCTGTGCGCGTTTTTTCTGCAAGCAGGACGCAGCCTTGGCGTGGAAATCCGGGTCAAGCTGATCATTCTCAAGCTGTTTGAGAAATACGTGCTCAGTGACGCTGATCTGTTGTACGGCGAAGCCAATCAGTTGCTGATCGCCACCGGCGTATTGCCCGAACTCAAGGCCGTGCCATCGCGGCGCGCCGTCGCCACGGCCGAGTTGCCTGAAGACACCCCGCCGATTGCCGGCCACCCGGCAGACGACAGCGGCCAGGAAGTTTTCGCGGCGTTGCAGGAATTGCTGTCGGCAGTGCGCGGCAGCGTGGCACCCACGCTGGAAGCCAGCGCCGAGACCCAGCCCATCTCCACCCGTGACCTGCTGCGCCTGCTCTCCCATTTGCAGCAATATGTGCCTGAGCCTGAGGTCGAGGATGATTTCGACCTGCGCAACCAGCTTGAACAATTGCTGACCCGGGTCAGCGTCAAGAGCGGCAAGTCTCGGGTGGTGGAGGATGCGGACGAGGATGTGATCAACCTGATCGCCATGCTGTTCGAGTTCATCCTCAATGACGGTACGGTGCCCGAGTCCCTCAAGGCGCTGATCGCGCGCCTGCAGATTCCGATGCTGAAAGTGGCGGTGCTGGACAAGAGTTTTTTCAGCCGCACCAATCACCCGGCGCGACGCTTGCTCAATGAAATCGCTTCGGCGGCCATGGGCTGGAGCCAGCGCGACGATTATCAGCGCGACAGCCTGTACCTGCACATCGAGCAGGTGGTGCAGCGGTTGTTGAACGATTTTGTGGATGATCCGGCGATCTTTTCCCAGCTCCTGACCGAGTTCACCGCGTTTACCCATGACGAGCGACGCCGCAGCGAATTGCTGGAGCAACGTACGCGCGATGCGGAAGAAGGGCGCGCCCGTACCGAAATCGCTCGTCAGCGTGTAGCCGAAGCCCTCAATCTGCGGTTGTTGGGCAAAGTTCTGCCCGAGGTCGTGGTGCAGTTCCTGCAACAGGCCTGGAGCCAGGTGCTGTTGCTGGCGTGCCTGAAGCATGGCGAGCACTCGCCACAATGGCTGGCCGGGTTGCGCACCATGGACGAGTTGATCTGGAGTGTCGGCCTCAGCGAAGACACCGAAGCCGGCCGGCACCTGCTGGAGCAGTTGCCAGGCTTGCTGAAAGCCTTGCGCGATGGGTTGAGCGGCGCGGCATTCGATCCCTTCATTACCCGGGAATTTTTCACCCGCTTGCAAACCCTGCATGTCCAATCGTTCCGGGGCAGTGCCGAGGAGCAACCGTCGCTGTCGCAAATCGAGGTGCGCGAGGCATTCGTCCTCAGTCCCGCGGCACCGGCCATCGAGGCGAGCCTGCCGGAAGATGATCCCGACCTGCTCAAGGTTCGCCAACTGCGGATCGGTTGCTGGGTGGAATTTCAGGAAGACGCCGAAAACACCCTGCGTTGCAAGCTGACGGCGATTATTGCGCCGGGCAATACCTGTATTTTCGTCAATCGAACCGGCCTCAAGGTATTGGAAAAAAATCCGCTTGAACTGGCCCTGGAGTTCAAGCGCGGCGCGGTGCGAACCCTGGATGATGCGCTGTTGTTCGACCGCGCCCTGGCTTCGGTGATTGGCAACCTGCGCCAACTTCATCGCGCCAAGTGATCGCAACCAGACAGCGGAACGCGGCATACTGAGTCACCCCAGCCTCGTTCAAGGAACCAGTATGCAGTTGGACCCCGCCAGCGGTTGGTGCCAGGGCATTCGCCATTGCCCCTCGCCCAACTTCAACGAGCGCCCCGGTGGCGAGATTTCCCTGTTGGTGGTGCACAACATCAGCCTGCCACCGGCGCAATTCGCCACCGGCAAGGTGCACGAGTTTTTCCAGAATCGCCTGGATGTCACGGAACATCCCTACTTTGAAGGTATTGCCGACCTACGGGTTTCTGCGCATTTTCTGATTGAGCGTGATGGCGCGGTGACGCAGTTTGTCTCGTGCCGGGACCGGGCCTGGCATGCCGGGGTATCGAGCTTCGAGGGGCGTGAGACGTGTAACGACTTTTCCCTGGGGATCGAGCTGGAGGGCACTGATGACCTGCCCTTCACCGATGCCCAGTATCAATCCCTGATCGCCCTGACGCGCCAGTTGCTGGCGGCGTACACGGGCATTACCCGCCAGCGCATTTGTGGCCATAGCGATATCGCCCCGGGACGCAAGACCGACCCCGGACCCGAATTTGATTGGGCGCGCTTTCGCAGCGCCTTGCAGGATGGAGGACACGCACAATGAGTTTTCTGGTGTTGGTGCTGGCGGTATGGATCGAGAAGTTCTCGGCCCTGCGTCACCGAATACAACGTGATGGCGGTTGGTTGCGGGAACTGGCCAAGCTGGAGTCGAGCGCCAGCCTGGGCAAGCAGCCGTGGCTGATCCTCACGTTGCTGGTGCTGTTGCCGGTGGCCTTGCTTGCGCTGTTGTTGCTGGTGCTGGAGCCAGTGGCCTATGGCCTGTTGGCGCTGCCGGTGCACCTGCTGGTGGTGATCTACAGCCTGGGCCGTGGCGATCTCCTGGCCGGATTGGGCCCGTTCCGTGATGCCTGGCGCCGGGGTGACCTGCAGGCGGCCGAACATGTGGCCGAACGTGACTTGAGCATCAGTGCCGACAGTGGTGAGCAGTTGCTGGAGCGGGTCCAGGGCCATCTGTTGTGGCAGGCCTACCAAAGCTTCTTCGCGGTGATTTTCTGGTACTTCCTCCTCGGGCCGGTGGCCGCCCTGGCCTACCGTCTGCTGGCGCTGGCGACTGAGAACAGCAAGAACCCACTGGTGGCCGAGCGTGCCGGGCAATTGCGCCATGCCTTCGACTGGTTGCCGGTACGTTTGCTGGCGGCGAGTTTCGCCCTGGTCGGCAACTTTGTGGCGGTCGGCCGGGTGATGCTGCATGAGCTGCTGAGCTGGGACATCAGTGCTGCGCAACTGGTGGAGAAGGTGGGCCTGGTGGCCGCGGAGATCCCGCCACCGGTGGTAGGCGCCGAGGGCATCAACAGCCTTGATCGTATCTGGGAGTTGCTGCTGCGTGCCGCCGTGCTGTGGTACGCCGGCTTTGCCATCTGGACCGTGCTGCCCTGATTTGCCCCCCCTGTAGGAGCGGGCAAGCTCGCTCCTACCTCGTTAACCTTAAGTTACAAACCTCCTTTTCGAATTGAGCTATACAGACAGAGCGCCAAATAGTGGCTATCTGCCGCCGCCCTGCGCCCTCAATAAAAATAAAAGAAAAGGGAGTTCACCTGTGAAGAGCTTGCTCTATCCCGCCGTCGCGTTCATGAACCGCCTGACCTTCGGCATGAAGTTCAGCCTTATCAGCGTGCTGTTCCTGTTGCCGATGCTGGCCACCAACTACTACCTGGTGCGCGATTCCTGGCGAGAATTCCAGGGCACTCGCATCGAGCTGCAAAGCCTCGACCTGCTGGGCAGCAGCCTGGCCCTGCGCCGCGACCTGGAAACCCTGAACAACCAGGTACAGATCAACGCAACCCTCGGCCAATCAGGCAAGGCCGGTGATATCGAAAACAAAATCACCGCCCTCGAAGACAGCCTGCTGCAGCGCCTGCAAAGCTTCCACGCCCTGTCCGCCGACCCAGAACAGGCCGCCGCCTTCGAAGCCAAGCGCGATGAAATGATCGCCGCCTTCAAGGCCCAGCAACAGGAAACTTCACTGCTCAGCAAAAGCGCGCTGATCGGCAAACTCCTCAACAAGGCGCAGATGCTCAGCCAGATCATCGCCAGCCAGTCGGGTTTGAGCCGTGACCCCCAGGGCGACCTGCGCCAACTCAGTGAACTGATCACCAGCGTCACCCCGCAAGTCACCCAGACCCTGGGGGAAGGCCGGGCCATGGGGGCTTATTCGTTGGGCCAGGGTTTTCTCAATTCGTCGTCCAGCACTCGTTTTGACGAGCTGCTGCAGCAACTGGAAAAGCTCCAGGCGGAATATGGCCTGAAACTGCAGGATGCCCTCGGCTCCAGCAAGCCCGCCCACGCAGCATTGGCGAGCCTGGCGGACGCGAGCAAGGCCAGCCTCAAGCAAGGCAGTGAGTTGTTCGAAGAGCAGGTCGTGGTGGCCGAAACCCTCGACGCCCCATGGCAAGACTTCTACGACGACGTCAGCACGTTGATGGCCAAGACCTATCAGCTCGACGAAGCCACCCTGACCTTTCTCGAGCAGCAACTGGAGCAACGTCTGTCAGAAAACCGCACGCACATGATCGGATTGGTGGCGGCACTGGCGTCGGTGTTTTTGCTGATCTTCTATTTGTATGCCGGTTTCTACGCCTCCACCCGCACCACCTTGCGCCGCCTGGGGGCGACGATGGACAAGGTGGCGGCCGGTGACATGACCGTCACCTTCATCGCCCACAGCCGCGACGAACTGGGGGATTTGGGCCAGGTGTTCAACGCTACCGTGGCCAAGATCCATGACCTGATCGAGCGGGTAGGGCACACCGTCAACCAGGTCGAACACCAGGCCGGGCAAGTGGAGTCGGTCTCGGCCAGCAGCAACCAGGCGGTGTCCGGCCAACGCAGCCAGATCGAGCAAGTGGCGACCGCCATGAACCAGATGTCCTCCACTGCCCAGGAAGTGGCGCGCAGTGCAGCGGCGGCGGTCAGCAGCGCCCACAGCGTCAACGATGAAACCGTCAGCGGACGCGGCCTGGTGCAGTCCCAGCAAGGCAGTATCGCGGCGTTGGCTTCGGAGATCGATCAATCGGTACGGGTCATCAACCAATTGGCCATCGACAGCCAATCCATCAGTCGCGTACTGGAAGTGATCAAGAGCATTGCTGAACAGACCAATCTGCTGGCGTTGAATGCCGCCATCGAGGCCGCGCGCGCCGGTGAGCAAGGACGCGGTTTCGCCGTGGTGGCCGATGAGGTGCGCACTTTGGCCCGGCGCACCCAGCACTCCACCGAAGAGATCGAGCAGATGATTGCCAAGCTCCACAGCGGTGTCGGCGCTGCGGTGAAGGCCATGGGCACCAGCCACGAGATGGCCAATGGCACGGTGGGGCAGTCGGAAAAAGTCCAGCAGGCCCTCGAAAACATCCTCGGCGCGGTAGGCATGATCGTCGACCAGAACCAGCAGATTGCCGCCGCCGTCGAACAGCAGACTGCCGTGGCCCATGACATCGATCAGAACATCGTCGAGATCAATCGCGCCGGTGAACATGCAGCGCAGGGCGCGCACCAGACTGAAGAGGCCAGCCGGCAGTTGTCCTTGCAAGTGATCGAGCTGAAGCAGTTGATCGGGGCCTTTCGAGTGTGAGGCATGGCCAGGCATGCATCGGGGATGGGCCCCTACCAGTTGAACAGTTCGCAGGCATTGCGGGTGCTCGCCTCGGCCAGCGCTGAGGAGCTGATGCCCATGCGCTCCGCCAGGGCGGCACAGATGTCTGGCAGGTGTTCGGGGCTGTTGCGCTGGCCGGGGTACATCACGGGGGCCATGTCCGGTGAGTCGGTTTCCAGCACCACGCTTTCCAGCGGCAGCCGGGCGATCACCTTGTGCATGCGCAGGGCTTGCGGCCACGTGGCCGCGCCGCCCAGGCCCAGTTTGAAGCCGAGCTTGATGTACTCGCGGGCCTCTTCCTGGCTGCCGGCAAACGCGTGGATGATTCCGCCCCGAGGCAGCCGAATGCGCTTGAGGGTGGCGATCACGGCAGCGTGGCTGCGGCGCACATGCAGCAGCGCCGGCAGTTGGAAGTCCACCGCCAGCTTCAGTTGCGCTTCAAACAGGCTTTGCTGGCGTTCGCGGTCCAGCTGTTCGAGGAAATAATCCAGGCCGATTTCGCCCACCGCGCACAGTTGCCGGTGGCCGTTCAGGCGGGTCAGCCAGTCGCCCAGTTCCGTCAGGTCGGCGGGGCGATGGTCGTCGAGATACACCGGGTGCAGGCCGAAGGCGGCGAATAAATCCGCGTCGGTTTGCACCAGGTCCCACAACCGTTGCCAATTCTGCTGATAGACCCCGAGCACCACCATCCTGCGCACGCCCAGGCGGCGACTGCGGCTCAGGACTTCGCGGCGGTCCGTATCGAAGTCCGGAAAATCCAGATGGGTGTGGCTGTCGATCAGCTGCACACCGCTTACTCCGAGTGAATCCGCTGCTTGAACGTACGGCCGATGGCATGCACGCCGGGTTCGTAGTGCTGCTCTTCAATGGCCGCCAGCGCCAGGCGCAGCGCGGTGTCGGCAATCAACTGATGCTGCTGGGCCATGGCATTCACCGGCAGTGGCAGGAAATCCAGCAGTTGGGTGTCGCCAAACGTCCCCAGTCGCAGTGGCCGGGATTTGAGCGGGAAGTCATGCAGCGCGTCAAACACCCCTTGCAGCAGGACGTAGGACGTAGTCACCAGTGCGTCAGGCAAATGCCCCAGGCTTTGCAGCAACTGCTCCATCAGCTGTCGGCCACAGTCGCGGCTGAACGACTCGCCTTGTTCGATCAGCACTTCGCCGCTGAAGTCTTTCAGCGCTTGCTTGAAACCGGCGGTACGTTCCTGGCTGATGCTCAGCTCTGGCCGCGCGCCGATCAACACGATCTGCTTGGGCAGCGGGTGCAGCAGGCTGCTGGTCAATTGCTGGCAGGCCTGGCGATCATCGCTGACCACCGAGCAAAACTGCGTAGACTCCATCACCCGGTCGATGGCGATCACCGGCAAACCCTTGGCTTGCAGTTCGCGGTAGCTGTCGTCGGTGGCCGGCAGGCAGCTGGCGACAAACAGCGCATCGCAACGGCGGGCACGGAACAGTTGCAGCAGTTGCCGCTCACTGTTGGCGTCGTCGTCGGAGCTGGCGATCAGCAATTGATAGCCGCGGGCACGGGCGCCTTGCTCGAGCAACTTGGCGATGCGTGCGTAACTGGGGTTTTCCAGGTCCGGCAGGATAAAACCCAGGGTACGGGTGTGCCGGCTGCGCAGCCCGGCGGCCTGGGGGTTGGGCGTAAAGCCATGTTCTTCAACCACGGCGCGCACCCGTTCGACGGTTGCGGTGCTGATCCGTTGCTGTTCGGCCTTGCCATTGATGACGTAGCTGGCGGTGGTCACAGACACACCGGCAATGCGCGCGATATCACTGAGTTTCAAACCGGGATTTCCTTGTTTTTTAGAGCTTGCCCCGACATTTTGTCCAATCGTAACCGATTACTGCAGGCGACCATTGTCGCAACTCAACAGCCGAGTGGCTCTTCAATCATGGGAAATTAACGCGTAATCTGCCATAAATTCTAGATTAAACGTTTCAGCAAGCGTATTTTTACGATTATCGCGACGAGTGTGGTCCTGCCAACTGACCACTCAGTCAATTTTATTCGAACGCTTTTGCACTGATTTATTCAAAATAATACCTAGTGCGCCCGCCGCACTAACTAGGAGAACGGCATGCTTGAGCTCACCCACGAGCAGATATCCATGGGCCAGACGGCTGTGGATAAGTCTGCTGCCTTGCAACTGCTCGCTGAAAAACTGGTGGCCGATGGCCTGGTCGCCGAGGGTTACCTCAGTGGCTTGCAAGCGCGTGAAGCCCAAGGCTCGACCTTTCTCGGCCAGGGTATCGCCATCCCCCACGGCACCCCCGAAACACGCGACCAGGTGTTCGCCACCGGCGTGCGCCTGCTGCAATTTCCCGACGGCGTGGATTGGGGCGATGGCCAGATCGTTTACCTGGCGATCGGCATTGCCGCCAAATCCGACGAACACCTGCGCCTGCTGCAACTGCTGACCCGTGCCCTCGGCGAGACCGACCTGGGCCAGGCCCTGCGCCGCGCCAGTTCTGCCGAGGCCTTGCTGAAACTGCTGCAAGGCGCGCCGCAGGAGCTGGCGCTGGACGCACAGATGATTGGCCTGGGCGTGTCGGCTGATGATTTCGAAGAACTGGTGTGGAGAGGCGCACGCCTGTTGCGCCAGGCCGATTGCGTGAGCAATGGCTTTGCCGCCGTGCTGCAACAAGTCGACGCGCTGCCCCTGGGCGATGGCCTGTGGTGGCTGCACAGTGAGCAGACGGTGAAGCGTCCCGGCCTGGCCTTCGTCACCCCGGACAAACCCATGCGTTACCTGGGCCAGCCCTTGAGCGGCCTGTTCTGCCTGGCCAGCCTCGGCGAGGCCCACCAGACCTTGCTCGAACGCCTGTGTGCCTTGCTGATCGAAGGCCGTGGCCAGGAACTCGGCCGCGCCACCAGTAGCCGCGCCGTATTGGAAGTGCTCGGCGGTGAACTGCACGCCGACTGGCCAAGCGTGCGCATTGCCTTGGCCAACGCCCACGGGCTGCATGCGCGCCCGGCGAAGATCCTCGCGCAATTGGCGAAAAGTTTTGACGGTGAAATCCGTGTGCGCATCGTCGATGGAGACGTCGGCGCGGTATCGGTAAAAAGCCTGAGCAAGTTGCTCAGCCTCGGTGCGCGTCGCGGCCAGGTACTGGAGTTTGTCGCCGAGCCAACCATTGCCGGTGACGCCTTGCCCGCCTTGCTGGCAGCAGTGGAAGACGGCCTCGGCGAAGAAGTCGAGCCGCTGCCGGCAGTCAGCGCCCAACAAGCCGTGGTCGAGATCGAACCGGTCATCAGCGCGCCAGTGACCGGCAGCCTGATCCAGGCCATTGCCGCCGCCCCCGGCATTGCGATTGGCCCGGCGCATATCCAGGTGCTGCAACCTTTCGAATACCCGCTGCGCGGCGAGTCGCCAGTGATCGAGCGCCAGCGCCTGCACGCGGCATTGACCGACGTGCGCCGGGACATCCAGGGCCTGATCGAGCGCAGCAAATCCAAGGCCATCCGCGAGATCTTCATCACCCACCAGGAGATGCTCGACGACCCGGAACTGACCGACGAAGTCGAGACGCGCCTCAAGCAGGGTGAAAGCGCCGAAGCCGCGTGGATGAGCGTGATCGAAGCCGCCGCCAAACAGCAGGAATCGTTGCAGGACGCCTTGCTTGCCGAGCGCGCCGCCGATCTGCGTGACATTGGCCGCCGCGTGCTGGCGCAACTGTGCGGCGTCGAAACCGCCCAGGAGCCCGACGAACCCTACATCCTGGTGATGGACGAAGTGGGTCCCTCGGACGTGGCGCGCCTGGACCCGGTGCGTGTCGCCGGCATCCTCACTGCCCGTGGCGGCGCCACCGCCCACAGCGCCATCGTCGCACGTGCTTTGGGCATTCCCGCTCTGGTGGGGGCAGGCCCTGCTGTATTGCTGTTGGCTTCGGGCACGCCGTTGTTGCTGGATGGCCAGCGCGGTCGCCTGCATGTGGACGCCGACGCCGCCACCTTGCAGCGCGCCACCGTCGAACGCGACACCCGCGAACAACGCTTGAAAGCCGCCGCCGCGCAACGCCATGAACCGGCCCTGACCCGCGATGGCCATGCCGTCGAAGTGTTCGCCAATATCGGCGAAAGCGCCGGGGTTGCCGGCGCGGTGGAGCAGGGCGCCGAAGGCATCGGCCTGTTGCGCACCGAACTGATTTTCATGGCCCACAAACAAGCGCCCGACGAAGCCACCCAGGAAGCCGAATACCGCCGCGTGCTCGACGGCCTCGGCGGCCGGCCGCTGGTGGTGCGCACCCTTGATGTGGGCGGCGACAAACCGCTGCCGTACTGGCCGATCGCCAAGGAAGAAAACCCCTTCCTCGGCGTGCGCGGCATTCGCCTGACCCTGCAACGCCCGCAGATCATGGAAGCGCAATTGCGCGCGCTGTTGCGTTCGGCAGACAACCGTCCACTGCGCATCATGTTCCCCATGGTTGGCAGTGTTGACGAGTGGCGACAGGCTCGGACCATGACCGAGCGCCTGCGCCTGGAAATCCCGGTGGCCGACCTGCAACTGGGGATCATGATCGAAGTGCCGTCGGCCGCGTTGCTGGCGCCGGTACTGGCCAAGGAGGTGGACTTCTTCAGCGTCGGCACCAACGACCTGACCCAGTACACCCTGGCCATCGACCGCGGCCACCCGACGCTGTCGGCCCAGGCTGACGGCCTGCATCCGGCCGTGTTGCAACTGATCGACATCACCGTGCGCGCCGCCCATGCCCATGGTAAATGGGTCGGCGTTTGCGGCGAGTTGGCAGCCGACCCGTTGGCGGTTCCGGTGCTGGTCGGCCTGGGGGTGGATGAGCTGAGCGTGTCTGCGCGCAGCATCCCCGAGGTCAAGGCACGGGTGCGTGAATTCAGTCTGAGCGAGGCCCAGGGCCTGGCACAAAAAGCCCTGGCGGTGGGTTCTCCCGCCGAAGTGCGTGCGCTTGTGGAGGCCGTGTAAATGGCAAGGATTTTAAGCCTGACGCTGAACCCGGCATTGGACCTGACGGTGCGCCTGGCGCGCCTGGAACCGGGCGAGGTCAATCGCAGCGAAGCGATGATCACCCACGCTGCCGGCAAGGGCGTGAACGTCGCGCAGGTGCTGGCGGACCTTGGTCATCAGGTGACCGTGGGCGGCTTTCTTGGAGAGGACAATCCCCAGGCATTCGAGATGCTGATTGCCCGTCGTGGTTTTACCGATGCGTTTATTCGGGTGCCGGGAGAAACCCGCAGCAATATCAAGATCGCCGAGCAGGATGGGCGGGTCACGGATGTCAATGCGCCGGGCCCGTTGGTCAGCGAGCAGGCGCAACACGCACTGCTTGAGCAACTGGCGCGGATTGCTCCCGGCTACGACGCCGTCGTCGTGGCCGGCAGCCTGCCACGCGGCATCACCCCTCAGTGGTTCCAGGGCCTGCT
Source organism: Pseudomonas sp. F9001 (assembly GCF_013385435.1). NCBI lineage: Bacteria > Pseudomonadati > Pseudomonadota > Gammaproteobacteria > Pseudomonadales > Pseudomonadaceae > Pseudomonas > Pseudomonas sp. F9001. The sequence continues at coordinate 80,803 of NZ_JACAPX010000015.1, forward strand.
GCAGCAACTGAAAAACCTCGGCTTGAAAGTCGCCCTGGACACCAGCGGCGAAGCGCTGCGCGCCGGATTGAACGCCGGCCCGTGGTTGGTCAAACCCAATACCGAAGAACTGGCCGATGCCCTTGGTCATTCCACAGATGCCATCCGCCAACTGCATCGGCAAGGTGTGGAGCATGTGGTGGTCTCCGACGGTGCCGCGGGTGTGAGCTGGTACAGCCCGGATACCGCGCTGCACGCCACCCCGCCCAAGGTAACCGTGGCCAGTACCGTAGGCGCCGGCGACTCGCTGCTGGCCGGGATGCTTCACGGTTTGCTCAGTGGCGACACGCCGGAGCAGACCCTGGGCCGCGCCACCGCCATTGCCGCGATGGCGGTCACGCAGATCGGCTTTGGCATCACCGACGAAGCGCAGCTTGAGACTTTGCAGAGCGGCGTCCACGTGCGGCCGCTGACAGAACAATAAGAGGGTTGGTCATGAAGTTAGCCATTGTTACTGCCTGCCCGAACGGCATGGTCACCAGTGTGCTGTGCGCCCGCTTGCTGGACGCCGCCGCGCAACGCCAGGGCTGGAGCACCAGCGTCGAAGTGGTCGACGTGCAGCATCCGGAACGCCAATTGTCGGCGGCCACCCTTGAAGCCGCCGAGTGGGTATTGCTGGTCAGCAGCACGCCGGTGGACATGCAGCGTTTTGTCGGCAAACGCGTATTCCGCAGCACGCCAGCCCAGGCGTTGCAGGATGTGGACGCGGTGTTGCGTCGCGGAGCCGAGGAGGCCCAGGTGCAGGTAGCTGACGCGGCACCGGCGAAAAGCACGCCGCGTATCGTCGCGATCACCGCGTGCCCGACCGGCGTCGCCCACACCTTCATGGCTGCCGAAGCGTTGCAGCAAACCGCCAAGCGCCTCGGGTATGACTTGCAGGTGGAAACCCAGGGCTCCGTGGGCGCCCGCACGCCGCTGAGTCCCGAGGCGATTCGTGACGCCGACGTGGTGCTGCTCGCCGCCGACATCGAAGTCGCCACCGAGCGCTTTGCCGGCAAGAAAATCTATCGCTGCGGCACCGGGATCGCGCTCAAGCAATCCGAGGCGACCCTCAACAAGGCGCTGGCCGAAGGCAAGCAGGAATCCGCTGCCAGTGGTGCGGCCGCCAAACCGGAGAAGACCGGCGTCTACAAACACTTGCTCACCGGCGTGTCGTTCATGCTGCCGATGGTGGTGGCGGGTGGTCTGCTGATCGCACTGTCGTTTGTGTTCGGCATTCATGCCTTTGAAGAAAAAGGCACCCTGGCCGCCGCGCTGAAAACCGTCGGCGACCAGGCGTTCATGCTGATGGTGCCGCTGCTGGCGGGTTACATCGCCTACTCGATTGCCGACCGTCCTGGATTGGCCCCCGGCATGATCGGTGGCCTGCTGGCCAGCACCTTGGGCGCGGGGTTTATCGGCGGGATCTTCGCCGGCTTTCTCGCCGGCTACTGCGTCAAATTCATCAGCCGCGCGATCCGTTTGCCCCAGAGCCTGGAAGCCCTCAAGCCGATCCTGATCATCCCGTTGCTGGCGAGTCTGTTCACCGGCCTGGCGATGATTTACCTGGTAGGGCCGCCGGTGGCGAAGATGCTCACCGGGCTCACGGATTTTCTCAGCACCATGGGCACCACCAACGCCGTGCTGCTGGGCATCTTGCTGGGCGGCATGATGTGCGTCGACCTCGGTGGCCCGATCAACAAGGCGGCCTACGCGTTTTCCGTCGGCCTGCTGGCAGCGCAAAGCGGTGCACCCATGGCCGCGACCATGGCTGCCGGCATGGTGCCGCCGATTGGCATGGGCATCGCCACCTTCCTGGCGCGGCGCAAGTTCGCCCAGACCGAGCGTGAAGCCGGCAAGGCCGCGCTGATCCTCGGCATGTGCTTTATCTCTGAAGGCGCGATTCCGTTTGCTGCCAAGGACCCGTTGCGGGTAATCCCGGCCAGCATCGCCGGCGGTGCGCTGACCGGTGCGCTGTCGATGTATTTCGGCTGCAAGCTGATGGCGCCCCATGGTGGATTGTTTGTGATGCTGATCCCGAATGCGATCAACCATGCGCTGCTGTATCTGCTGGCGATTGTGGCGGGGAGTTTGCTGACGGCGGTGGTGTATGCATTCCTCAAGCGCCCTGAGACCGTAGAACTTTCTGTCGCACCCGCCCAGGCATAACGCGGCTCATGTAGGAGCTGGCTTGCCTGCGATGCAGGCACCTCGGTGTATCAACGCAACGAGTTGAGGCTATCGCAGGCAAGCCAGCTCCCACATTTGACCTCCGTGAGCAATAAGGCCGATGTCATAACTCGTTCATCCCGTCATGCTTAAGTTTCCCTTTTGCTGCTCGAGAGGGAACCCGCATGAGCCACTTCAATCTCGGCCGCCGCCGCGTGATGCAAGCCGTCGGCGCCGGCCTGTTGCTGCCGGGCCTCGCGCCTGCGGTGATCGCCTCGGTCAAGGATCGCCCGCAACTCACCGACGGCGTGCAGTCCGGCGACCTGCTGGGCGACCGCGCGATGATCTGGAGCCGCAGCGATCGCCCGGCCCGGATGGTAGTGGAGTGGGACACCCGCAGCGTATTCAGCAACCCGCGCAAATTCGTCTCGCCCCTGGCCGACAGCCGCACCGATTTCACCGCCCGTGTCGAACTCACCGGCCTGCCCGTCGACCAGGCGATTTTCTACCGTGTGCACTTTGAGGATGCCCAGACCGGCGTGGCCAGCGAGCCCTGGTTCGGTCACCTGCGCAGCGTGCCGCAGCAGCGCCGGGATATCCGCTTTGTGTGGAGCGGCGACACCGTCGGCCAGGGCTTCGGCATCAACCCGGACATCGGCGGCATGCGCATCTACGAAGCCATGCGCCTGCGCCTGCCGGACTTCTTCATTCACAGCGGCGACACCATCTACGCCGACGGCCCGGTGCCCGCGCAACTGACCACCGAGGACGGACGCATCTGGCGCAACATCACCACCGAAGCCAAAAGCAAAGTCGCTGAAACCCTGAATGAATACCGGGGCAACTACCGCTACAACCTGATGGACGAGAACGTACGTCGCTTCAACGCCGAAGTGCCGCAGATCTGGCAGTGGGACGACCACGAGGTGATCAACAACTGGTCGCCGAGCAAGCAACTGGATGAACGCTACAAGACTCGCGACATCAATACCCTGGTAGGCCGTGCGCGCCAAGCCTGGCTGGAATATTCACCGATGCGCCGGCAAAGCGCCGACCAGGGCGGGCGGATTTATCGCAAGCTCAGCTACGGCCCGTTGCTGGATGTGTTTGTGCTGGACATGCGCAGCTATCGCGGGCCGAACGATGACAACCTTGGCGGTGAAAAACCGTTCCTTGGGCGTGAGCAACTGGACTGGCTGAAGCGCGAATTGAAGGCCTCCCAGGCGCAGTGGAAAGTCATCGCCGCCGACATGCCCATTGGCCTGGGCGTGCCCGACGGTGAGGTCAGCCCCGGCGTGCCGCGTTGGGAAGCGATCGCCAACGGCGACCCGGGCCCGGCCCAGGGGCGCGAGTTGGAAATTGCCGAATTGCTCGCGTTTCTGCGGGCGCAGCAGGTGCGTAATCACGTGTGGCTGACGGCGGATGTGCATTACTGCGCGGCCCATCATTACCATCCGGATCGGGCGGCGTTTCAGGATTTTGAGCCGTTCTGGGAGTTTGTCGCCGGGCCGTTGAATGCCGGGAGTTTCGGGCCTAATCCGCTGGATAAAACCTTTGGCCCGGAAGTGGTGTTCGAGAAGGCGCCGACGGTGCAGAACAGCTCGCCGTTTGCCGGGTTCCAGTTTTTTGGCGAGGTGCAGATTGACGGGCAGACGGCGGAGCTGACGGTGATTTTGCGGGACCTGGATGGGGTTTCGGTGTTTGAACAGAAACTGGCGCCAGTGTGATTGCAATGCAATCTACCTACTGAAGAAGAGCTAATGTGGGAGCGGGCTTGCTCGCGAAGGCGGTGTGTCAGTCAACAGATGCATCGACTGATCCACTGTCTTCGCGAGCAAGCCCGCTCCCACATTTTGATCGGTGTATCTTCAGGGGGTCAGTAAACATCCCGGCGGTAGCGGCCCTGCTCGATCAAGCGTTCGACGGCTTCGCTGCCCAGCACATCGTGCAGCACCTGATCCACACCCGCCGCCATCCCCTGCAAACTGCCGCAGACGTAAATCGCGGCGCCATCGGCCACCCATTTACGCAGCACATCCGCTGATTCGCGCAGGCGATCCTGCACGTAGATTTTCTCTGCCTGATCCCGGGAAAAGGCCAGGTCCAGTAGCGCCAGGTCACCGCTGGCCAGCCAGCCTTGCAACTCATCCTGGCAGTGGTAGTCGTGGGCGATATTGCGTTCGCCAAACAGCAGCCAGTTGCGCTGCTGGCCGTCGGCAACCCGCGCCTTGAGCAGGCTGCGCAACCCGGCAAGGCCGGTGCCGTTGCCCAGCAGGATCATCGGGAGCGGCTCGGTCGGCAGATGGAAGCCACTGTTGCGCCGCACTCGCAGGCTGATGGTCGAACCCAGCGGTGCATGTTCGGTCAACCAGCCGGAACCCACGCCCACGCTGCCATCGGGGTGACGCTCCTGGCGCACTATCAGCTCCAGCACACCGTCGCTGGCAATCGAGGCGATGGAGTATTCGCGCATGCCCAGCGGCACCAGTGCATTGACCAGCGCCTGGGCATGCAGGCCCACCAGGTGTGCGCGATTGTCCGGCAGTTGGCGGCCGGCCAGGGCCTGGTCGAGGGTGTGTGCAAGGCCGTCGACTACCACACCTTCGCTGCCGGCCAGTCCCAGGCCTTCCAGGAAGTGTTCGATGGCCCATGGGCAATTGCGTGGCAGCACTTCCACCAGGTCGCCGGCCAGCCAGTCCCGGGGGGCTGGCGGGGTGAGCCCGAGCAAATAGACGCCGGAGCCACTGCTGTGCGGGTTGAGCAGGGTGCGTTGCTTCAGGGTCCAGTTTTCATAGGTCGCGCTGGCCCATGCCGCAGCGGGTGCATGGCCGGTCAGTTGGCCCAGTTGTTGTTGCCAGTGCAGCAACGCATCGGTGTCGCCGCTGTCGACTTCCACCGGGGCGAACAGCGGGTTGCCGCCCTGGTTGGTCAGCCAGAAATGCAGGCGCCGGGCGAAGCCGCAGAAGTGTTGGTACTGGCGATCACCCAGGGCCAACACCGAGTAGTTCAGGCCCTTGAGGGACAGGTCCTGGCCGAGCACGCTGCGCTCGAAACCGCGGGCGCTGTCCGGTGCCTCGCCGTCGCCGAAGGTGCTGACCACGAACAGCGCATGGCTCGATTGGCGCAAATCCTCTTCGCTGACGCTGCCCAGCGACTGCACGTTCACTGGCACGCCGGCGGCCTGCAACTGCCCGGCGGTCTGCCAGGCCAGTTGCTCGGCAAAGCCGCTCTGGCTGGCAAAGCCGATCAGCCAGGCCGGCGCGTCGCTGTGGTTGCCGGTCAGGCCTTTGCGGGCATCGCGCACCTGGCGTTTCTTGCGGCGGCGGTCCAGGTACAACAGCCAGCCGGTGATGAAGAACAGCGGCATCAGCAGCGCGCTGAACGTCAGGATGATCCGGCCGGGCAGGCCGAAGTAGCTGCCGGTGTGCAGCGCATAGATACTGGTCAGGATCTGCGCCTTGAAGCTTTTGCCGGCGTAGGTGTCATGGGATTTGACTTCGCCGGTGGCCGGGTCGAGGTTGATCTGGTTCAGCGCGCGATCGTGGGGCGAGGTCTTCAGCAGGTAGTAGACGGTGGCGGGTTGGCCGGCGACCGCGGGCATGCGGATGTTGTAGCCGCTCAAGCCGGGGCCGGCGTTGCTGTAGATGCTGCTCCAGATCGCGGCGTAATTGGCCACCGGCGCAGGCCCTTCGGGGGCCGGGCCGCGCTTGCGTACGCGTTCGTTCTGCGGCGCGTCGGACAGCAGTCTGGTCATGCCGTTGCTGTACCACTCGTAGGACCAGAACAGTCCGGTCAGTGCCGCCAGAAGATAGAGCAGCAGGCACCAAGTGCCGAATACCGAGTGCAGGTCCCAGTTGAAACTGCGGCCTTTCTTGCGCCAGTCCACCGCCAGCCATGCACGCCAGCTTGCCACCTGGCGCGGCCAGCGCAGGTACAGGCCCGAAAGGCAGAAGAACACCAGGATCAGCGTGCAGGCGCCGGTGATTTGCCGGCCGGTGTCGCCGATGGCGAGGAAACGGTGCAGTTGCAGCACGAAGCCGAAGAAGTCCTGGCCGACGGCATCGCCCAGGTAATCGCCGGTGTACGGGTCGAAGTAGCGCATCTGCCCGCGGCGTTCACCGGGCGGTGGGGTGAACCAGACCTTGGCTGCGTTGGTGCTGTCGGGCTGCACCGTGAGCATCGACACGACTTTGCCTTCACGGGCTTCCAGCAGGTGCACCAGTTCAGCGGGCGGCAGTACCCCGGCCGGACGCTTTTCCACCGTCAACACCGTCGGGTTCAGCAACTCGATGATTTCATCCTGGAACGACACCGTTGCGCCGGTGATCCCCATCAAGGCCAACACCAGCCCGGCGGTAATGCCGAAGAACCAATGCAACTGGAACAGGGTTTTCTTCAACACGTCGTACGGCCTCGTCATCAGGTTAGGTGTTCACGGCGCGCATTATGCCGCGAGTTGTCGAGAAAGATTCTTTTTTACACGCAAAAACCCCACGCATCCGATGCGTGGGGTTTCGTGCAGTCATTTGTATCGGTTTAGAAATGGAAACTGGTGGTCAGCAGGGCCGTACGACCGGCCGCCTGGTTGGCAAAATGCGAGGCATAGGCCTTGTCGTAGTAGGTCTTGTCGGTGAGGTTCTGCACGTTCAACTGCAGGTCGACGTTCTTGGTCAGCTTGTAGCTGGCCATGGCGTCGTAGCGGGTGTAGGACGGCACGTAGACGGTGTTGCCCGCATCGCCGTAGACCTCGTCGACATAGAACGCGCCGCCGCCGATGGTGAGCTTCGGTGTCACGTCATACGTCGTCCACAGGCTGAAGGTGTTCTTCGGCGTGTTGGGCATCTGGTTGCCTTTGTTCGAGCCGGCACTGACGACACCGTTACGACCGTTCAGGCCCGGGTCCACCAGTTCGCTTTTCAGGTAGCTGTAGCCGGCGAACACTTGCCATTGATCGGTCAGCTTGCCGCTGGCGGAAAGCTCCAGGCCGTCGACGCGGGATTCGCCACCGTTTTCATAGGTCAGCGCGTCCACCAGGATCCGCGTGTTTTTCTTCTCGGTGCGGAACACCGCGGCGGTCAGGGACAGGCGGTCGTGGAACATGTCCCACTTGGTGCCCAGCTCGTAGTTGACGGTCTCTTCCGGTTTCAGGTCGCTGGTGGCGGCGCCGGCAGACAGCGGGTTGCCGTCGGCGCCTTCACCTACCAGGCCGCCGGCCGGTGAGGCTGAGGTGGCGTAGGAGGCATAGATGCTGCCGTTTTCAACCGGCTTCCAGACCAGGCCCGCCTGCCAGTTGAAGAACTGACTGTCGTTCTTGATCTTGCTGCGGGCCTTGACGGTGGCGGTCGGCACCGCATTGGTGTTGGCCACGGTGTCGAAGGTGTCGTAGCGCAGGCCGACGTTCAGCAGCCATTTCGGGTCCAGCTCGATGGTGTCGAACACATAGGCGGCACGGCTGGTGGCCTTGGTGTTGGTGCCGTTGTAGTTGCGCGCAATGCTGCCGGTCCAGGCATCGTCCGGGTTCGGGTTGCCCAGCGAGGTGCACTGGCCGCCTTTGCCGGGCGCCGGGCAACCGGGGTTGCTGTTCGGGCTGACGGTGTAGCCGCTGTAGCGGGTTTCTTCGCCGGTGAATTCCAGCCCGGTGGAGTAGGTGTTCTTGAAGCCCAGCGCCTGGAAGCTGCCAAACAGATCGGTCTGGTTGGTGGTGGTCTCGGTGGTGGACACGCGGGTGTTCGCGCGGCGCCACACGGTGCCGAACTGGTTGACGTTGTGCTGGCTGTCGTCGGGTTGGGTGACGATATAGTCCTGGCCGGTGTTGCCGTGGCGCAGGGTGTTTTTCAGCGTCATGTTGTCGTTCAGGTCGTGCTCGATGGAGAACGTGCTGATGTCGGCGCGGGTCTTGCGGAAGTCGCGATCCTTGAGGCCGTAGAAGTTGTTGCTGTCGCCGCCGTCGGTTGGCTTGTCATGCACGTGGGCGGCTCTTGCGCCGCTGTTGCTGTAGCCATACGGAATGCCCGAATCCGGCAGGTCGTTGCTTTCCATGTGGTAGTAGCTGAAGTTGACTCGGGTCGGAGTGCCCAGGCCGAAGGTCAGCGACGGCGCCACGCCCCAGCGGTCGTAGTTGACGGCATCACGCCCGGCGACGTTCTGTTCGTGGCTCATCAGGTTCAGGCGGAAGGCCGCGCTGTCGAGGAACTGACGGTTGACGTCGAGCACATAGCGGCGGGTCTGGTCGGAGCCGTAGGTGAAGCCACCGTTGGTGAAGTCCCGCGCCTGTGGCGTCTTGCTCACCAGGTTGAGGCTGCCGCCGGCCGAGCCGCGGCCGCCGAATGACGAGTTGGGGCCTTTGCTGACTTCGATGGATTCGATGTCGAAGATCTCGCGGCTCTGGCCGCCCGTGTCGCGCACGCCGTCGAGGTAGGTATCGCCCTGGGCGTCGAAGCCGCGAATGAACGGACGGTCGCCCTGCGGGTTGCCGCCTTCACCGGCGCCGAAGGTAATCCCCGGCACGGTGCGCAAGGCGTCCTGCAACGAGGTGGCGGCGGTGTCCTTGAGCACTTGCTGCGGCACCACGGTGACCGAGCGCGGAGTATCTACCAGCGGCGCGGTGTACTTCTGCGAGGAGGCTTTTTCGACCTGGTAGGACGTGCTGTCCTGTTCCTGGCCGGTGATGCTGGTGGCTCCCAGGGAAATGCTGTTGCGCTCGCCTTTCTGCTCGGTGTCTGCAGCAGCTTGCGCCATTTGGGCGGCAGAGCTGGCGCTGATGGCAACGCCGATGGCCGAGGCCAGCAAACGTGGTGAACTGGCAGGTGTTTTTATCGAAGTGCGCGGCATGAGTGTGTCCTTTCCCCAAGGAGGTGAGGCCGCGGAATATAGGGAGAACAAGACTTCATATCAATTGCGATACATTACTATTCGCACTGAATTTACGTTCTTTACACTTTTTGCTTACGGTTTTGACGATCTCGTTCGTCCTTTGGGCGGGAGTAGGGTTGTACACAGTCAATAAGAATCACTACCATTGGCGTCTCACTGTTTTCAGGTAATGCCTCCATGTTGCTGCACATTCCCGGCCTGTTCTCTCGCGAGGAAGTGCTGCGCATCCGCGAAGCCCTGGCGCACACCGAGTGGGCCGACGGCAAAATCACTGCCGGGCACCAATCGGCCAAGGCCAAACACAACCTGCAACTGCCGGAAGGCCACCCGCTGGCAAAGGAAATCGGCGCGGCTATCCTCGATCGACTGTGGAAAAATCCGCTGTTCATGTCAGCGGCGTTACCGCACAAGGTCTTCCCGCCATTGCTCAACTGTTACACCGCCGGCGGCAGTTTCGACTTCCATATCGACAACGCCGTGCGCCAGTCCAAGGGCAGCCACGAGCGGGTGCGCACTGACCTTTCCTCCACCGTATTTTTCAGCGACCCCGACGACTACGACGGCGGCGAGCTGGAAATCCAGGACACCTTCGGCCTGCAGCGGGTCAAGTTGCCGGCGGGCGACATGGTGCTGTACCCCGGCTCCAGCCTGCACAAGGTCAACGCCGTGACCCGTGGCGCGCGCTACGCCTCGTTTTTCTGGACCCAAAGCCTGGTGCGCGAGGACAGCCAGCGCACCTTGCTGTTCGAGATGGACGGGGCGATCCAGCAACTGAGCCGCGACGTGCCCGACCACCCCGCGCTGATCCAGCTCACCGGCACCTATCACAACCTGCTGCGCCGCTGGGTTGAGGTCTGACCGTGGGCTTTTTATTGCGCCGTGAAGAAGTACTCAACGTTGAGCAATTGCAGAGCATGCTCGACGACTCCCCGGTGCGCGCCGCCCAGGCGATTTTGATCGCCGCGAAAGAGGGCGTGGTGTATGCCCAGGCGCTGCTCGGGCAAATCCTGCTGGAAGGGCGCGGCATCGAGCGCGATGAAGCACTGGCAGTGCGCTGGTTCCGCATCGCCGCCAAGGGCGGGCATTTGATGGCGCGCAATATGCTCGGGCGTTGCCTGGAGCATGGCTGGGGTTGCGAGGCGGATGCCGTGGCGGCGGCCCGGGAATATCGTCGGGCGGCCGAGGCCGGGCTGGATTGGGGTTTGTACAACTACGCCAACCTGCTGGCGACCGGGCGCGGGGTTGCCGAGGATCAAACCCAGGCGCTGGCGTGTTATCGACAGGCGGCGGAACTGGGCCATGCCAAGTCGATGAACCTGCTGGGGCGTTATCTGGAAGAAGGGCAGTACTGCCCGAGGGATCTGGAGGCGGCGGTGGCGTGGTATCGCCAGTCAGCAGAAGGCGGGGATTTTCGCGGGCAGTTCAGTTATGCGGCGGTGTTGGCGGACCGAGGCGAGATAGAAACGGCACTGGAATGGTTGCGCAAGGCACTGGCGGGCGGGAATTTGAAGTTCTTGCGGGTGGCGCACAAGGCGTTGTGTGCCGCCAATGAGCCGCAGATACGGGCAATGGCCGAGATCTATCAAGAGCATGCGATTGAACTTGATCGTTCCCACCCTCTGCGTGGAAATGCCGCCCTGGACGCCCTGCGTCCGCTCTAACGGCGTGACGCAGAGCGTCACCGGATGCGTTCCCACGCAGAGCGTGGGAACGATCAGGGCGTGCGTTTACAGGTAGAACGATTTCAACGGCGGGAAGCCATTGAATTCAACTGCGCTGTAGCTGGTGGTGTACGCACCGGTGGACAACCAGTACATCCGGTCACCAATCGCCAGGTTCAGCGGCAGGCCGTACTTGTAGTTCTCGTACATGATGTCGGCGCTGTCGCAGGTCGGGCCGGCGATGACCACTTCTTCCATCTCGCCTTTCTTCTCGGTCCAGATCGGGAACTTGATGGCTTCGTCCATGGTTTCGATCAGGCCGGAGAATTTGCCGACGTCGGTGTAGACCCAACGCTCGACGGCGGTGCGGGATTTACGCGCAACCAGTACCACTTCGCTGACCAGGATCCCGGCGTTGGCGATCAACGAACGGCCCGGCTCCAGGATGATTTCCGGCAGATCGTCACCGAAGTCTTCCTTGAGGAAGCGGATGATTTCCTCGGCGTAGGTTTCCAGGCTGTTGGTGCGGGTGATGTAGTTGGCCGGGAAGCCGCCGCCCATGTTGATCAGCTTCAGGTGGATGCCGTCTTCTTCCTTCAGGCGCTCGAAGATCACTTTGACCTTGGCGATCGCCGCGTCCCACACACTGATGTCACGCTGTTGCGAGCCGACGTGGAAGGAGATGCCGTAAGGCACCAGGCCCAGGTCGCGAGCGAGAATCAGCAGGTCCATGGCCATGTCGGTCTGGCAGCCGAATTTGCGCGACAGCGGCCAGTCGGCCGTGGTCGAGCCTTCGGTGAGGATACGTACATACACTTTCGAACCCGGGGCGGCCTTGGCGATGTTGCGCAGGTCGGCTTCGGAGTCGGTGGAGAACAGGCGCACGCCCTTCTCGTAGAAGTAGCGGATGTCCTTGGATTTCTTGATAGTGTTGCCGTAGCTGATACGGTCGGGGCTGACGCCGCGGTCCATGACCTTGTCCAGCTCGTAGATCGACGCGATGTCGAAGCTCGAACCCTTGTCCTTGAGCAGGTCGATGATCTCGACGGCCGGGTTGGCCTTGACGGCGTAATACACCTTGGCGAATTCGAAACCGGCGCGCAGGTCATCGTAGGCCTGGCTGATCATCGCGGTGTCGATCACCACGAACGGGGTTTCCTGGGTGTCGGCGAACGCCTTCATTTTGTCAAAAGTGGCGCGCGCGAAATAGTCTTCGACCTGGATCGACATGCTGGGAACTCCTACTGGCAAACTAGATTGATCAATGGGTGCAAATGAACGTCCTCCGTATCCCCACTTTGGTTCGCCTACTTCCCAAGGCATGTCGCCGAAAGCAAAAAGGCCATGGGATCAACCGCTTCCCTTGGCCTTGCTGTCTCGTCGTCAGTACTTGAGCCGGATGGATCGTTTCCAGCATGGACGTTCGGCGCGAACTTTAGGACGTGAGGGGCTATAGATCAACTAAAAATGTCGCGTTTTTGCACGCGTTCGTCGTGCGGCCGTGTGCAGCTACTTATGTAACCGACCGGTATGACGGATTGATGTTCCCCGGTAGGGGCAATTTGAGGTGTTGCGGGTACAGTGAAGATCCAATGTGGGAGCGGGCTTGCTCGCGAATGCGGTGTATCAGCCAATGCATCCGGTGACTGACACTCCGCCTTCGCGAGCAAGCCCGCTCCCACATTTTGACCGCTGTGTGTCAGGTCAGGCCAGTGCTGTCTCGGCAGGCGACACAATGCTGGTCTTGCCCCCACGGGACTTACCGGAACTCAGGTACTCGGCAATCGACTCCTGGGTCACTTCCCCGAGGAACACCCGCTCCGCATCCATCACCGGCAACCACGAGCGGTTGAACTCGTACATCCGCGACAGCAGGATGCGCAAATGCTCGTCATACGCCGCCGTGGCGTTGAATTCCCGCAGGTACTGGCCGCAGGTACCGGTCTGACGATGCAGGTCGCGACGTCGCACATAACCCAGGGCCTTGTTCTCGGCATCGGTGACCACCACGTAGCGACGGTCCAACTCATCCATCTGCTCCAGGGCATCCGCCACCGGGGTTTCCGGGCTGACCGACGGCGCGTTGTCCGCCGCATCTTCAGCCTTCACCAGCAGCAGGCGCTTGAGGGTGCTGTCCTGGCCAACGAAGTTGCTGACGAATTCGTCGGCAGGGTGGGCCAGCAGGGTGTCCGGGTGGTCGATCTGCAGCAGCTTGCCGGCGCGGAAGATCGCGATCTTGTCACCCAGCTTGATGGCTTCGTCGATGTCGTGGCTGACCATGATCACGGTCTTGTTCAGCGCGCGCTGCATCTCGAAAAACTCGTTCTGGATCATCTCGCGGTTGATCGGGTCGACCGCGCCGAACGGCTCATCCATCAGCAGCAACGGTGCATCCGCCGCCAGGGCGCGGATCACGCCGATCCGCTGTTGCTGGCCGCCGGACAGTTCACGCGGGTAGCGATGCAGGTACTGCTTGGGTTCGAGCTTGATCATGCTCATCAACTCGCGGGCGCGGTCGTGGCATTTCTGCTTGTCCCAGCCCAGCAGCTTGGGCACCACCACGATGTTCTCTTCGATGGTCATGTTCGGGAACAGACCGATCTGCTGGATCACGTAGCCGATGTTGCGACGCAGGGTCACTTCGTCGAGGTCGGTGGTGTCTTCGCCGTTGATCAGGATCTTGCCGGAGGTCGGCTTGATCAGGCGGTTGATCATCTTCAGCGTGGTGCTCTTGCCGCAGCCCGAGGGGCCGAGGAATACGCAAATTTCGCCTTCGTTGACGGTCAGGCTTACGGAATCAACGGCGGTGATGGTCTTGCCGTTGCTTTGGAAGGTCTTGGTCAGGTTTTGAAGTTCGATCATTTGAGCAGTCCTTTTGGAGTCAGCGTGCGTTGCAGCCATTGCAGAAGCAGGTCGGCGAAGATGGCCAGGAGACTGACCAGCACGGCGCCAACGATCAGCATCGACATGTCGCTGCGGCTGATGGAAGCCAGAATAAGTACACCCAGGCCACCGGCGCCGATGGTGGCGGCGATGGTCATCACACCAATGTTCATGACGACGGCGGTGCGCACACCGGCGAGGATCACCGGTACGGCAATCGGCAGCTCGACCATGCGCAAGCGCTGGCCGAAGGTCATGCCGATGCCTTTGGCGGCCTCGCGAATGCCTGGCTCAACGCCGGTGAGGGCGAGGTAGGTGTTACGCATGATGGGCAACAGGGAATAGAGGAACACGGCGGTGATCGCCGGCATTGGCCCCAGGCCCTGGCCGAACTTGGAGTAGAACGGCAGCAGCAGGCCGAACAGCGCAATCGACGGCACGGTCAGCAACACCGTGGCACTGGCTTGCAATGGGCCGGCGAGCGTCGGGAAGCGGGTCATCAGCACGCCCAGGGGCACGCCGACGACGATTGCGAGGATCACTGCAATGCCGACCAGGGTGATGTGCTGCCAGGTCAGGTGCAGGACTTGGGCCCAATCAAGATGGGAAAAGGCGTTCAGGAATTCCATGTCTTCTCCTCTTAGTTGATCGGATGCTGGCGCAGGAAATCTGCGGCCACGGCGGACGGGCTTTCGTGGTCGACGTCGACCCGCGCGTTCAGCTGGCGCATGGTTTCGTCGTCGAACAGCGCAGCCAGTGGCTTGAGATCAGCGGCCAGTTGCGGATGGGCATCGAGGTAAACCTGACGCACCACCGGCGCGGCGGTGTAGTCCGGGAAGTAGTGCTTGTCGTCTTCCAGCAGCTTCAATTTGAAGGCGTTCAGGCGACCGTCGGTGGTGTAGACCAAGCCGGCAAACACCTGGCCATTACGCAGCGCGGTGTACACCAGGCCGGCGTCCATCTGCCGGGTGTTCTTGCGGGTCAGGTTCATGTCGTACAGCTTGACCATGCCGGCCATGCCGTCGGAACGGTTGGCGAACTCGGTGTCCAGGGCCACCAGGCGGTTTTCCTTGGTTTTCTCGGCCAGTGCCGCGGTCAGGTCGCTGATGCTGTTGATCTGCGGGAATTCCTTGGCCACGTTCTCTGGCAGGGCCAGGGCGTAGGTGTTGCTGAATTTCGACGGGGAGAGCCAGACCAGGCCTTTTTTCGCGTCGAGTTCTTTCACTCGGGCGTAGGACTGTTCGCTGTCGAGCTTCTCGTCGACGTGGTTGTAGGCCACCAGCGACACGCCGGTGTATTCCCAGATCAGGTCCAGTTGCCCGCTTTCCTGGGCACTGCGTGCCAGGTTGCTGCCCAGGCCGCCGGTCACACGGGTGTCGTAACCCTTGGTGCGCAGGTACTGGGAGGTGATTTCGGCGAGCAGGGTCTGTTCAGTGAACACCCGGGCACCGATGCGGATGACCGGTTTTTCAGCGGCTTGCGCAAACCCTGCGAACAGCAGGACGCAGCTCAATATCAATGTCAGTTTTTTCATGTGAATTCCTGTTTCAGGCCCAAGACGGGGCCAAAGCCTTAAGACGGACGCAACCCGCGTTCCAGCCAAAGGCGGCTGGCCATGGTCACCAGACCGTCGAGCAGCAAGGCCAGCAGCGCGGTGCATGCGGCGCCGAGCAGCAGTTGCGGCTGATTGTTCAGGGCGATGCCGGGGAAGATCAGGCTGCCCAGGCTGTTGGCGCCAATCAGGAACGCCAGGGGCGCGGTACCGACGTTGATCGCCAGGGCCACGCGTACACCACCGATGATGATCGGCACGGCGTTGGGCAATTCCACGCGAAACAGCACCTGGCGCGGCGTCATGCCGATGCCGACGGCGGCTTCTTTCAGGGAACCTTGAACGTTTTTCAGGCCTTCATAGGTGTTGCGCACGATGGGCAGCAACGAGGCGAGGAACAGCGCGAAGATCGCGGGGCCGCTGCCGATGCCAAGGACACCGAGGGCGATGGCCAGTACGGCCAGGGGAGGGACGGTATTGCCGATGTTGAAGATCTGCATGAAGCGTTCTGCGCGCCCGACCATGTTGGGTCGGCTCAGCAGGATACCGGCGGGAATCCCTACGATCAGGGCGGCCAGCATCGAAACAAGGACGAGGATCAAGTGAGCTTGCAGGTAAAACAACAAATCGTCGCGGTACAGTTCGATCGTGTTGATGCCGATCCAGTGGACCAGCAGGGCCAGGAGAGCGACGACAACCGCTCCTCCTATCAGCCCTTTGCCATAGCGAATAGCCACAGGCGGACTCCTTTTTTCTTTTGTCGGCGAACACATTTCCGAGCGGCAATGCCATTCCTGGCTGTCGGCGAATGTGGTCGCGAATAGCAGCTCGCCCCTACCGGCAACGCGGTATGCGGTCGAGCCATGAGCGCAGCCTCGTCAGGCTAACTTGCTGATTTTTCAGCCCCTGTTACGAGTGCGATAGCAGGGGAGTGGACGTCTCTACCTTTTAAAAGGTTCCATACTTGGCAGCAATTAGCCACCCCCAATGGGGTGAACGGTGGTCCGTCACCCCGGGTTTGCGCTATACTCGCCGCCCTTTTTTGACTCACCTGCCAGGCGATTTCCCATGACCCACCAGGCCGCCGAAGTCGCGAAACGCCGCACTTTCGCCATTATTTCCCACCCCGATGCCGGTAAAACCACCATCACCGAAAAGCTGTTGCTGATGGGCAAGGCGATCGCGGTGGCCGGCACGGTGAAATCCCGTAAATCCGACCGCCATGCCACCTCCGACTGGATGGAAATGGAAAAACAGCGCGGTATTTCCATTACCACGTCGGTCATGCAGTTCCCGTATCGCGATCACATGATCAACCTGCTCGACACCCCGGGCCACGAAGACTTCTCCGAAGACACCTACCGCACCCTGACGGCGGTGGACTCGGCACTGATGGTCCTCGACGGCGGTAAAGGCGTCGAGCCGCGCACCATCGCGCTGATGGACGTGTGCCGCCTGCGGGACACGCCGATTGTCAGCTTTATCAACAAACTCGACCGTGACATCCGCGACCCGATCGAACTGCTGGACGAAATCGAAGCCGTCCTGAAGATCAAGGCCGCGCCGATCACCTGGCCGATTGGTTGCTACCGCGACTTCAAGGGCGTGTACCACCTGGCCGACGACTACATCATTGTGTACACCGCTGGCCACGGCCACGAACGTACCGATGTGAAAATCATCGAGAAGCTCGACTCCGACGAAGCCCGCGCCCACCTGGGTGACGAGTACGACCGGTTTGTCGACCAGCTGGAACTGGTGCAGGGCGCCTGCCACGAGTTCAACCAGCAGGAATTCCTCGACGGCCAGCTGACGCCGGTGTTCTTCGGTACCGCCCTGGGCAACTTCGGTGTCGACCACGTGCTGGATGCCGTGGTCAATTGGGCCCCCAAGCCGCTGGCCCGGGTTGCCAACGAGCGTACCGTGGAGCCTGTGGAAGAGAAATTCGCCGGCTTCGTGTTCAAGATCCAGGCGAACATGGACCCCAAGCACCGCGACCGTATCGCCTTCATGCGTATCTGCTCCGGCAAATACGAAAAAGGCATGAAGATGCGCCACGTGCGTACCGGCAAGGACGTGCGCATCGGCGACGCCCTGACCTTTTTCTCCTCCGAGCGTGAGCAACTGGAAGAAGCGTATGCCGGCGATATCATCGGCTTGCACAACCACGGCACCATCCAGATCGGTGACACCTTCACCGAAGGCGAAGTGCTGGGCTTCACCGGTATCCCGCACTTCGCCCCGGAACTGTTCCGCCGCGTACGCCTGCGTGACCCGCTGAAATCCAAGCAACTGCGCCAAGGTTTGCAGCAGTTGGCGGAAGAGGGTGCCACCCAGGTGTTCTTCCCGGAGCGCAGCAACGACATCATCCTCGGCGCCGTCGGTGTGCTGCAGTTCGATGTAGTGGCCAGTCGCCTGAAAGAGGAATACAAGGTGGAATGCTCCTATGAGCCGATCACCGTGTACTCCGCGCGCTGGATCGACTGCAGCGATAAGAAGAAGCTGGAAGAGTTCAAGATCAAGGCCGTGGAAAACCTGGCGATCGACGGCGGTGGTCACCTGACCTACCTGGCCCCAACCCGGGTCAACCTGGCGCTGATGGAAGAGCGCTGGCCGGATGTGAAATTCCGCGCGACCCGTGAGCATCACTAAGGGTTAGCGATATAAGAGAGGGCGAAGCTGTGATGGCTTCGCCTTTTTCTTTGGCTGCTATTCAGGTTGTTTCATTGGCGAAAACTTCAGTTCGGGACTAGTTTGAAGCAAGGCGACGGCGGACAGCTGTCGTACGCAGTTCAACTCCTGACTGGGCGGAATTCGACCATGAGTATCTTTCAACGTGTGGTGCTGTTGCTCAAAGTGCTGGTGATGATGTCATTGGGCATGTCTGCCGCGTGGGCCAATACGGCTGTGCAAAGCCATGGCACGGGGTTTGTGGCGGCGAAGACGGTGCAGGCGGGTGGCTTGCAGTTGGCCAAGAGTGAATCCGAGCCCGGTGACGAAAACCAGGGCGGTTCCAAGGACGATGACGATGCCGAGAACCCGGACAATGATGGCGAAGACAGCGACACCTACAACGATGGCGACAGCGATACATAAGTAACGCAGGCAAAAGAAAGCCCCGCTTGCCGAACAGATGCGCTATCCGACAAGCAGGGCTGTAGAACACTGGAATGCTCTGGACTCACCCTCCAGAGCATTTTTTTGCACGTCAGACCACAAATTGCTCCGCGTAGTGGCAAGCCACCTGACGGTTGTCCAGAGGTCGCAGCACCGGTTCATCGGTGCTGCACAGCTGGGTCGCGTACGGGCAGCGCTTGTGGAAGGCGCAGCCGGATGGCGGGTTCAACGGGTTGGGCAACTCGCCGACGATTTTGATCTTCGGTTTGTTCGGGTCCGGATGAATGGTCGGGGTCGCCGACAGCAACGCCTGGGTGTACGGGTGCAGCGGGCGTGCGTAGATGTCTTCCTTTGGACCGACTTCCACCGGGCGGCCGAGGTACATCACCATTACGTCGTCGGCGACGTGCTGCACCACCGCGAGGTTGTGGGAGATGAACACGTAGGCGGTGTTGAATTCCTGCTGCAGGTCCATGAACAGGTTCAGCACCTGGGCCTGGATCGATACGTCGAGGGCCGAGGTCGGTTCGTCCGCTACCAGCACCTTGGGTTGCAGCATCATCGCCCGCGCCAGTGCGATCCGCTGGCGCTGGCCGCCGGAGAACATGTGCGGGTAGCGCTGATAATGCTCAGGGCGCAGGCCCACTTGCTTCATCATCGCCTGGACCTTTTCCCGGCGCTCGGCGGCAGACAGGTTGGTGTTGATCAGCAGCGGCTCGCCCAGTTGGTCGCCGACCTTCTGGCGCGGGTTCAGCGAGGCGTAAGGGCTCTGGAACACCATCTGCACGTCTTTGCGCAGTTGCTTGCGCTGGGCCT
This sequence comes from Pseudomonas sp. F9001, assembly GCF_013385435.1. Classification (NCBI taxonomy): domain Bacteria; kingdom Pseudomonadati; phylum Pseudomonadota; class Gammaproteobacteria; order Pseudomonadales; family Pseudomonadaceae; genus Pseudomonas; species Pseudomonas sp. F9001. The sequence goes on from NZ_JACAPX010000015.1 coordinate 99,892, forward strand.
TGTCGGCACCGGCGACTTCTTGCCCGGCGATTTTCAGCGAGCCGGAAGACGGCTCTTCAATCAGGGTCAGGGCGCGGGCCAGGGTGGATTTGCCGCAACCGGACTCGCCTACGACCGCGAGGGTCTTGCCGGCTTCCAGTTCGAACGACACACCGTTGAGTGCGCGCACCAGGGCATGGCCCTTGAACAGGCCACGGGACACTTCGTAGTGACGGGTCAGGTCGCGGGCGGTAAGTACGACGGCCATTACGCCACCTCCTGATTCAGCGGGTAGAAGCAGCGGGCAAGGCTGTTGCTTTTCGGGTCAAGGCCCGGGCGTTGGGCGCGGCAGGACTCCTGCACATACGGGCACCGCGGCGACAGCAGGCAACCCTGCGGGCGGTCATAACGGCCGGGAACGATACCCGGCAGCGTGGCCAGGCGCGTGGCGCCGAGGCTGTGCTCGGGGATCGCCTTGAGCAACGCTTCGCTGTACGGGTGCGCCGGGATGTCGAACAACTGAGGCACCTGGCCGACTTCCACGGCCTGGCCGGCATACATCACGCACACGCGCTGGGCGGTTTCAGCCACTACCGCGAGGTCGTGGGTGATCAGCACCAGGCCCATGTTCTGCTCTTTCTGCAAGGCCAGCAGCAGGTCCATGATCTGGGCCTGGATGGTTACGTCGAGGGCGGTGGTCGGTTCATCGGCGATCAGCAGTTTCGGCTCGCCGGCAATCGCCATGGCGATGGCCACACGCTGGCTCATACCACCGGACAACTGGTGCGGGTAGGCATCCATACGGCTGGCTGCGCCCGGGATTTCCACCTTTTCGAGCAGTTCGATGGCACGCTTGCGCGCTTGCTTGCCGGACATTTTCAAATGCAGGCGCAGCACTTCTTCGATCTGGAAACCCACGGTGTAGCTGGGGTTCAGGGCGGTCATCGGGTCCTGGAACACCATCGCCAGGTCTTTGCCGACGATCTGCCGACGCTGGCGGTTGCTCAGCTTGAGCATGTCCTTGCCGTCGAAGTTCAGGGCGTCGGCGGTGACGATACCGGGGTGCTCGATCAGGCCCATCAGCGCCATCATGGTCACGGATTTACCCGAACCCGACTCGCCAACGATCGCCAGTACTTCACCTTTGTCGACGGAGATGTCGAGGCCATCGACCACCGGCACGGCGGTCTTGTCGCCGAAGCGGACATTGAGATTCTTGATTTCTAGCAGTGACATGGGAATCTCCTCAGGCGGCGTTCTTGAGTTTCGGGTCCAGCGCATCGCGCAGGCCGTCGCCCATCAGGTTGATTGCCAGCACGCTGAGCAAAATGGTCAAGCCAGGCAGGCTCACGACCCACCAGGCGCGTTCGATATAGTCGCGGGCCGAGGCCAGCATGGTGCCCCACTCAGGGGTTGGCGGTTGTACGCCAAGGCCCAGGAAGCCCAGGGCGGCAGCATCGAGAATCGCCGAGGAGAAACTCAGGGTGGCCTGAACGATCAGCGGCGCCATGCAGTTCGGCAGCACGGTGACGAACATCAGGCGCGGCAGGCCGGCGCCGGCGAGGCGGGCGGCAGTCACGTAGTCACGGTTCAGTTCGCCCATCACCGCAGCGCGGGTCAGACGGACATAGGACGGCAGCGACACGATCGCGATCGCAATCACGGTGTTGATCAGGCCAGGGCCGAGGATCGCGACAATCGCCACAGCCAGCAGCAGCGACGGCAGGGCCAGCATAATGTCCATCAGGCGCATGATGGTCGGGCCGAGCAGGCGCGGGAAGAAACCGGCGAACAGGCCCAGCAGGATCCCCGGGATTAGCGACATCACCACCGACGACAAGCCGATCAACAGCGACAGGCGCGAACCCTGGATCAGGCGCGACAGCAGGTCACGGCCCAGTTCATCGGTGCCCAGCAGGAACTGGATCTGCCCACCTTCCAGCCAGGCCGGAGGGGTCAGCAGGAAGTCACGGTATTGCTCGCTCGGGTTATGCGGGGCCACCCAAGGGGCGAACAGCGCGCAAAACACCACCAGCAACATGAACAGCAGGCCGGCAACGGCGCCCTTGTTCTTGGAAAAGGCTTGCCAGAATTCTTTGTACGGGGACGGGTACAGCAGGCTTTGATCGACTGCTACCGCGGGAGTAGGTGTGGTCATGGTCATGATCTCAGCGCTGGTGACGGATGCGTGGGTTAGCGAAGCCGTAGAGGATATCCACCACGAAGTTCACCAGAATCACCAGGCAGGCGATTAACAGGATGCCGTTTTGCACCACGGGATAATCCCGTGCGCCAATGGCTTCGATCAGCCATTTACCGATGCCGGGCCACGAGAAGATGGTTTCGGTCAGGACCGCACCCGCCAGCAATGTGCCGACTTGCAGGCCGACCACGGTGAGTACCGGGATCAAGGCGTTACGCAGGCCGTGGACGAACACCACGCGCGCCGGCGACAGGCCCTTGGCCTTGGCGGTGCGGATGTAGTCTTCGCGCAGTACTTCGAGCATCGACGAACGGGTCATCCGCGCGATAACAGCCAGCGGGATGGTGCCGAGCACGATGGCCGGCAGGATCAGGTGGTGCAGCGCGTCCCAGAATGCGTCCGGCTCGTCGGCCAGCAGGGTGTCGATCAGCATGAAGCCGGTGCGCGGCTCGATGTCGTAGAGCAGGTCGATCCGTCCGGAGACTGGCGTCCAGCCCAGGCTGACGGAGAAGAACATGATCAGGATCAGGCCCCACCAGAAGATCGGCATCGAATATCCCGCCAGGGAGATGCCCATCACCCCATGGTCGAACAGGGATCCTCGCTTCAAGGCCGCGATCACCCCGGCTAACAGCCCCAGGATGCCGGCGAACAACAGGGCGGCCATGGACAGTTCCAGGGTCGCAGGGAAAAGGGCGGTGAATTCAGTCCACACGCTGGTACGGGTGCGCAGGGATTCGCCGAGGTCGCCGTGGGCGAGCTTGCCGACATAATCCAGGTATTGCGCGTAGAGCGGTTTATTCAGACCAAGGCGTTCCATTGCCTGAGCGTGCATCTCGGGGTCGACTCGTCGTTCGCCCATCATGACTTCGACGGGGTCGCCAGGGATCATGCGAATCAACGCGAAGGTCAGCAAGGTGATGCCGAAAAACGTGGGGATCAATAACCCCAATCGGCGGGCAATAAAACTAAACATCTTGTTGTGTACCTCAATCAGCCGGTTAGGCAGGTTCGGCACCGTCAATGTCGACGGTGCCGAGCGTCTCTTATCTACTTCACCTGGGTGGTGGCGAAGTTATTTGTGGTCAGAGGGCTTTGGGTATAACCCTCGACGTTTTTACGCATGGCGGTGAACATTTTCGGGTAAGCCATGGGAATCCATGGTTGGTCCTTGTCGAAAACGTCCATTGCTTGTTCATAGAGTGCAGCGCGCTGGGTGGGTTCAGCGATGGCGCGCGCCTTGTCGATCAAGTCTTGAAACTCCTTGTTACACCAGCGGGCGTAGTTTTCGCCGTTTTTCGCTGCATCGCAACTCAAGTTCGGGGTGAGGAAGTTATCCGGGTCCCCGTTATCCCCCGCCCAGCCGGCGGAGACCATGTCATGTTCGCCATTCTTGGCGCGCTTGAGCATTTCGCCCCATTCCATGACCTTGATGTTCACTTTCAGGCCGATCTGCGCCAAATCCGCCTGCATGCGCTGGGCGCCGAGCATCGGGTTGGGGTTGGTCGGGCCGCCGCCGTTGCGGGTGAACAGGGTGAACTCGGTGCCTTCCGGTACGCCGGCTTCCTTGAGCAGGGCGCGGGCCTTGTCGAGGTCGCGGGGCGGGTTTTTCAGCTTGTCGCTGAAACCCAGCAGGGTTGGCGGGTACGGGCCGGTGGCGTCGACCGCGTTGCCTTTGCCGTACAGGGATTCGTTGTAGCCCTTCTTGTCGAACGCGATGTTGATCGCGTGACGCACCCGCGCGTCGCTCATGTACTTGTGGGTGGTGTTCATGGCGGTGTAGGCGGTGGTCATCGCCGCCAGTTCCGCCACCTTCAGGTTCGGGTCGGCCTTCATGCTCGGCACGTCATCCGGTTTCGGATACAGCGCGATCTGGCATTCGTTGGCCTTGAGCTTTTGCAGGCGCACGTTGTTGTCGGTGGTGATGGCCAGGATCAGCGGGTCAGCCGGCGGCTTGCCACGGAAGTACTCCGGGTTGGCCTTGAAGCGCACTTGGGCGTCTTTGGCGTAGCGGGTGAAGATGAACGGGCCGGTGCCGATGGGCTTGGCGTTCAGGTCGTCGGTCTTGCCGGACTTGAGCAACTGGTCGGCGTATTCGGCGGAGTGAATCGAGGAAAACGCCATGGCCAGGTCGGCCAGGAACGGTGCTTCAGGGCGGGTCAGGGTGAAGACCACGGTGTGGTCATCGGTCTTCTCTACGCTCTTGAGCAGTTCCTTGAAGCCCATGCTTTCAAAGTATGGGTAGCCCACGTTGGACTTTTTGTGCCACGGGTGATTCGGGTCCAGCTGGCGCTGGAAGCTCCAAAGCACGTCGTCGGCGTTCATGTTGCGCGTGGGTTTGAAGTAGTCGGTGGTGTGGAACTTGATGTCGTCACGCAGGTGAAAGGTGTAGGTCAGGCCATCGGCGCTGATCTCGGGCAGGTCTTTGGCCAGTGCCGGGATCACTTCGGTGGTGCCGGGCTTGAAGTCCACCAGGCGGTTGAAGATGGTTTCGGCCGCGGCGTCGGCGGTGACAGCCGTGGTGTACAGGACCGGATCGAAGCCTTCCGGGCTGGCTTCGGTGCAGACGACCAACGGTTTGGCCGAGATGCCGACAGCAACGCTCAACAGCGCAGCGGCAATGGCGGCTTGTAACGGGAGCATTTTCATCTAAGAGCCCTCTGCAATCGATTGGACCAGACAAGCGTAGGCGGCGGGCCCGTCCTGAGCCCGCCGCCGACCTGGCGCTGATTAAAGAATGTTGAACGGGATGGTGGTCACCAGGCGGAACTCACGCAGGTTGCCGTCAGCCTGGTTGGCGCTGGCACGGTGAGTCACGTAGGTACCACGAATGGTGGTGGCCTTGAGTGCGCCGCTCTGGATCGCGTAAGCCGCGCCTACACCGTATTCCTGGTGCTTCTCGCCGTCCTGGGCCTGAATGCCGTTGTAGGCAAAGCCAGCGCGGCCGCCGTCGCCGGTGTAGTGAGTACCGTCGATACCCCAGCCACGTGCCGAGTAGACGTTGAACTTCAGGCCCGGCACGCCGTATTCGGCCATGTTGATGCCGTAGGCGATCTGGAAGGACTTCTCGTTCGGACCGTTGAAGTCGGACGTCAGGGAGTTGGCCAGGTAGATGCCGTTGGTTTCGTGCAGGTAGTCGAAGTACTCGTCGCCGTTCACGGCCTGGTAGGAGAAGGTCAGGCTGTGAGCCTGGTGGGTCAGGCCGAACGACAGCGAGTAGGTGTCGTTGTCGATCTTGCCCATCAACTTTTTGCCTTCGTCGACGGTCTTGTAGTAGTTCAGGCCCGTGGTCAGGGACAGGGTCTGGCTGTCACCCAGTTCGTGGGTAGCACCGAAGTAGTACTGGTTCCAGAAGTCTTCCACGTTAGCGGCGAACAGGCTGGTCTTCAGGCTCTTGAACGGCTGGTAGTTGACGCCCAGGGTGTTGACCTTGTCGGTTTCCTGGCGACCATTGCCGTATTCGGTACGGAATTTCGACAGGCTCTGCTCGGTCCGTGGCGAAACGCGGTCGAACACGCCGCCCTGGAAGGACAGGTTGCTGAACTCTTCGCTGTTGAAGCTCACACCTTCGAAGCTCGAAGGCAGCGCACGGTTACCGATGGTGTCGATGATGCCGCTGCTGAAGTTCTGGCGACCGGCGGTCAAGGTGGTGTTCGAGACACGGAACTTGACGTTGGCCAGGCCCAGTTTGCTCCACTGGTCTACAGCGTCGCCGTCGGAGTCGGCCAGGGTACGGTTGGAGCCGCCCTTGATGTCGCGCTTGCTGCGGTCCAGGACCAGAGCGTTGTAGACCGCCACTTCAGTGCTCACGCCAACGGTGCCTTGGGTGAAACCCGAGGTAGCGTTGAGGATGGTGCCTTGCACCCAGTTGGTACGGTAGTTGTCAGTACGGGCTTCGCCGTGCTTCTGGTAAGTGAACTTGCTGCCACGGAAGCGTTGTTCGTTGGAGAACCAGTTACGGGTTGTACCGCCCAGGCTTGCGCCATCGATAAAGCCTTTGGCCTCGCTTTGGGCGCTGGTGCCGGCCAGTGTGGTTGGAACGAAGTCCTGGCTTGCAGGATCAGCGTAGGCGTTAGCCGTGATGCTGCTGATGGCCAGGGCCAGTAGCGCGGTGCTGCTCAGTTTCATGGGTGAAGCTCCTTTGGTTCTCTTTTTAATGCCGGTCTTTTTAGGTGAACCGGCTATTGGGTGTGTAACTCGTTCAAGCCTTTGCAAACGTTTGCCCATGGGTAAAACCCGAAATAAGGCTGCACGTTTGCAGCAAGGCGAATGCTCGCCCTGCGCAATCCGGTTATCTTTTTATGGGTTGATGCTGACGCCCGAGAACACGTTGCGGCCGAAGGGGCTCACTTTGAAACCTTCGACTTTGGCGCTTAACGGCTGGTTGACCGTCGAGTGGGCGACTGGCGTGATCGGCACCTGCTGCTTGAGCAGTTGCTGCGCCTGTTTGTATAGAACAGTCCTTTGTTCGCGGTCGGTGACGACCTTGGCTTGCTTGATCAGCTTGTCGTACGCCGGGTCACACCACATGGAGTAGTTGTTCCCGCCGATGGCGTCGCAGCTGTAGAGGGTGCCCAGCCAGTTGTCCGGGTCACCGTTGTCGCCGGTCCAGCCGATCAGGCTGATGTCATGCTCGCCATTCTTGGTGCGCTTGATGTACTCGCCCCATTCATAGCTGACGATCTTCACCTTGAGGCCAATCTTTGCCCAATCGCTTTGCAGCATTTCGGCCATCAGCTTGGCGTTGGGGTTGTACGGCCGTTGTACCGGCATCGCCCACAGGGTGATCTCGGTACCTTCCTTCACGCCGGCAGCCTTGAGCAATTCCTTGGCTTTTTCCGGGTTGTAGGCGGCGTCCTTGATGGTGTCGTCGTAAGACCACTGGGTCGGCGGCATGGCGTTGACCGCCAGTTGCCCCGCGCCCTGGTACACGGCGTTGAGGATGCTCTGCTTGTTCACCGCCATGTCCAGGGCCTGGCGCACTTCGAGCTGGTCGAAGGGCTTGTGCCGCACGTTATAGGCGATGTAGCCCAGGTTGAAACCCGGCTTGGTCAGCAGTTGCAGGTTCGGGTCGGCCTTCAGGGCTTCGACGTCGGCCGGGCGCGGGTGCAGGGTGATCTGGCATTCGCCGGCCTTGAGCTTTTGCACCCGTACCGAGGCGTCGGTGTTGATCGCAAAAATCAGCTGGTCGAGCTTCACGCGGCTCGGGTCCCAGTACTGTTTGTTGCCGGTGTAGCGAATCTGCGAGTCTTTCTGGTAGCGCTGGAACACGAACGGCCCGGTGCCGATCGGCTTCTGGTTGATGTCGCTGGGCTTGCCGACCTTGAGCAAATGGTCGGCGTATTCGGCCGACAGGATCGAGGCGAAGCTCATGGCGATGTTCTGGATAAACGCGGCGTCGACCGTGTTCAGGGTCATCACCACGGTGTGCGGGTCGGTTTTCTCGACCTTGGCGATATTCTTGTTCAGGCTCATCCCGTTGAAGTACGGAAACTCGGTGGGGTAGGCCTTGCGGAACGGGTGTTCGGGGTCAAGCATGCGATTGAAGGTGAACAGCACGTCGTCGGCGTTGAAGTCGCGCGTCGGCTTGAAGTCCTTGTTGCCGTGGAATTTCACCCCTTCACGCAGGTGGAAGGTATAGGTCAGGCCGTCTTCGGAAATATCCCAACGGGTTGCCAGGCCCGGTACGACATTGGTCGCGCCTTTTTCAAACTCGGCCAAGCGGTTGTAGATAGGCTCGGCGGCGTCGTTATCGGTGGCCGTCGTGTATTGCGCGGTGTCGAAGCCCGCCGGGCTGCCTTCGGAGCAAAACACCAGGCTCTTTTTCTCGGCAGCCTGGCCCATCGAGGCCACAGCCAGCAGGCTGGTGCCAAATATCGCGGATAGAACGGTGGTATGGCGCATAACAATCCCGATCCTTGTTTGTTGTTTTCGTCAGTGAGCAATCGCAAGGTCATTCACGACCTTGCGACAACACTGATCCCACAACGGCAGTTGCCCTACAGAGACGATACGTCTGCCGTACCACGACGTTATGGGTCGGGAGCCGGGCAGTAAATGCAACGAATCTGACAGACCTTGTAGGTAACGGAGCCGCGATTCGCAGTTAGCTGCCGTAGGACGGCAGCGTGTGCGGAGGTGGTCTGTTTCCTACGGTCTTGGCGGATGCAATAACGGCGACGTTATGAAACGTCGCCGCCAGAGATCCTTACTTGCCGCTTACGCTCACGCCGTAGAAGGAGTTCAAGCCAAATGGGCTGATCTTGAAGTCCTGCACGTTGTTGCGCATGGGTTGATACACCGTCGAGTGCGCGATAGGTGTCATCGGGACTGCATCTTTGAGGATATGTTGCGCCTGCTTGTACAGCTCGGTGCGTTTGGCTACGTCGGAAGTCGCCTTGGCTTCTTTCACGATGCCGTCGAATTTCTTGTCGCACCACTTGGAGAAGTTGTTGCCGGCCAGGGAGTCGCAGCCGAACAGCACGTTCAGCCAGTTGTCCGGGTCACCATTGTCGCCGCTCCAGCCAATGATCATGGCCTGGTTCTCGCCGCCTTTGGAACGCTTGATGTACTCGCCCCACTCATAGCTGACGATGTTCACTTTCAGGCCGATCTGTTTCCAGTCGTTCTGCAGCATCTCGGCCATCAGCTTGGCGTTCGGATTGTACGGACGCTGGACCGGCATCGCCCACAGGGTGATCTCGGTGCCTTCCTTGACGCCGGCTTCCTTGAGCAAAGCCTTGGCTTTGGTCACATCAAACGGCGCATCCTTGATGGTGGTGTCATAGGACCACTGGGTTGGCGGCATGGCGTTGACAGCCAGTTGGCCTGCGCCCTGGTACACCGAGTCGATGATCTGCTGCTTGTTCACCGACATGTCCAGGGCCTCACGCACGCGCAGGTCGGACAGCGGGTTAGGCGCGGTTTGGCCCTTGAGGACCGGCATTACGTTGTAGGCGATGTAGCCCAGGTTGAAACCGGCCTGGTGCGGCAGTTTCAGGTCCTTGTCTTCACCCAGCGCCTTGAGGTCGGCCGGACGTGGGAACAGGGTCACCTGGCATTCGTTTTTCTTCAGCTTCTGGATACGCACCGACGGGTCGGTAGTGATGGCGAAGATCAGGTTGTCGATCTTCACGTCTTCAGGTTTCCAGTAATCCTTGTTGCCGGTGTAACGGATGTTGGAGTCTTTCTGGTAGCTCTTGAACACGAACGGACCAGTGCCGATTGGCTTCTGGTTGATGTCCTGTGCCTTGCCTTCCTTCAACAGCTGGGCGGCGTATTCAGCCGACTGGATGGATGCGAAGCTCATTGCCAGGTTCTGGATGAAGGCGGCGTCCACGGTGCCAAGGGTGAACTTGACGGTGTGGTCATCGACTTTCTCGATGTTCTTGATGTTGGTGTCCATACCCATGTCCGTGAAGTACGGGAACTCGGTCGGGTAGGCTTTACGGAACGGATCGTCTTTATTGATCATCCGGTTGAAGGTGAACAGTACGTCGTCAGCCGTGAATTCACGAGTTGGCTTGAAGTACGGGGTGGTGTGGAACTTGACGCCTTCACGCAGGTGGAAGGTGTACGTCAGGCCATCCGGGGAAACGTCCCAGGTCGTGGCGAGCCCAGGAACAACAGCGGTGCCGCCGCGCTCGAACTGGGTCAGACGGTTGAACATGGTTTCGGCCGAAGCATCGAAGTCTGTTCCGGTGGTGTACTGGCCTGGATCAAAACCGGCCGGGCTCCCTTCGGAGCAGAACACCAGGTTGCTCGCCGCTTGGGCGAAAGGTGCAGCAGCCATTAAACCGGCGCTGACTAATAACGGAATGACTGCGTGTTTAAGCATGTTGGCCTCATGATTTGTTGTCATTTTTGGTAGTGAGGGCGACCTCGTGAGTCGACCTGCGGATACTTATGCAGGGCCCATACCCAATGCAAGATGTTGAGAGCCTACAACGGCTAAACAGTGGTACGAACGTACACGAATGTCGCATATGTGTAAGTTCAGACACATTTACGCACTTTTGAGGGTTTTTTTCGGTGCGAGGGCTGCACCAGGAATGCCCAACCGAGGCGTCTGGCGCACTCGGTTGGGGCGCGGCTGTTACTTATTCAGACTGACGCCGTAGAAGGGAGTGAGTCCAAAAGGACTGATCTTGAAGTCCTGCACTTCCTTTCGCAGGGGCTGGAAAACCGTCGAGTTTGCGATAGGCGTTATAGGTACTTGTTCCTTAAGGATTTTTTGTGCCTGTTGATACCACTTGATGCGCTGCTCGCGGTCGCTGCTGACCTTGGCCTGCTGCACCAGTTTGTCGTAGGCCGGGTTACACCATTTTGCATAGTTGCTGCCCTTCACCGCGGCACAACTGTAGAGCACGCCCAGCCAGTTATCCGGGTCGCCGTTGTCGCCGGTCCAGCCGTAGATCATCACGTCGTGCTCGCCGGCTTTGGCGCGTTTGATGTACTCGCCCCACTCATAGCTGACGATATTGGCCTTGATGCCAATCTTTTCCCAATCCTGCTGGATCATCTGCGCCGACATCCGGGCATTGGGATTCGACGCGCGTTGTACGGTCATCGCCCACAGGTTGAGGGTGGTACCTGGTGCAACCCCTGCTTCTTTTAGTAGCGCCCGCGCCTTGGCCGGATCGTAGGGCGCGTCCTTGATTGTCGGGTCATAAGACCACTGGGCCGGAGGCAGGGCGTTCTGCGCCAATTGTCCGGCGCTCTGGTACACCGCCTTTATAATTGCCGGCTTGTCGATGGCCATGTCCAGCGCCTGGCGCACCTTGAGCTGGTCCAGGGGCGGGTGGGTCACGTTGTAGGCGAGAAAGCCCAGGTTGAAGCCGGCTTGCTGAAGAACCCGCAGGTTGGGGTCTTGCTTCATCACTTCGATGTCGGAAGGGCGCGGGTAACCGCTGACCTGGCACTCGCCGGCCTTGAGCTTTTGCAGGCGCACGGCGGCGTCCGGAGTGATCGAGAACACCAGGTTGTCGAGCTTCACATCTTCGGGCTTCCAATACTGTTTATTGGCGCTGTAGCGAATCTGCGAATCCTTCTGGTAACGCTTGAACACAAATGGCCCAGTGCCCACCGGCTTCTGATTGATGTCCTCGGCCTTGCCTTCCTTGAGCAACTGCGCGGCATATTCGGCGGACTGCACCGAGGCGAAGCTCATGGCCAGGTTCTGCACGAAGGAGGCGTCAACGTTGTTCAGGTTGAAGCGCACGGTGTGCTCGTCGAGTTTTTCGACGCTCTTGATCGTGGTGTTCAAGCCCATGTCGGTGAAGTAGGGCGACTCCGATGGATAGGCCTTGCGGAACGGGGTCTCGGGATCCAGCAGGCGCTGGAAGGTGAAGAGCACGTCGTCGGCATTGAAATCACGGGTCGGGGTGAAATAGTCGGTGGTGTGGAACTTGACGCCATCGCGCAGGTGGAAGGTATACATCAGGCCGTCTTTGGACACGTCCCAATGGGTTGCCAGGCCGGGTTCGACTTCAGTGCCGCCACGCTTGAACTGGGTCAGGCGGTTGAACACGGTTTCGGCGGAGGCATCGAAATCGGTGCCGCTGGTGTACTGGCTGGGGTCGAAGCCGGCAGGGCTGGCTTCGGAGCAGTAGACCAGGGTGCCGGCTGCCTGGGCCATGGGCATGAATGCCAGCAGGCCGGCAGCAAGGAGCAGCGGTTTTAAGGTGATTCTTTCCATGGAGACCCCTGAAGTGGCAGGCAAATAGTGCCCGAACGAAAACGGCAGTCACCGAGGTTACCGCCGTTCTTGTCACTCAGGTAGAGATAAGCATGCGAGACCCCAGTGTCTCCGGGATTCGGCTATTCCAGGTCGCTACGATTTAGCCGGAAAGTGTTCGGGTTTATAAGTGAACGCCCACCACTTGAGCGGATTCCAGTACGGGTTGTTCTTTGACGGCTTGAATTTCTTGATCCGCGCCATTTCTTCGCTGACATACTGTTCAGCCTGAGCTCTTACTGCGGTACGGACGTTGTCGGTGATCGGGATTTTTTGTGCGGATAAGTTCTCCAGGTAGAGGTGTTCTACTTTATCAATGGCTGCTTTTACTTGTTCCGGGGACAGGTTGGCGGTCAAGGTACCGCTATAACCTTTGACAGGGCGGCCAATCAACTTTTGGAATTGAGCGGCAAACGAAGCATCCCCACCGGTTGCGGAATCACATGACAGCAGGCGCACGTTGTCGAACTCTTCCGGATGGATCCCTTTGCTGTGAAGCGTATCCAGCAATTCTTCCGGACTATTGAGCTTTCCATCGTAAGAAACTTTTGCGACCCCGGTAGTCTCATCGACTTTACCGTGTACCAGTATATTCAATCGCTGGGCCGCACCTTGTTTGTTCACATCCACGAACGTGTAAAGTTTATCGTTGATAGTGTTCAGGCTATCTATTTCTCCACTGAGAATACTGGTTTTTTCAGCAGTAGAAAAAAGGCCCTCGCCGACCGGCAGATTTTTAACCGTTTTCAGGGGCGGCAGTTCGACGCCGTCTACGTTGATAGATGCCGGGGGGACCTCTGGTCCACTCGACTCAACTTCATTCAACGACGGGTCCGGATGACTATCACCGGATACTTTCGAAACGCGTGTCAGCTCAAATTCGCTCTTCTGCGAATTATAGTTCCAGCGGTAGTCTTCAGTAACGGTGGAGTTGAACGTGATCGGAGTTTCACCCAGGCTCGCCTCGACCAAACCGGGTGCAACTTCGTGTGCCAGCATCAGGCTTGAGATGACGGCCGCAGCAGTTCCCCCTGTGCGCTCGCCTGCGGTCTTGCCATAGAGGCTGTCATGCACGCCAAACACGATATTGCCTATATTGCCAACAATGGGCAGATAATCAAAGCTTTTGCCCCAGGTGTCTTTCACCGACTTCCAGGCTTGCTGCGAGGCACCAAACACATCCGTCTGGTCGGCCCACACCGCATTGTTGGCGTTCTGCTCCTGATAGTGGGGGGCGATACCTTTGTTCAGATCGCCAAATTGCAGCCCATAACCTGCTTTTCGCGATTCGGTGTAGTTGAATAGCTCTCGTACCGGCACGGATTTATCTTTGTACCAGTGTTCGTACCCCGGATATCGCGACCGATTATCCTGGATGAGGCTGTCGAGCACCGCCCCGGCCGGTGGCCAGTGGGCATTGTGTCCCCCTTGCATATCACCGGTATTGAAACGGCGCATCAATTCATCACGATTGTCTTTGGCCCAGTTCGCAAATTCTTCATCGCCTTTTATCTCGCGGACAGCGCCGTTCTTCAAGTCGATCATGACTCCCTGATTGGGGCGATTGGCGGGATTGCCATCGTAAGGCGTGTAGGGGATAAAGGCATACCCGCTCATGGGGTAGCCGTAAATATTGGGGATAATCACTTGCCCATTCTTGTCCAGCGTGCGATTCACCGCTTCCTGGCCGGCAGGGCTTAACCTTGCGAAATTTTCCGTGTCACTACGAAGGCTCAGCAACGTGCCCCGTGTTACATAGGCGTCTGCTTTTCCCGATCGCTCTGCTATTGTTCCGGAGCCCTCGCGCATCGGCGCGGCTATGTCTTTCTCCCAGCGAGCTTGAAGTTGTCGGCCGAACGCTTCCAAATCATTGATTTTTGTCCGGTCTTTTTTTTCTATTTCCATTTCAGGAAAATTTAAAACCCCACCACGTGCGGGTCTGTCGTGCGCTAGAGCACCCGCTGCAATTTCCCATGCGAAATAAGTGTGTGTCTGGGTATCAGAGAGATTTTGTGCTGTGCCCATACCGACATAGGTATTGAACGTTACCGTGAACTTTTCATGCGGGTCGAACCCGGCTGCCAATAAACCCCCACTGAAGTATCCTGCGGGTTCCATGAACAGGCGCACGTTCTGGAACTTGACGTTTCGTTCGCCTTCAGTGCCACTTTCTATATTTTCGATCTGCGTCTTTACACGATTGGCATAGGCATCGATATGAGCCTCTCGCTCATTGTAGATATACCCATCGCCTGGCGCGTGAACAAAGTCGGGTCCATAAATGGTTGCCTTGTAGATATCAGACTCGTTCCTGGCGGCAGTGCCAACGTTGTCCGTTTCATAAATATCCGTACTCTTCAATGGCGTTGGCGGTATTCGTTCCAGCGCCTCGGTACGTTGTTCTTGAGTCGTACCGGGTAGCGGTGTTTTTGGGTAATGGACAATGTTAAGTTGAGCTGAGCTTGTCATTTCAGATTACCTGGCTGGATGTTGATTGCACGCATCTGCGCCGCCATAAACTGTGGATGAGGAGTACGGTGATTTACGCCATGAGTGGTGAAGCGTCCAGGCGTGTTCCGCTCGTTGAGGGTGAGGATGTAGTTGTCCATTGCACGGGTTATAAGTTGAAAAGATTTATCACCATCGCACTTCAATGTGTCCGGACCAGCACACGCCCGGCGATTAAGCATTTTCTGAAGCTGGTAACCGGTTATTACCGCTGAAACTTCTTGAATGAAGTGCCAGGCAAAAAAAATGCTGCCCGAAGGCAGCGGCATTGCAGTCCTGCTCCCTGAAATGGCAGGTAAACGCTACGCGAACGAGAACGGCGGTCACCACGGTTGCCGCCGTTCGGGTTACCCAGGTTGAGATAAGCGCCTGCGTCGCGGCGATCGCCTTAAAACACCTGTGCGCCGCCATAAACGGTGGACTGTATCCACCGCGGGTCCATAGGATCGCTCCAGACGTGCCGAGGCGGCGTACCACCATCTCCGATCAGGATTTGCCGGCCCTCGTCGCTCCATTCCTGCATGCGTTGTGCGAATTGGCCGTGGTACTCGTTGGCCGGACAAGTGATACCGGCCCATGGGTCCACTATCCACGCATCAGCCCATTCGGGCTCGGCAAATCCAGCGGTCAAGAGGTTAGGCTGACTTGCGGGGCCGCCGACCACGCTGAAGGTGTGTCCCTGCACTTGTGCAATGCGGGCAAAGCCGCCACTGGCGTTAACGGTATCGGTGGCGACCCTGGCCATCTGGTCGCAATTGCCGGCCCCCGTTTTCAGGATGACCTCCGAGTAGTTGGGCGCGCCGGTTCGAGTGTATAGCCAGGTCACTATTTCATTGGCCACGTCGCTGCGCAGACTGTTACCGGCATCGGCCAGGGTTTTCTGGTTGGCCGACCGTATACCGGTTGTCTGGAACTGTTCCTCCACCGTTCTCTTGCCCCAACGGGCGTAGGCCTTGTTTTGCTCGTTGACCGTGAGCTGCCCGAAATAGTGAGGCTTTTGAAGGGGCTCAAGTTGTATGGTCTTGGCGGCCACCTCTACCTTCTTGTCCCAGGCATAGACTGCCAGTAGAACTTCACGTTTCTTTTCATCGGACAGTCCGGCCAGGACTCGGTCCAGTTGGGTGGCTTGATCGGGTGTGAAGTTGTATTCAAGGCTCAGTTTTTTTGCCAGTGAGTCCAGGGAGGGCAGTATCACCAGATCGTTATTGTGGGTTTTTCCGGAAATGTCACGATAGAGGTCCTTGTACTCGTCATGCAGCCTGATGATGTCCCGGCTGGCCGGATCGGTGTTTGCGGCGATGCGTTGAAAGTTGAGCGCAGGGTTCGAACCGTCGTATTCGGCCACGTAGTAAATGCCGGTATCGCCCTCGACCACCACATAATCTATTCCTGCGTAGGGTATTTTTATGCCCCTCAGGACGCGCTGGTCATCACTGAGATCACTGATCTGGTCCAGCTTTACAACCACGGTTTCCTGGTTGAGCGCCCGTGGTTGACCGATATCTTCATAGCCGAAGTCCGGCTCATTGAGCACCACCCCGCTGGTTTGGTTGCGGTAGGTAACCGGCGTGTGCCCGGGCACCGACATCAGCTCCTGGCTGGATGTGTCGCTCACTCTATACAGCCTGTGCTCATGCACCACGGTCCGCGCGCCTTCCTGCGTTGGGGCGCCCGGCAAGAGACGCCGATGCTCAAGTGCCTGGGCGTCTTGAGCGACCGATGTATCGGCGTCCTCGATCATTTTTGTGTAGCACAAGCTGTCAATGTTGCGCTTTACGCGGCGCCCAACCGGCGCACAAACGGCTTCAAAATCCTCCAGCGGCTCGGCATGCTCGGTAGGCCCCATCTTGGTCAAGGCGTCCGGTTGTGCGGGGTCGTAGCGGTAAACGTCATCCCCGACCACTACATCGGTATGGGTTGCACGCTTGATCAGGAAGGTCTGGTCTGCGGACAGGCCCTCAGGTACCAGCACGCTTGCCCCTGCAGCTCCCGGCTCGACTTCGCGCGTGAGGGCGATGCGGGTGGAGGACTCAAGGGCTTTCGAGGCCCTCTCTATCCCTTTCTCCACCAGTGAAGTTGCGCCCGAAGCCACCGTCGGCAGCGCATTGAGCACTCCGAACACGATATGGTCGGCCCCGCCTTTCTTGCCGTGCTTGACGTCATCGATGCCGATACCGGCCTCCGCTACGCCGGAGGCGACGTAGAACACCTCGAGGGCCACGGCGACTTCGGGCATCACCAGTGCCAGCGGCGTCATCAGCATCGCGACCTTGGTGGCGGTTTCCAGGCCTTTGAGGATGTTGGCTTTGGTCACGTCGCTGTCGGTGACGATTTGGGTCTCGGCATCCTTGTACGAGCGATCTTTCTGGCGGGCAGTAATGGCCTCGAATGGGTCCTGGGCGAGGGGTTCGGTGGTGATGAAAGTCTGCGGGTTGAATTCATTCAGGCGCTCCAACACATCGGCATCCGGCGCGTCTTTGCGGTGCCAGCCACCCAGCCCGGTCAGTGTCTGGTTCACGCCGTCGGAGAACGTCCGGTCGGCCTGGTCACGCAGCGTGAAATGGGTTGAAAGGGCTTCGCGCTTGGTGGGGTCGGCAGCTTGCTCAGCCAGCCAGTTTTTCATCTGGGCCTGGCTGTCAAAGCGATGAATAGGCGACGAGTTGCCGGGAATATACAAAAGCGTGGGGCTGATGATCTTGCCGTCATCGGTGACCTTGGGGTTTTTGTCGGTGATGTACAGCAGGTCCGAAGATTGAAAACCGTTGATGCTGAGCAGACCCATTTCCAGGCCTGGGTCCTGGGCGGCAGAGGCTTTCAGGTCCTCGACGCGGAGGTTCGACCAGTCTTTATCGGTGGTCAAGTTCGCTGCGCGTAGCGCCAGTTCCTTGTCGCTTGGGCTCAGGCTGCCGGTCTTTTCCTGGAGCAGGATGGCGGCAACGAAGGAGGCCTTGGTCAATGCCGTGTATTTGCTTTCGTGGCTGGGCCAGAACGTATCCAGGAATGTTTTATACGGCGCGGCGCGTTCGGTGTTCCACACCAATTCCCTGAATTGCTCCGGGGTCTTTTTGATCCGCATCGACTCGTTGTATTGCTGGCGCTGGCCGGGCGGGGAGGCGCGGTATATAAACTCATAGGTCTGCTGGGCATTGACGGCAGAGTCAATGGCAAGCCCCGCCTGGCCCAGCGGCGAAAACGTCAGTAGCCGTTCCAGCCAGGTATGCAGGGTCGTGCGTGTTTTTTCCTCGGG
Organism: Pseudomonas sp. F9001; assembly: GCF_013385435.1. Lineage (NCBI taxonomy): Bacteria > Pseudomonadati > Pseudomonadota > Gammaproteobacteria > Pseudomonadales > Pseudomonadaceae > Pseudomonas > Pseudomonas sp. F9001. The sequence continues at coordinate 117,565 of NZ_JACAPX010000015.1, forward strand.
CGTCTGGTGTTCATCGGTGTTGTTTTTTTTCTGCACATCTTGCAGGGCCGCCTGGGTCAAGGTTATCCGGTTCAGTACCTTTGCATTGCGAGGAGGCCTTCCCCGTGTCGGGTCGTAGTTGAAGGTAGTAATAAACGTGTTGTCCGGATCAACGTCCTCGCCCCACTTTTTCTTGATTTCGGCCTTGATAAGGTTGGCGGTGCTTTCCAGGGGCGTCTCGAACCCTGTCGTTGCACTGCGAATGTAGTTTTCGACTGTCTTGTTGTATGGCAATCCCGGGATCAACACGTCGTGAGTGTGACGGCGGGGTCGTGATGCGGGAGTGTCGGTGGCCCGATCGGCTGCCTTTACGGGCTGCCCTGGCGAATATGTCTGCCGTGAAGTATCCGTACCTTGGCGGGGTTTTCCCTGTTCTTCGGCAATACCTGCCGAGGAGGGGGTATCAAGGAAGAAGCCGTTGTTTGCCGCGATGGAACCTATGGTGGTCATATGACAAATCCTGATGTGCATGGTGTGCAGGAATGATGTGATGTCCGCCATAGGTGGTTCAGCGTGTAGGCGTGTTCCGTTCTTTGATGGGGAAGATGTAGTTCGCCATTACGCGGGTTATAAGCTGAAAAGATTTATCGCCGGTGCGCTTCAAGGTGTGTGGACCAGAACACTCTCAGCCATTGAGTATTTTCTTAAGCTGATATCCGGTTATTACCGCTGATACTTCTTGAATGAAGTGCGCAGGCAAAAAAAACGCTGCCCGTGGGCAGCGTCATTGCAACTGGGGTACCACTCGATCAAGGCATCTGGACTTCGATCACGCCATCTGCGGTCATGTTGACCTGGCTGGTGCCGGCTTCGACTTCCGGCGTCGGTGCCGAATCCATCGCTGCGGCTTTCATCATCATCCCGCCACGTGCATACGGCTGTGGATAACCGTTGGTGTTGAAGTTCAGGTTGACGATCTTGTAGCCCTTGCCGCCCAGCGCATCGGTGGCCAGTTGGGCACGGGCCTTGAATGCGGTGACCGCTTCTTTAAGCAGGGCATCTTCGCTGGCCTTGCGGGTCGGGTTGGCGATGGCGAAGTCCATGCTGTCCATTTTCAGGTTGGTCAGCATGTCGCCGGTGAGCTTGGACAGGGCGGCGAAGTCGGCACTTTCCATGCGCAGCTCAGCGCGTTCACGCCAGCCGGTGATTTTCTGGTTCTTGTTGTCGTAGATCGGGTAGCTGTTGCGGCTACCCTGGCGCAGGGTCACGCCTTTGACTTCGCGGGCCTGGGCCAGCGCCTTGTTCATGGTGGTGGTGATTTCGGCGGCAAGCTTGGCCGGGTCGGTGTTCTGCGACTCGGTGTACAGGGTGACGATCATCTGGTCGCGCGCCACTTCCTGGCTGACTTCGGCACGCAGGGAAATCTGGTTGTAATGCAGTTCGTCAGCAGCCATGGCCGGCAGGCTGGCGAGGGTAGCGGCGCCGAGGGTGAGGGTGGCTGCACTGCGAATGAAACGAGACATGTAAGCTCCTTGAGATGTTCGTGTTCGGTAAGACTGTAGACGCAAGGTTTCAGTTCTTCGGGTTTACACATTCGCTACAAGTTGGCGGATACCGACGAACGGTCATGATCCTGACCCCTGCGTCAAAGAGCCACACACGCCGTGCCAGCGCTGTCGCTTCGTTTATACTCCGTGCGATCCGCCTGCAGCGCTCATCGGGAGAGCTCATGCTCGCCGCCGTAAAACTGACTTCCGCCACCCGCCAGAACCTTTGGCGCCTGACGTTCATCCGCACCCTGGTGCTGGCCGCACAGGCCGGTTCGGTGGGGCTCGCCTATTGGTTCAAGCTGCTGCCGCTGCCCTGGTTGCAGTTGGCCGTGACCCTCGGCTTCTCCACGGTGCTGTGTGTATTTACCGTGATCCGGCTGCGCACCACGTGGCCTGTGACCGAGCTGGAATACGCCCTGCAACTGGCCTGCGACCTGTTTATCCACAGTGTGTTGCTGTACTTCTCCGGCGGCTCCACCAACCCGTTCGTGTCCTATTACCTGGTGCCACTGACCATCGCGGCGGTGACCTTGCCGTGGCGTTATTCGGTGGTGCTGTCGGGTATTGCCCTGACCCTGTACACCCTGCTGCTGGCACAGTTCTACCCGTTGCAGACCTTCCCCATCGCCCGGGAAAACCTGCAGATCTACGGCATGTGGCTGAGCTTTGCCCTGTCGGCGGCGGTCATCACCTTTTTTGCCGCACGAATGGCGGAAGAGCTGCGCCGCCAGGAAGAGCTGCGCGCCATTCGCCGTGAAGAAGGCCTGCGGGACCAGCAGCTGCTGGCCGTCGCCACCCAGGCCGCCGGCGCGGCCCACGAATTGGGCACGCCGCTGGCGACCATGAGCGTACTGCTCAAGGAAATGACCCAGGACCACCACGACCCGGCCCTGCAAGACGACCTGAGTGTGCTGCAGGAACAGGTCAAGCAGTGCAAGCTGACCTTGCAGCAGCTGGTGCGCGCCGCCGAGGCCAATCGCCGCCTGGCGGTGGAGATGCAAGACGTCACCCAGTGGCTGGACGAAGCCCTGAACCGCTGGCACCTGATGCGTCCCGAAGCCAGTTACCGGTTCCACCTGCTGGGCCAGGGCACGGTGCCGCGCATGGCACCGCCGCCGGACCTGACCCAGGCGCTGCTGAACCTGCTGAACAACGCCGCCGATGCCTGCCCGGAAGGGTTGGAAGTGACCCTGGACTGGGATGCGGAAGACTTCACCATCAGCATTCGCGACCACGGCGCCGGTGTGCCGCTGGCGATTGCCGAGCAGATCGGCAAGCCCTTCTTTACCACCAAGGGCAAAGGCTTCGGCCTGGGCCTGTTTTTGAGCAAGGCCAGCGTGACCCGCGCGGGCGGCTCAGTGAAACTCTATAGTCATGAGGAAGGCGGCACGCTCACCGAGCTGCGCCTGCCCCGTGTCGCACGAGGAGACATCGATGAGTGACGAGATCCAAGTCGAAGGCGAAGAACTGCCGCACCTGCTGCTGGTAGATGACGACGCCACCTTTACCCGCGTGATGGCCCGCGCCATGAGCCGTCGTGGCTTTCGCGTCAGCACCGCAGGTTCCGCCGAGGAAGGCCTGGCCATCGCCACGGCCGACCTGCCGGAATACGCGGCCCTGGACCTGAAAATGGACGGCGACTCCGGCCTGGTGCTGCTGCCCAAGCTGCTGGAGCTGGACCCGGAAATGCGCGTGGTGATCCTCACCGGCTATTCCAGCATTGCCACCGCCGTCGAGGCGATCAAGCGTGGCGCCTGCAACTATCTGTGCAAGCCGGCAGATGCCGACGACGTGCTGGCCGCCTTGCTCTCCGAGCACGCCGACCTCGACACCCTGGTGCCGGAAAACCCGATGTCGGTGGACCGCCTGCAGTGGGAACACATCCAGCGGGTGTTGACCGAGCACGAAGGCAACATCTCCGCCACGGCCCGCGCCCTGGGCATGCATCGTCGAACGTTGCAGCGCAAGTTGCAGAAACGCCCGGTTCGACGTTGAACGGCGACTGAACAATCTGCTTCAGGCCGCACGGAGCCCTGAACCGATCGTTTATGATCGGTTCAAACGCCTGTTATTTTTTCCTACCGAGCCTGAACAATGAATCAGAACGCTGAGTATTCCGCGGTCAATGACGCGGTGCGTGGGCAATTTTTAAGGAAAGTCTGGGCGCTGATCACCCCCTACTGGCGCAGTGAGGAGAAGTTCAAGGCCTGGCTGTTGTTGCTGGTGGTGCTGGGGCTTTCGCTGTTCAGTGTGGCCGTGTCGGTGTGGTTCAACAGCTGGAACCGCGACTTCTATAACGCCCTGGAAAAGAAGGACTACGACGCCTTCACCCACCTGCTGATGTATTTCAGCGTGATCGCCGTGGTGGCGATCGTCACCGGGGTGTTCACTTCCTATTTGCAGCAAATGCTCACCATCCGCTGGCGGCGCTGGCTGACTGAAACCTACTTCGCCAAGTGGCTGAGCGAGAAGAACTACTACCACCTGGAATATGGCGGCTACACCGATAACCCCGACCAACGTATTTCCGAAGACCTCAACGCCTTTACCAGCAGCACCCTGAGCCTGGGCCTGGGGTTTATCAGTAACCTGGTGAGCCTGGTGTCGTTCTCGGTGATCCTGTGGGGCGTGTCCGGCAGTATCGAGGTTTGGGGCATCACGATTCCCGGCTATATGTTCTGGGCGGCACTGGTATATGCCGTGCTGGGCAGTTGGTTGACCCACTTGATTGGTCGAAAACTGATCGGCTTGAGCAACCGCCAGCAACGCTTCGAGGCCGACTTGCGTTTCAGCCTGGTGCGGGTGCGCGAGAACGCGGAAAGCATCGCGCTGTTCAATGGCGAGCCGAATGAACACCAGCAACTGAGTGCACGTTTCGGGCGGGTGTGGAGCAACTTCTGGAGCATCATGCAGCTGAAGAAGCGCCTGAACTTCTTCACCAGTGGTTACTCACAGATCGCGATCATCTTCCCGTTTGTGGTGGCAGCGCCGCGTTACTTTTCCGGCCAGATAGAGCTGGGCGTGCTGATGCAAGTGGCCAGTGCGTTTGGCAGCGTGCAGGGCAGCCTGAGCTGGTTTGTCGACGCGTACACCGTGTTGGCCAGCTGGCGTGCGACCTGTGATCGTCTGCTGAGCTTTGGCGAGGCGATGGAAGAAAACGAAGGCCGCAACATGGGCATCGAGTTGCAACGCCAGGGCGGCAATTTGCAGATGAGCAACCTCAGCCTCGATCTGGCGGATGGTCGTCACCTGCTGGATGGCGCCAACCTGACGGTTGCCGAGGGTGAGCGATTGATGCTCAGCGGGCGTTCCGGCAGCGGCAAGTCAACCTTGCTGCGGGCCATGGGCAATCTCTGGCCAAACGGCCACGGCAACATCCGCTTGCCGGCCGAGCGTTATCTGTTCCTGCCGCAAAAGCCGTACCTGCCGATTGGTACCTTGCGGGGTGTGTTGAGTTATCCACAGGAGGAGGGCGCGTACCCGGCGCAACGTTATGCACAGGTCCTGGAAACCTGCCGCCTGGCGCATCTGATTCCACGCTTGGACGAAGCCAATCACTGGCAGCGCATGCTGTCGCCGGGTGAGCAACAGCGCCTGGCGTTTGCGCGGGCGTTGTTGTTTGAACCGCAATGGCTGTACATGGACGAGGCCACCTCGGCGATGGACGAGGAAGATGAGGCGGCTCTGTATCAGGCGTTGATCGATGAATTGCCGGGGTTGAGCATCGTCAGCGTCGGGCACCGCAGCAGCCTCAAGCGTTTCCATGGGCGGCACGTGCGGATCGAGAACGGGCAGCTACAAGAACAGCCAGTGTCCTGAAGTCGGACTCGGTCAATGTGGGAGCGGGCTTGCTCGCGAATACGGTGGGTCAGTTAATACATAGGGTGACTGATAGACCGCATTCGCGAGCAAGCCCGCTCCCACATTGGATCAGTGTCGTCTGGCCGACCTGGTTCCAACAAAAAAGCCCGGCTGATCATCGATCAGCCGGGCTTTTTCATGCCGCTTGAAAAGCTATTACTTTTTCAAGCCGTAATGCTCATCCAGCATCCCCGGGGCGTTTGGCGTTTTTGGCGCGTAATCCCGTGGCGGTTCCTGATTTTCCCGCGGAGGGGTCAGGCGTTCCCGTGGAGCGTGCGGTGCATCGGAATGCAGCGCGGCCAGCAGGCGCTGGCGGGTGATGTCGTCCAGGGCCAGGCGGTTGGCACCCTCGGCGAGATGATCCTGTACTTCCTGATAGCTCTGAGTGAGCTTTTTCACCAGGGTCGCGGTGCTGTTGAAGTGGGTAACAACCTCGTTCTGATAACTGTCAAAACGTTCCTGAATGTCATCCAGCTGACGCTGCGTGCGGTTAGGCGCGGCATTCGGCAGCAGGCGGGCAACCAGGAATCCAATGGCGACACCGGCAACCAAGGCGAGAGTCGGCAACAACCAAACTAAGAGCGAGTGTTCCACGAGTCCTTCCTCTATAAACGGCTTTGCTTTACGTTAACGGCTCGGACCTGCGCTGTATACCGCGATTAAGCTCGCAATGATGCCATGCACAGACTTTTAGCTAGACGAGTCGACCCCTTGAGAGGTCACGGAGTTCCTTCCTTGCTGATGCGTGAAACCCCCGTTTTGATCGATGGCCCGGTAGGCCAACTGGAAGCCCTGTATCTGGATCACCCCGAGCCACGTGGCCTGGCGCTGATCTGTCACCCGAACCCGGTGCAGGGCGGCACCATGCTCAACAAAGTCGTATCGACCCTGCAACGCACCGCGCGCGATGCCGGCTTGATCACGTTACGTTTCAATTATCGCGGTGTCGGCACCAGTGCCGGTACGCACGATATGGGCACCGGTGAAGTCGACGACGCCGAAGCGGCAGCCACCTGGCTGCGTGAAAAGCATCCCGACCTGCCGATCACCCTGCTGGGTTTTTCCTTCGGCGGGTTTGTCGCGGCCACCCTCGGCGGCCGCCTGGAAGCCAAGGGCGAAAAACTCGCGCACCTGTTCATGGTGGCCGCGGCCGTGATGCGCCTGCGGGATAACGACGTGTTGCCACAAGGCTGCCCATTGACCGTGATCCAGCCGGAAACCGACGAAGTGGTTGACCCGCAACTCGTCTACGACTGGTCCGCGGCCCTGAATCGCCCCCATGAGCTGCTGAAAGTGGCAGAATGCGGACACTTTTTTCATGGCAAGCTGACCGATCTCAAGGATCTTGTGCTGCCACGTCTTTCGAATTGATGACAAGCGATCACCCATGACGACCCGTACCCGCATCCTCACCGGCATCACCACCACCGGCACGCCGCACCTGGGCAACTACGCCGGCGCGATCCGCCCGGCGATCCTTGCCAGCCAGGACGCCAACGCCGACTCCTTCTACTTCCTGGCCGACTACCACGCCCTGATCAAGTGCGATGACCCGCAGCGCATCCAGCGCTCGCGCATGGAAATTGCCGCGACCTGGCTGGCCGGTGGCCTGGATGTGAACCGGGTAACCTTCTACCGCCAGTCCGATATCCCGGAAATCCCCGAGCTGACCTGGTTGCTGACCTGCGTGGCGGCCAAGGGCCTGCTCAACCGTGCGCACGCCTATAAGGCCTCGGTGGACAAGAACCTGGAGAACGGCGAAGACCCGGATGCGGGGATCACCATGGGCCTGTACAGCTACCCGGTGCTGATGGCCGCGGACATCCTGATGTTCAACGCCCACAAGGTGCCGGTCGGTCGTGACCAGATCCAGCACGTGGAAATGGCTCGCGACATCGGCCAGCGCTTCAACCACCTGTTCGGCAAGGGTAAAGAATTCTTCACCATGCCCGAAGCGCTGATCGAAGAAAGCGTCGCCACCTTGCCGGGCCTGGATGGCCGCAAGATGTCGAAGAGCTACGACAACACCATCCCGTTGTTCACCAGCGCCAAGGACATGAAGGACGCGATCTCGCGGATCGTCACCGACTCCCGCGCGCCGGGCGAAGCCAAGGATCCGGACAACTCGCACCTGTTCACCCTGTACCAGGCATTTGCCACCCAGGCCCAGGAAGAAGAGTTCCGCGGCGATCTGCTGCAGGGCCTGGGCTGGGGCGAGGCGAAGAACCGTCTGTTCCAACTGCTGGACGGCCAGTTGGGTGAAGCGCGCGAGCGTTATCACCAACTGATGTCGCGCCCGTCGGACATGGAAGACCTGCTGCTGGTCGGCGCCCGCAAAGCCCGCGCCGTGGCTGCACCGTTCCTGGCCGAACTGCGTGAAGCGGTGGGCCTGCGCTCGTTCGTCAACCCGGTCGCCGTTGCTGCCACCACCAAGAAGAAAGCTGCGAAAGCCGCGCGCTTTGTCAGCTTCCGCGAAGACGACGGCAGCTTCCGCTTCCGTTTGCTGGCGGCCGAAGGCGAGCAACTGCTGCTGTCGCGCAACTTTGCCGACGGTAAAACCGCAGGCGCCGTAACCAAGCAGCTGCAATCGGGTCAGGCGCTGGATGTACGCAGTGAAGCCTCGAGCTTCAGCGTGTGGCTGGACGGTGAAGTCGTCGCCGATAGCCCGGCGTTCGCCGACAGCGCCTCGCGGGATGCGGCGATCGAAGCCTTGCGCGTTGCGTTGACCCCAATCGAGGATTGACCCGACCAAGGGGTGATTGCCATTCTTCAGGGCCGTCGTTACAGTGGCGGCCCGTTTTTGTTGCCTTGCTAACGAATTATGACGCCCCTAGAACGATATCAAGCTGATCTGAAACGCCCTGAATTCTTCCATGACGCTGCCCAGGAAACTGCGGTGCGCCATTTGCAGCGCCTGTACGACGATCTGGTCCAGGCCTCGCAGAACAAGCCGGGCATGTTCAGCAAGCTGTTTGGCAAGAAAGACCACACGCCGGTCAAGGGCCTGTATTTCTGGGGTGGTGTTGGCCGGGGCAAGACTTACCTGGTGGACACCTTCTTCGAAGCGCTGCCGTTCAAGGAAAAGGTCCGCACCCACTTCCACCGCTTCATGAAGCGCGTGCATGAAGAGATGAAGACCCTGCCGGGCGAAAAGAACCCGCTGACCATCATCGCCAAGCGCTTCTCGGAAGAAGCCCGGGTGATCTGTTTCGATGAGTTCTTCGTGTCCGACATCACCGACGCGATGATCCTCGGCACCCTGATGGAAGAGTTGTTCAAGAACGGCGTGACCCTGGTCGCCACCTCGAACATCGTGCCCGACGGCCTGTACAAGGACGGCCTGCAACGTGCACGTTTCCTGCCGGCCATCGCCCTGATCAAGCAGAACACCGACATCGTCAACGTCGACAGCGGCGTCGACTACCGCCTGCGTCACCTTGAACAAGCCGAACTGTTCCACTACCCGCTCAATGAAGTGGCCCAGGAAAGCCTGCGCAAGAGCTTCCGCGCGCTGACGCCGGAATGCACCCAGGCGATTGAAAACGACAAGCTGATCATCGAAAACCGCGAAATCATCGCACTGCGTACCTGCGATGACGTGGCCTGGTTCGAATTCCGCGAACTGTGCGACGGCCCTCGCAGCCAGAACGACTACATCGAACTGGGCAAGATCTTCCACGCGGTGATCCTGAGCGGTGTCGAGCAGATGAGCGTCACCACCGACGACATCGCGCGGCGCTTTATCAACATGGTCGACGAATTCTACGACCGCAACGTCAAGCTGATCATCTCGGCGGAAGTCGAGCTCAAGGACCTCTACACCGGCGGCCGCTTGAACTTCGAATTCCAGCGCACCTTGAGCCGCTTGCTGGAAATGCAGTCCCACGAGTTCCTGTCGCGGGCGCACAAGCCGTAAGCGATGTGCTTGAAATGAAAAAGGCCCGCAGCGATGCGGGCCTTTTTTTATGCAAAATTTCCAGGTCAACAGAAAGCAACTGTGGGAGCCGGGCTTGCCCGCGATAGCGGTCTGTCAGCTAATGCCTCTGGTGCCTGGCACGCTGCCATCGCAGGCAAGCCAGCTCCCACATTTTTACTGCGTATACCCTTTGGTTACGCGGCCTGCTGGAACTGCTGGCGATACTGGTTGGGCGACAGCTCGGTATGCTGGCGGAACAGCCTCGCAAAGAAGCTCGCGTCGTCGTAGCCCACCTCGTAACTGATGGTCTTGATGCTTTTGCGGCTGCCGGACAGCAGGCCCTTGGCTGTCTCGATGCGCAACCGTTGCAGGTAGTGCAGCGGCTTGTCACCGGTGGCGGTCTGGAAGCGGCGCATGAAGTTGCGGATGCTCATGCCGTGTTCCCGGGCCACGTCTTCGAAGCGGAACTTGTCGGCGAAGTGCTCTTCGAGCCAATGCTGGATCTGCAGGATGATCACGTCCTGGTGCAGCTTCTGCCCGCCAAAACCGATGCGCCCGGGGGCGTAGCTGCGTTGCACTTCGTAGAGGATGTCGCGGGCCACGGCCTGGGCGATGTTGGCGCCGCAGAAGCGTTCGATCAGGTAGATGTAGAGGTCGCAGGCTGAAGTGGTGCCGCCGGCGCAGTAGAGGTTGTCGGCGTCGGTCAGGTGCTTGTCCTGGTTCAGTTGCACCTTGGGAAAGCGTTCGGTGAAAGCGTTGAAGAAGCGCCAATAGGTGGTCGCTTCCTTGCCATCCAGCAGGCCGGCTTCGGCGAGCCAGAACACCCCGGTGGCTTCGCCGCACAGCACCGCGCCACGGGCGTGTTGTTCGCGCAGCCAGGGCAGCACTTGGGGGTAGCGTTGGCACAACGAGTCGAAATCGTCCCAGAAGGCCGGGAGCACGATGATGTCGGCGTTTTCGAGGCCGCCGTCCACCGGCATGATCACATCGCTGAAGCTGCGCACCGACTGCCCGTCGGGGCTGACCAGGCGGGTTTCGAAGGCGGGAGTGAGGCCCTGGCCCAGCTGTTTGCCGTAGCGCAGGCTCGCGAGGTGGAAGAAATCCTTGGCTTGCATGAGGGTTGAAGCGAATACCCGATCAATGGCCAAAATGCTGACGCGCCGCAAGGGCGTGGAGATTTGGTTAGACATAATTTCATTTATTCTTATAGGGGAAAGTGGTCACCAGACGGCTGGATCGTCTTATTTTTTGTCGCATGTGTCCAGTGTCCTGTGACGCCTTCGCGGCTTAGGCTCTGTGATCCCGGTCTTGTCCGACAATTCACACAGGTGACCCATGATTCCCAGAACCTTGTTCAGCTCGGAGCACGAACTCTTCCGCCAGAGCGTGCGCACCTTCCTCGAAAAAGACGCGGCGCCGTTCCACGGGCAATGGGAAAAGCAGGGCTACATCGACCGCAACCTGTGGAACAAGGCGGGGGAGGCGGGGATGCTCTGCTCGCATTTGCCGGAAGAGTACGGCGGCCTCGGGGCGGACTTTCTCTACAGCGCGGTGGTGATCGAGGAGATCAGCCGGCTGGGATTGACCGGGATTGGTTTCTCCCTGCATTCGGACATTGTTGCGCCCTACATCCTGCATTACGGCAGTGAGGCGCTGAAGCACAAGTACCTGCCCAAGCTGATCTCCGGGGAAATGGTCACGGCGATTGCCATGACCGAGCCGGGGGCCGGGTCCGACCTGCAAGGGGTCAAGACCACGGCGGTGCTGGATGGCGATGAATACGTGATCAACGGCTCCAAGACGTTCATCACCAATGGCTTCCTGGCTGATCTGGTGATCGTCGTGGCCAAGACCGATCCCAAGGCCGGCGCCAAGGGCACCAGCCTGTTCCTGGTGGAGGCCAATACGCCGGGTTTCGACAAGGGCAAGCGCCTGGAGAAGGTCGGGATGAAGGCCCAGGATACATCGGAGCTGTTCTTCCAGGATGTGCGGGTGCCCAAGGAGAATCTGCTGGGCCAGGCGGGGATGGGCTTTGCCTACCTGATGCAGGAGTTGCCGCAGGAGCGTTTGACGGTGGCGATTGGCGCGTTGTCGTCAGCCGAGGCGGCGCTGCAATGGACGCTGGAATACACCCGGGACCGCAAGGCGTTCGGCAAGGCGATCATCGACTTCCAGAACACCCGATTCAAACTGGCGGAGATTGCCACTGAAACCCAGATCGGCCGGGTGTTTGTCGACAAGTGCATGGAGTTGCACCTGGAAGGCAAGCTCGATGTGCCCACGGCCGCGATGGCCAAATACTGGGCCACGGACCTGCAGTGCAAGGTGCTGGATGAGTGTGTGCAACTGCACGGCGGGTATGGGTTTATGTGGGAATACCCGATTGCGCGGGCGTGGGCAGATGCGCGGGTGCAGCGGATTTATGCGGGGACGAATGAGATCATGAAGGAGATTATTGCGCGGGCGCTTTGAATTCTTGGTGTTTTTGAGGGCCGCTTCGCGAGCAAGCCCGCTCCCACATTCGACTGCATTCCAAAGGTGGAACTCGGTCGAATGTGGGAGCGGGCTTGCTCGCGAAGGCGGTCTAGAGATCAATCAAGGCGCAGGATTCGGATGATCCTTCTGAATCGCCTCAATCCCTGCCAGCACCTCATCCGACAGTTTCAAATCAGCGCTGGCGATGTTGCTGTCCAGCTGCTCCAGGGTCGTGGCGCCAATGATGTTGCTGGTCACGAACGGTTGTTGGGTCACAAACGCCAATGCCATCTGCGCCGGGTCCAGGCCGTGCTCACGGGCCAGTGCCACATAACGGCTGCACGCAGCTTCCGATTGCGCATTGAAGTAGCGGCTGAAGCGGCTATAGAGGCTCAGGCGGCCCTTGGCCGGGCGTGCGCCACCTTCGTACTTGCCGCTGAGCATGCCGAACGCCAGCGGTGAATACGCCAGCAAACCGCACTGTTCACGGATGGCGATTTCCGCCAGGCCCACTTCAAAGCTGCGGTTGAGCAGGTTGTAGGGGTTCTGGATCGACACCGCGCGGGTCCAGCCACGGGCTTCGGCCAGGGCCAGGAACTTCATGGTGCCCCACGGGGTTTCGTTGGACAGGCCGATGTGGCGGATCTTGCCGGCCTTGACCTGCTCATCCAGGGCTTCGAGGGTTTCTTCCAGCGGTGTCAGGTCTTCTTCGGCCTTGTGCTTGTAGCCCAGTTGGCCGAAAAAGTTGGTGCTGCGTTCCGGCCAGTGCAGCTGGTAGAGGTCGATCCAGTCGGTTTGCAGGCGCTTGAGGCTCGCGTCCAGGGCTTCGGCGATGTGCTTGCGGTCGTGCTTGAGGCTGCCATCGCGGATGTAGTCGATGGTGTTGCCGGGGCCGGCGATCTTGCTGGCGAGGATCCAGTCGGCACGGTCGCCGCGGCTTTTGAAGTAATTACCGATGTAGCGCTCGGTGGTGGCGTAGGTGTCGGCCTTGGGCGGCACCGGGTACATTTCCGCGGTGTCGAGGAAGTTGATCCCCGCGGCCTTGGCCCGTTCGATCTGTGCGAAGGCCTCTGCCTCGCTGTTCTGCTCGCCCCAGGTCATGGTGCCCAAGGCTATCGCGCTCACGTTCAGATCGGTTCGGCCCAGCTGTCGATAGTCCATCGGGTACTCCTTCGGGGAAAACAATCATAAAAGCAGGTTGAAATTTTTTTGGCAATCTGCATAATTGCCCACCTCTTTCTGCAGTGGAAGTGATGCGCCGCCTGCCGAAGAATCTTGCCGTTGAACGGACGCGCCGACCCGAGCCCCCGATAGCGTCTGTATCCGGCTGCCTTTGACTTGTCAAAGTACGCACTATTCAGTAAGATCCGCCGTCTAATTTACAGGGCGGCCCCTGAGGCTATTAAAGAATGACAACTTTTACTGCAAAACCAGAAACAGTTCAGCGCGACTGGTTTGTCGTCGACGCCGCTGGTCAGACCCTGGGTCGTCTGGCCACTGAAGTCGCCAGCCGTCTGCGTGGCAAGCACAAGCCTGAGTACACCCCTCACGTTGATACCGGTGACTACATTGTCATCATCAACGCCGAGCAGGTACGTGTTACCGGCAACAAAGCGCAAGACAAAATGTACTACCGTCACTCCGGTTTCCCAGGCGGTATCAAGTCTTCGAACTTCGAAGGCCTGATCTCCAAAAAGCCTGAAGCCCCGATTGAAATCGCGGTCAAAGGTATGCTGCCGAAGGGCCCACTGGGTCGCGACATGTATCGCAAGCTGAAAGTCTATGCGGGCGCTGCTCACCCTCATGCTGCTCAGCAGCCCCAAGAACTGAAGTTTTAACGGAATAGTTCATTATGTCGGCGACTCAAAATTACGGCACTGGCCGTCGCAAAACCGCTACCGCTCGCGTTTTCCTGCGTCCGGGTACTGGTAACATCTCGATCAACAACCGCACTCTGGAAAATTTCTTCGGTCGCGAAACTGCCCGCATGGTAGTTCGTCAGCCGCTGGAATTGACCGAGACCGTTGAAAAGTTCGACATCTACGTCACCGTTATCGGTGGCGGTGTAAGTGGTCAAGCTGGCGCAATCCGCCACGGTATCACTCGCGCTCTGATGCAGTACGACGAAACCCTGCGTGGCGCTCTGCGCAAAGCTGGCTTCGTGACTCGCGATGCTCGTGAAGTTGAACGTAAGAAAGTTGGTCTGCGTAAAGCGCGTAAGCGTCCGCAGTACTCGAAGCGTTAATTCGCTTTTACGTTCCAGAAAACGCCCAGCCTCCTCACGGAGCTGGGCGTTTTTTATTGCCTGCTATTTATGTAAAAAAATCTGTGTGACAACTTGCCACATCCGTAGAGCCCCTATACTCAAAGGCTTGGAGCCAGTGCCGGGGGTAATTACCTTGTCAGACGTGGGGCTTTTCATTACCATTCGGCAAAATTTTTATAAGTTCAGATTTAACACTTAGTAGACGCCTGATTTAACAGGCCACAAAGCTGATGGGAGAGGACTGAATGAGCAATGACGGCGTGAATGCAGGCCGGCGTCGCTTCTTGGTAGCAGCCACATCCGTGGTGGGTGCTGCAGGAGCGGTGGGGGCTGCGGTCCCGTTCGTGGGGTCATGGTTTCCCAGTGCCAAGGCGAAAGCCGCAGGTGCACCGGTGAAGGTGAATGTCAGCAAGATCGATCCAGGCCAGCAAATGATTGCTGAATGGCGCGGTCAGCCAGTGTTCATCGTTCGTCGTACCGAGGAAATCCTGGGAAATCTGAAGAAGATCGAGGGCCAGCTGTCCGACCCCGACTCGAAGAATTCCGACCAACCCGCTTACGTCGATAAGGAAATTCGCTCGATCAAGCCGGAAATTCTGCTGCTGATCGGTATCTGCACCCACTTGGGTTGCTCTCCCACCTTCCGCCCGGAAGTGGCGCCCGCGGACCTGGGCAAGGACTGGGTCGGGGGCTATTTCTGCCCGTGCCACGGTTCTCACTACGACCTCGCTGGCCGCGTCTACAAGTCACAACCTGCACCACTGAACCTGCCAGTTCCGCCACATCACTACGAGACTGACAGTGTCATTGTCATTGGCGTCGACGAGGGGGAGAAAGCCTGATGAGCAAGTTCATGGATTGGGTGGATGCGCGCTTCCCCGCGACCAAGATGTGGGAAGACCACCTCAGCAAGTATTACGCACCGAAGAATTTCAACTTCTTCTATTTCTTTGGCTCCCTGGCACTTCTGGTACTGGTCAATCAGATCGTTACCGGTGTCTGGCTGACGATGAGCTACACCCCGTCGGCCGAAGAAGCCTTCGCCTCCGTCGAATACATCATGCGCGACGTCGAGTACGGCTCGATCCTGCGTCTGCTGCACTCCACCGGCGCCTCGGCGTTCTTCATCGTCGTCTACATGCACATGTTCCGTGGCCTGCTCTACGGTTCGTACCAGAAGCCCCGCGAGCTGGTGTGGGTGTTCGGCATGCTGATCTACCTGGCACTGATGGCCGAGGCCTTCATGGGCTACCTGCTGCCGTGGGGCCAGATGTCCTATTGGGGCGCCCAGGTGATCATCTCGCTGTTCGGTGCGATCCCGGTCATCGGCAACGACCTGACCCAGTGGATTCGCGGTGACTACCTGATCTCCGGGATCACCCTGAACCGCTTCTTCGCCTTGCACGTGGTGGCCTTGCCGATCGTGATCCTGGGCCTGGTAGTGCTGCACATCCTGGCGTTGCACGAAGTGGGTTCGAACAACCCCGACGGCGTGGATATCAAGAAGCACAAGGACGAAAACGGCGTACCACTGGACGGCATTCCGTTCCACCCGTACTACACCGTGAAAGATATCGTCGGTGTGGTGGTGTTCCTGTTCATTTTCTGCTCGATCGTGTTCTTTTTCCCGGAGATGGGCGGTTATTTCCTCGAGAAACCGAACTTCGAACAGGCGAACGCCTTCAAGACCCCGGAACACATTGCCCCGGTCTGGTACTTCACTCCGTTCTACGCGATCTTGCGGGCGATTCCCGACAAACTCATGGGCGTTATCGCCATGGGCGCAGCGATTGCGGTGCTGTTCGTGCTGCCGTGGCTCGACCGTAGCCCGGTCAAGTCCATGCGCTACAAGGGCTGGCTGAGCAAGATCTGGCTGTGGGTGTTCTGCATTGCGTTCGTGATCCTGGGTGTACTGGGCGTACTGGCGCCGACCCCGGAGCGTACGTTGCTGTCGCAGGTCTGCACCTTCCTGTACTTCGCCTACTTCATTCTGATGCCGTTCTACACCCGGCTCGAGAAGACCAAACCGGTACCGGAAAGGGTGACTGGCTGATGAAAAAATTATTCGTTGCATTCATTCTTGCGGCCCTGCCGCTGCTGTCTTTCGCCGCTGAACACGGCCCAGAACTGGAAAAAGTCGACATCGACGTGTCGGACAAAGCCGCAATGCAGGACGGGCTGCGTACGTTCACCAACTACTGCATGGGCTGCCACAGCGCCAAGTTCCAGCGTTACGAGCGAGTGGCCGACGACCTGGGCATTCCCCATGACGTGATGCTGAGCCACTCGGTGTTCACCGGGGCGAAGATCGGCGACCACATGACCATCGGCATGCAACCGGCCGACGCCAAGACCTGGTTCGGGGCTGCACCGCCCGATCTGACCCTGGTGGCCCGTGTGCGTGGCACCGATTGGCTCTATGGCTACCTGAAATCCTTCTATGAAGACCCGACGCGTCCCTACGGCGTGAACAACAAAGTGTTCCCGAACGTCGGTATGCCTAACGTTCTGGTCGGCCTGCAAGGTCGCCAAGTGGTAGGATGCAAGCAAGTACAAATCGTCGAAGACGGCAAGAAGCAGTATGATCCGCTCACCGGTACGCCTTTGACTCATGAAGCGTGCGATCAGCTGACCATAGTGCCGAAGACCGGCACGCTGAACGAAGAGCAGTTCGACGAGAAGGTCAAGAATCTGGTGACCTTCCTGGCCTACTCGGCCAACCCAGTGAAGCTGCAGCATCAGCGCATTGGTACCTATGTGTTGCTGTACCTGGCCTTCTTCTTCGTGTTCGCCTATCTGCTGAAACGCGAATACTGGAAGGATGTGCATTGATCCAACCGTAAGTAATTGCTGTTAATCTTGCGCGCCCAGCGGCATCTCTGAAGGTAAGTCTGGTTTATCCAGGCATCACGGAGATGCTCACTGGGCGCGCTCGTTTTTGAGCTTCCGATAATTTCAACAAGCGAGGAGGACCGCCATGGGCGTGACCAATCGGTTGGCCTGTTACTCCGACCCCGCCGACCACTATTCCCACCGAGTACGCATCGTGCTCGCAGAGAAGGGTGTCAGCGCAGAGATCATCAGTGTGGAGGTGGGACGTCACCCGCCGAAACTGATCGAAGTGAACCCTTACGGCAGCTTGCCCACCCTGGTCGATCGTGACCTGGCGTTGTGGGAGTCAACCGTGGTGATGGAATACCTGGATGAGCGTTATCCCCATCCACCGTTGCTGCCGGTGTATCCGGTGGCGCGTGCCAACAGCCGCCTGCTGATCCATCGGATCCAGCGTGACTGGTGTGGCCTGGTGGACCTGATTCTGGATTCACGCAGCAAGGAAGCGGCCCGGGTTCAGGCGCGCAAGGAATTGCGCGAGAGCCTGACCGGTGTTTCGCCGTTGTTTGCCGACAAACCTTTTTTCCTCAGCGAGGAACAAAGTCTGGTGGATTGCTGCCTATTACCCATACTCTGGCGCTTGCCGATTTTGGGCATAGAACTGCCGCGGCCTGCCAAGCCGCTGCTTGACTACATGGAGCGCCAGTTTGCGCGTGAGGCTTTCCAGGCGAGTCTGTCTGGTGTCGAACGCGATATGCGCTAAGGCTTAAGGAGCCGTTGATGAACTCCAGTCGACCTTACCTGGTCCGCGCGCTCTATGAGTGGATAGTGGACAACGATTGCACCCCGCACATGCTGGTCAATTCCGAGTTTCCCGCGGTTCAGGTACCGCAAGGTTTTGCCAGTGACGGACAAATCGTCCTGAACGTTTCACCCAGTGCCGTGCGACACCTGCACATGGACAATGAAGCGGTCAGCTTTGAAGGGCGTTTCGGCGGTGTGCCGCATACGCTGTTCGTGCCCATCGGTGCCATCCTCGGGATCTACGCCCGGGAAAATGGCCAGGGCATGGTGTTTGATCTGGAGTCTTCCCTTGAGGATGACGAAGCGATCGAGCTCGAAGGCGAAGATGATGTGCCGCCGCCGGATTCCGAGCCACCGCGTCCAAGCGGTCGGCCGAGTCTGAAAGTGGTGAAGTAACAAGGCGCGGGCCCTCGGGCCAGCGTTGAAAATGCCTCGGTGATGCCGGGGCATTTTTTTGCCTGGCGAAAACCCCGGCCGTTATAGATGAAAGTCATGACAGGACGGTGATCGTACAACCGCCATGGGCTATCATGCGTGCTTCAGATCGCCGAGATAGATGATTCATCATGGAAAACTCCAGCGCCGCCCCTCGTCTTCCCCGCAAGCGCCGCAGCCTTGCCCAGGAATTGGTCACGGTGTTGTCCGAGCAGATCCGCGACGGCCAACTCAAACGTGGCGACAAACTGCCCACCGAGTCGGCGATCATGGACGCCCATGGGGTCAGCCGCACCGTGGTGCGTGAAGCCATCTCGCGATTGCAGGCCGCCGGGCAGGTAGAAACCCGCCATGGCATAGGCACTTTTGTACTGGATACGCCAAGCCCCAGCGGTTTCCGGATTGATCCGGCCACTGTCGTCACCCTGCGTGATGTGCTGGCCATCCTTGAACTGCGGATCAGCCTGGAAGTGGAGTCTGCCGGGCTCGCCGCCCAGCGTCGTAGCGACGAGCAATTGGCCGGCATGCGTGCTGCCCTCGATGCCCTTAACGAAAGTGCGGCCCACGCCGGTGATGCGGTGGCGTCGGACTTCCAGTTCCACCTGCAGATTGCCCTGTCCACCGGCAACCGCTACTTCACCGACATCATGACCCACCTGGGCACCAGCATCATTCCGCGCACGCGGCTGAACTCGGCACGCCTGGCCCATGATGACCAGCAGCACTACATGAGCCGCCTGAGCCGCGAACACGAAGAGATCTATGAGGCGATCGCGCGCCAGGATTCGGATGCGGCGCGGGCGGCCATGCGGTTGCACCTGACCAACAGCCGTGAGCGGCTGCGCCATGCCCATGAAGAGGCGGAAGCGCAGCGCGGTTGATTCCAGGCTGGACGTAAGCGTGTGGCTTGAAAGCTCATTGTGGCGAGGGAGCTTGCTCCCGTTGGGCCGCGCAGCGGCCCCAAATCCATTGCCCCGAGTTCTGTCTGAAAGAACCCCGTGTTCTTGCCGGGGCTGCTTCGCAGCCCAACGGGAGCAAGCTCCCTCGCCACAGGTTAATGCGCGAGGCTTAACTCACGTCTTTCAGGCCGGCTGATTCGGCTTGTAGTCCTTGAGCAGCAGATACGTGCTCCAACCCCACCAGTCATTGGTCCACTGCTTGTCGTTCAGGTTGTTGACGTCCTTGCGTCGCAGCACCTTGTCGCCTTCAGCC
Source organism: Pseudomonas sp. F9001 (assembly GCF_013385435.1). NCBI lineage: Bacteria > Pseudomonadati > Pseudomonadota > Gammaproteobacteria > Pseudomonadales > Pseudomonadaceae > Pseudomonas > Pseudomonas sp. F9001. The sequence goes on from NZ_JACAPX010000015.1 coordinate 136,895, forward strand.
TTGAACAGCGGTGAGAAGTTGTTCGCCGGGTTCTGCGCGGCGTTCAGGTCCGGCACATACAGCGGTGCCTTGAAGTTGGCCGGGGAGGGCGCCATGCCGCTGATAAACGTTTCGAAGATCTCATCGGCCGAGGCCTGCACGGCGCGTTTGACCATGGCGCGGTTGGCCGCATCGTTGCTGTCGAAATAGCGTTTATCACCGTAGGCATGCCACTGCTCGCCCAGGGCGTTGCGCACATTGAGCCCGAACTTGCTGTCTTCATCGTGCATGAAGCGGCTGATCAGCGAGCCCAGTTCACCCGGTGTCACCACCGCCGCCAGTTGCTTGCGCGGTACCCGCAGGTGCCCGGCGGAAAATAGATCGGTCAAAAAGTGATCAGCAAAGCTGTTCATGGCATAGGCCAGTTCCAGCGCCTGGTCGGTGCCGGTCTGATGCGCCACGACGGCTTGTTGCAAGGCTGCCGTATGCCCCGCCAGATAGGCCGCCAAAGCCCATTCGCCAAAGTGGTCGGCATTGTCTGCCGCCAGTTTCAGGTAGCGCCCCAGTGGAATCAGCGCCGAGACGGCACTGCCGCCGCCGGTGATGCGGTTCCATTCCTCGGACAAGGTGTCACCCAGCGCGTCATAGGCTTCATGGGGTTGCTTGCCATCCTTGATCGCCTGGTTGACCGCATTGATCTCCTTTTGCATCACCGCCAGGATCTTGCCCGCTTCTTCCCGTGATGCTGGCAATACCGCCAGCGAGTTGAATGCATCGGTAAAGCGCTGCACACGATCAGCGGGCGATGTGCCTTCGTTGATGGGGCGCCCGGGGATGCCATAGAAATCACCGCCCAGGGCGATGATCTGGCCGTAGCTCAGGGCCAGGCCATTGGGCAGGTGCAATTCGACCTGCCGCGCGGGAATCGGCGGGGCGTCCTTGACGAAACGCAACAGGGTGTCGTCGCCGATGGCGGTGTGTTCGCCGCCTTCAAAACGCAGGGTTGGTGGGGTTTTCACAGGTGTGGCGAGTTCAAGATCTGACATGTTAGCTCCTTGCTACGTCGTAGGAATCTTCCGTAATAACTGTACGTATATACAGTTATCCCGAGCATAGAGGAAAAACTTCCTACGTCAAGAAAGCAGCAATCGAGAAGGGCGGCGATGAATTGCAGTTGACGAATATTTTTATAGTTGTACGATGACGTACGACATCAAGATAACCATCCGTAATCTCACAACAGAAAGTCTTCGCCCAGGGTGTTCGAATAATGAATCCACAAGAACTGAAGTCCATCCTCTCTCACGGTCTGCTGTCTTTCCCGGTGACCGATTTCAATGCCCAGGGTGATTTCCACCAGGCGGGCTACATCAAGCGTCTGGAATGGCTGGCCCCTTACGGCGCTACCGCCTTGTTCGCCGCTGGCGGCACCGGTGAGTTTTTCTCCCTGGCGGCCAGCGAATATTCGCAAGTGGTGAAAACCGCCGTTGATACCTGCGCCACCAGCGTGCCGATTCTTGCCGGTGTCGGCGGTGCCACCCGCCAGGCCATCGAGTACGCCCAGGAAGCCGAGCGTCTGGGCGCCAAAGGCCTGTTGCTGCTGCCGCACTACCTGACCGAAGCCAGCCAGGACGGGGTTGCCGCCCACGTTGAAGCGGTGTGCAAGTCGGTCAAGATCGGTGTAGTGGTCTACAACCGCAACGTCTGCCGCCTGACCGCGCCGCTGCTGGAACGCCTGGCCGAGCGCTGCCCGAACCTGATCGGTTACAAGGACGGCCTGGGTGACATTGAATTGATGGTGTCGATCCGTCGTCGCCTCGGTGACCGTTTCAGCTACCTGGGCGGCTTGCCGACTGCAGAGGTTTACGCCGCTGCCTACAAGGCCCTGGGCGTGCCGGTGTACTCCTCGGCGGTGTTCAACTTCATTCCAAAAACCGCGATGGATTTCTACCACGCCATTGCCCGGGAAGATCACGCCACCGTCGGCAAGATCATCGACGACTTCTTCCTGCCGTACCTCGACATCCGTAACCGCAAGGCCGGTTACGCGGTGAGCATCGTCAAGGCCGGGGCGAAAATCGTCGGTTACGACGCAGGCCCCGTGCGTACGCCGCTGACCGATCTGCTGCCGGAAGAATACGAAGCCCTGGCCGCGTTGATCGACAAGCAAGGCGCGCAATAACCCATCACCAAGGCCGCTGAGTAATCAGCGGCTTTTTGCGTCAGGAGAGAATTCGTGTCCCAAGCCAAGCGTTTTGAAAACTACATCGGTGGCCAGTGGGTTGCCGGCGCCGACTACTCGGCCAACATCAATCCGTCGGAGTTGTCTGATGTCATTGGCGAATACGCCAAGGCTGACCTCGCCCAGGTCCACGCGGCCATCGACGCTGCGCGCGCTGCTTTTCCGGCGTGGTCCACTTCCGGGATCCAGGCGCGTCATGATTCGCTGGATAAAGTCGGTACCGAAATCCTCGCCCGTCGCGAAGAACTCGGCACCCTGCTGGCCCGGGAAGAGGGCAAGACCCTGCCGGAAGCCATCGGCGAAGTGACCCGCGCCGGTAACATCTTCAAATTCTTCGCCGGTGAATGCCTGCGCCTGTCCGGCGACTACCTGCCGTCGGTGCGTCCGGGCGTCAACGTTGAAGTGACCCGTGAGGCGTTGGGCGTGGTTGGCCTGATCACGCCGTGGAACTTCCCGATTGCCATCCCGGCCTGGAAGATCGCCCCGGCCCTGGCCTATGGCAACTGCGTGGTGCTCAAGCCGGCTGAGCTGGTACCGGGCTGCGCCTGGGCCCTGGCCGAAATCATCTCCCGCGCCGGCTTCCCTGCCGGTGTGTTCAACCTGGTGATGGGCAGCGGCCGTGTGGTCGGCGATGCCATGGTCAACAGCCCGAAAGTCGACGGCATCAGCTTCACCGGTTCGGTGGGCGTGGGTCGTCAGATCGCCGTCAGCTGCGTGTCGCGCCAGGCCAAGGTGCAGTTGGAAATGGGCGGCAAGAACCCGCAGATCATTCTCGACGACGCCGACCTCAAGCAAGCCGTCGAGCTGTCGGTGCAGAGCGCGTTTTACTCCACCGGCCAACGTTGCACCGCGTCCAGCCGCTTTATCGTCACCGCCGGGATTCACGACCAGTTCGTCGCCGCCGTGGCTGAGCGGATGAAGTCGATCAAGGTCGGCCACGCGCTGAAAAGCGGTACCGACATTGGCCCGGTCGTCTCCCAAGCGCAGTTGGACCAGGACTTGAAGTACATCGACATCGGCCAGAGCGAAGGTGCCCGGCTGGTCAGCGGCGGTGAGCTGGTGACGTGCGACACCGAAGGCTACTTCCTCGCGCCGACGCTGTTTGCCGACAGCGAAGCCACAATGCGCATCAGCCGCGAAGAGATCTTCGGCCCAGTGGCCAACGTGGTGCGCGTGGCGGATTACGAGGCGGCGCTGGCGATGGCCAACGACACCGAGTTCGGCCTCTCGGCCGGTATCGCCACCACCTCGCTGAAGTATGCCAACCACTTCAAGCGTCATTCCCAGGCCGGGATGGTGATGGTCAATCTGCCGACTGCCGGTGTGGATTACCACGTTCCATTCGGCGGCCGTAAGGGTTCATCCTACGGTTCGCGTGAGCAGGGTCGCTATGCGCAAGAGTTCTACACCGTGGTGAAAACCAGCTACATCGGTTCGTAACGGCTGCACCCTGTGGCGGGTCCGTGCCCGCCACAGGCTTACAATTTGATTACCCGCAAAAAAAATAATTAGTGGGAGTACATCTTCATGCAAGCGACCAAGCCGACCCATGTCCGCTATTTGATCCTGCTCATGCTGTTCCTGGTGACCACGATCAACTACGCCGACCGGGCCACCATCGCCATTGCCGGCTCCAGCCTGCAAAAAGACCTCGGCATCGACGCGGTCACCCTTGGCTATATCTTCTCCGCATTCGGTTGGGCCTACGTGGCCGGGCAAATTCCCGGCGGCTGGCTGCTGGACCGCTTCGGTTCGAAAAAAGTCTACGCCCTGAGCATCTTCACCTGGTCACTGTTCACCGTGCTGCAAGGCTATGTCGGTGAGTTCGGTGTTTCCACGGCCATCGTTGCGCTGTTCATGTTGCGCTTCCTGGTGGGCCTGGCTGAAGCGCCATCCTTCCCCGGAAATGCGCGCATCGTGGCGGCGTGGTTTCCTACGGCTGAACGCGGCACCGCCTCGGCGATCTTCAACTCGGCGCAGTACTTCGCCACCGTGTTGTTCGCGCCGCTGATGGGCTGGATCGTCTACACCTTCGGCTGGCAGCACGTGTTCGTGGTGATGGGCGGCATCGGTATCGTGTTCTCGCTGATCTGGCTGAAAGTTATCCACAGCCCGCGCCAGCACCCGATGATCAACGAGGCCGAGTTCCAGCACATCGCTGCCAACGGGGCCATGGTCGACATGGACCAGGACAAGGGCAGAGGCAAGAAAACCGACGGCCCGAAGTGGGATTACATCCGTCAGTTGCTGACCAACCGCATGATGCTCGGCGTGTACCTGGGCCAGTACTGCATCAATGGCATCACCTATTTCTTCCTGACGTGGTTCCCGGTGTACCTGGTTCAAGAGCGCGGCATGACGATTCTCAAGGCCGGCTTCATCGCGTCCTTGCCGGCGATCTGCGGCTTTATCGGCGGCGTGTTGGGCGGGGTGATTTCCGACTACCTGCTGCGCAAGGGCCATTCGCTGACCTTCGCCCGCAAGGCGCCGATCATTGGTGGCTTGCTGATTTCCAGTAGCATTGTCGCGTGCAACTACGTGGACATCGAATGGATGGTGGTGGGCTTCATGGCCCTGGCCTTCTTCGGTAAAGGCGTTGGCGCACTGGGCTGGGCGGTGGTGTCCGACACCTCGCCGAAACAAATCGCTGGCTTGAGTGGCGGTCTGTTCAACATGTTCGGCAACCTGGCCTCCATCAGCACCCCGATCGTGATCGGCTACATCATCAGCACCACAGGCTCCTTCAAGTGGGCGCTGGTGTTTGTCGGTGCCAACGCATTGCTGGCGGTGTTCAGCTACCTGGTAATCGTTGGCCCGATCAAGCGTGTAGTGCTCAAGGAGCCGCCAGCCAAAGGCCCCGAGCTGACTAAACTTTCCCAAGCGCATTCCTGAAGGGGCCCGCGTCATGCAGTTGATTGAACATGCCGATTCGCCACGCTCCATCCGTTTGCACGCGCTGGATAACGTGGTGATTGTGGTCAACGACCAGGGCGTACCGGCGGGGACCGAGTTTCCCGACGGCCTGGTGACGGTGGATTTCATTCCCCAAAGCCACAAGGTGACGCTGGAAGACATCCCCGAAGGCGGCCGCATCATTCGCTACGGCCAGACCATCGGTTATGCCCTGCGCCCGATTCCCCGCGGCAGTTGGGTGCAGGAAGATCAACTGCGCATGCCCACGGCGCCGCCGCTGGACAGCTTGCCGCTGTCCACTGAAGTGCCCGAGACCCAGGCGCCGCTGGAAGGTTTTACCTTCGAGGGTTATCGCAATGCCGACGGCACCGTGGGCACGCGCAATATCCTCGGGATTACCACCACGGTGCAGTGCGTCACGGGCGTGCTGGACCATGCGGTGAAGCGCATCAAGGACGAGTTGCTGCCCAAGTACCCGAACGTCGATGACGTGGTGGCGCTGACCCACAGCTACGGCTGCGGCGTGGCGATCACGGCCACCGACGCCTACATCCCGATCCGCACCGTGCGTAACCTGGCGCGCAATCCGAACCTGGGCGGTGAAGCCCTGGTGATCAGTCTGGGTTGCGAGAAGTTGCAGGCCGGGCAGGTGATGCATGAAAACGACAGCTCGGTGGACCTGAGTGAGCCATGGCTGTATCGGTTGCAGGACTCCAGCCACGGCTTCACCGAAATGATCGAACAGATCATGGAACTGGCCGAAACCCGCCTGAAGAAACTCGACCTGCGCCGGCGGGAAACCGTACCGGCGTCGGAGTTGATCCTCGGCATGCAGTGTGGCGGCAGTGATGCGTTCTCGGGGATTACCGCCAACCCGGCGCTGGGTTATGCCTCGGATTTGCTGCTGCGGGCGGGCGCGACGGTGATGTTTTCCGAAGTGACCGAAGTGCGCGATGCGATCTACCTGCTGACTTCCCGTGCCGAGAACCAGGACGTGGCCCGGGAACTGGTGCGGGAAATGGACTGGTACGACCGCTACCTGGCCAAGGGCGAGGCGGATCGCAGCGCCAACACTACGCCGGGGAACAAGAAGGGTGGGTTGTCGAATATTGTCGAGAAGTCGTTGGGTTCCATCGTCAAGTCGGGCAGTAGTGCGATCAATGGCGTGCTTGGCCCGGGCGAGCGGTTCAATCGCAAGGGCCTGATCTTTTGCGCCACGCCGGCGAGTGATTTTGTGTGCGGCACGTTGCAGTTGGCGGCGGGGATGAATTTGCATGTGTTCACCACCGGGCGTGGCACGCCCTATGGGCTGGCGATGGCGCCGGTGGTGAAGGTTTCGACGCGCACCGAGCTGGCGCAGCGTTGGCCGGACCTGATTGATATCGATGCCGGGCGGATCGCCACTGGGCGGGCAACGATCGAGGAGTTGGGTTGGGAGTTGTTCCACTTCTATCTGGATGTGGCCAGCGGCAAAAAACAGACGTGGGCGGAGCAGCACAAGCTGCATAACGACATTACGTTGTTCAATCCCGCGCCGATTACTTAAGACCGAGTCGCCTGCTTCGCGAGCAAGCCCGCTCCCACATTTGACTGCATTCCAAAGGTAGAACTCGGTCAAATGTGGGAGCGGGCTTGCTCGCGAAAGCGGTAGTCCAGACGAAGCTGGCCATGCTGGCTTATCATTAGCCACCTACCGACGCCCACCCAAGGTTCTCTCCGGCATGCTGGCAATCTTCCTACAAACCCTGAACATCACCGCGCCGGTGTTTGCCATGCTGTTCCTGGGCGTCCTGCTCAAGCGCATCAACTGGATCAACGACAACTTTATCCACATCGCTTCGGCCCTGGTGTTCAACGTCACTATGCCGGCGTTGCTGTTCCTCGGGATTCTCCATGCCGACCTGCATTCAGCCCTCAAGCCCGGCCTGCTGATCTACTTCGCCGTCGCCACGCTGGTGAGCTTCGCCCTGGCCTGGGGCTGGGCGATCTTTCGGTGCCCGCGGGAAGATCGCGGCATCTATGCCCAAGGCGCGTTTCGCGGTAACAACGGTGTGATCGGCCTGGCCCTGGCCGCCAGTATGTACGGCGACTACGGGATTTCCCTTGGCGCGGTGCTCGCGGCGCTGGTGATCCTGTTCTACAACACCCTGTCGACCATTGTGCTGGCGGTGTACAGCCCGGTGATCAAGTCCGACCCGTGGAGCATTTTCAAAAGCGTGCTGGCCAACCCGTTGATCATCAGCGTGATCGCGGCGGCGCCCTTCGCGTACTTTCAGATTGGCTTGCCTGGCTGGCTGGAGTCCTCCGGGCAGTACCTGGCGGACATGACGTTGCCATTGGCGTTGATCTGTATCGGCGGCACGCTGTCGCTGGCGGCACTGCGTAAAAGCGGCGACATGGCCCTGAGTGCCAGCCTGATGAAGATGGTCTGGCTACCGGTGCTCGCCACCCTTGGCGCATGGCTGCTGGGGTTTCGCGGGCCGGAACTGGGGATTCTGTTCCTGTACTTCGGCGCGCCCACGGCGGCGGCCAGTTTTGTCATGGCGCGGGCGGCGCAGGGCAATCATGAACTGGCGGCCGCGATTATCGTGATCACCACCCTGATGGCGGCGGTGACCACGAATATCGGGATTTTCGTGTTGCAGGCGGGTGGCTGGATCTAGGCGTCTTTCTGGTAGCTGTCGATCACTTCCTGAGCGGCGCGGAAGGCGTCAATCGCCGCCGGCACACCGGCATACACCGCACAATGCAGCAGCGCCTCGCGAATCTCCTCCACGGTGCAACCGTTGTTCAGCGCGCCGCGCACGTGGCCCTTGAGTTCCTGCGGGCACTTGAGGGCGGTCAACGCGGCGAGGGTGATCAGGCTGCGGGTTTTCAGCGGCAACCCTTCGCGATTCCACACGCTGCCCCAGGCATGCTCGTTGACGAAATCCTGCAGCGGCTGGCTGAACTCCGTGGCATTGCCCAGCGCCCGATCGACAAACACATCACCCATCACCTGGCGGCGCATTTCAACGCCGGGCTTTTTCTGTTCGGTCATTGCGATTCCCTCTTGTGTTGGCGGCGCCAGGCTTGCAGCGAGGTGAACAACAGGAAAGCCACCAGCGCTGGCAGGACGTAATACAGCATCAGTTGTTCAAGCTTGTTGGCCAGCGGCATGCCGAAGGTGAACGACACCACGTGCAGCCCGTACACCAGGTACAGGCCCAGGAACACCAGGCCTTCGGCCCGGGTGACGCGGTAGCCCGAATAAAACACCGGCAGGCACAGGGCGACCACGCCGAGCATTACCGGCAGGTCGAAATCCAGGGCATTGGGCGACACCGACAACGGCGAGGGCGCCACGAGGGCGGTAAAGCCCAGCACCCCAAGCAGGTTGAACAGGTTGCTGCCGATCACGTTGCCCACGGCAATTTCCCGCTGGCCGCGCAGGGCGGCGATCAGCGAGGTGGCCAGGCAGGGCAGGGAAGTGCCGACGCCAATCAGCGTCAGACCGATGATGCGTTCCGACAGGCCCAGGTCAGAGGCCACGTCCACCGCCGCGCCCAGCAGCAGGTGCCCGGCCAGTACGAGGATCAACAGTCCACCGAGCATCAGCAGCACGCTGCTCAGCCACGGCGCCTGCACCACAGTGTCCCGGGTGCGCGGGCGGCGGGAGTGGCGGGTCTGGTAGAGCAGCACGCCGAGGTAGGCCACCAGGGCCACCAGCAGTAACAGGCCATCGATCGGCGTGAGTTCTTCATTGGCGGCTAGCACAAACACCAGCAGGCTGGCGATGATCATCATCGGGATATCCAGGCGTACCAGTTGCCGGGAGACCCGCAGCGGAATGATCAGGGCTGCCAGGCCAAGGGTCACGAGGGTGTTGAAGATGCTGCTGCCGATCACACTGCCCACGGCGATGTCGGTATTGTCCGCCAGGGTCGCTTGCAAGCTGATCGCCATCTGCGGCGCGCTGCTGCCGAAGGCGACGATGCTCAGGCCGATGATCAGCGGGCGCACCTTGAGGCTGGCCGCCAGGCGCACAGCGGCGCGCACTAATACTTCTGCGCCGAAGATCAACAGCAGCAGGCCGCTGATCAGTTCGATCAGGCTAAAGGGCGAGAGGGCGGTTAATGCGGAAATGGCCTGGGCTCCGTCGGTCAGTTGCTGAGGGCTTGCACGCGAACGCGCGCGGTGCCGCTGCCGATCATACCGATCTGTTCGGCGGCCTTGCGTGAAAGGTCGATCAGGCGCCCACGGGTATGCGGGCCGCGATCATTGATGCGGACAACGACGCTTTTGTTGTTGTCGAGATTGGTGACCTTCACCTGCGTGCCGAAGGGCAGGCGACGATGGGCGGCGGTCAGGGCATTCTGGTTGAACGGTTCACCGCTGGCAGTGCGGTTGCCGTGGTGTTTGGCGCCGTAGTAGGAAGCGGAGCCGGTTTCGTCATAGCCGTTGGGGTCGATGAGGCCGCTGGCGCAGCCGGCGAGCAGAGAGAACAGGGCCAACAGGCCGAGTAGACGCTTCATTTTCAAGGTTTCCCCCTTACAGATGTGGGAGCGGGCTTGGGTGGGAGCGGGCTTGCTCGCGAATGCAGTGTGTCAGGCAACGAATAGGCTGACTGATCCACCGCTTTCGCGAGCAAGCCCGCCCCACACAAGCCCGCTCCCACAAGGGGTCAGAGTTGGACGTGAGGTCCTGCTCCGACCATTTCACCGCGTTTAGCCTTCGAGTTTGCTTTTCAGCAGTTCGTTGACCTGTTGCGGGTTGGCCTTGCCTTTGGAGGCTTTCATCGCCTGGCCGACAAAGAAGCCGAACATCTTGCCCCGCTTGGCTTCATCCGCCGCACGGTATTGTTCAACCTGCTCGGCATTGGCTGCCAGCATCTCGTCGAGCACGGCCGAAATCGCGCCGCTGTCGGTGACTTGTTTCAGGCCGCGCTTCTCGATGATCTCGTCAGCGTTGCCTTCGCCGGCGGCCATGGCTTCAAACACGGTCTTGGCGATTTTGCCGGAGATGGTGTTGTCCTTGATCCGCAGCAACATGCCGCCCAGTTGCTCGGCCGACACCGGTGCTTCGTCGATTTCCAGGCCCTGTTTGTTCAACAGGCTGCCCAGCTCAACCATCACCCAGTTGGCCGCCAGTTTGGCGTCGCCGGCAATGCTCACGACTTTTTCGAAGTAGTTGGCTTGCTCGCGGCTCGACGCCAGCACGCTTGCGTCATACACCGAAAGACCGAACTGCGCCTGGAAACGCTCGCGTTTCTGCGGTGGCAGTTCCGGCAGCGTGGCGCGCACGTCAGCCAGGAACGAGTCCTCGATGACCACCGGCAGCAGGTCCGGATCGGGGAAGTAACGGTAGTCGTTGGCTTCCTCCTTACTGCGCATGGCGCGGGTTTCGTCTTTGTTCGGGTCGTACAGGCGGGTCTGCTGGATCACCTTGCCGCCGTCTTCGATCAACTCGATCTGGCGACGTACTTCGGTGTTGATCGCCTTCTCGATGAAACGGAACGAGTTGACGTTCTTGATCTCGCAGCGGGTGCCGTATTCGGCCTGGCCCTTTGGCCGCACCGACACGTTGCAGTCGCAACGCAGGGAGCCTTCGGCCATGTTGCCGTCGCAGATCCCGAGGTAACGCACCAGCGCGTGGATCGTCTTGACGTAGGCCACGGCTTCCTTGGCGCTGCGCATGTCCGGCTCGGAAACGATCTCCAGCAGCGGGGTGCCGGCGCGGTTCAGGTCGATGCCGGTGGCGCCGTTGAATTCTTCATGCAGGCTCTTGCCGGCATCTTCTTCCAGGTGCGCACGGGTCACGCCGACACGTTTGATGGTGCCGTCTTCCAGTGGGATGTCCAGGTAGCCCTTGCCGACGATCGGCAATTCCATCTGGCTGATCTGGTAGCCCTTGGGCAGGTCCGGGTAGAAGTAGTTCTTGCGGGCGAACACGTTGTGCTGGCCGATCTCGGCATCGATGGCGAGGCCGAACATCACCGCCATGCGCACCGCTTCCTGGTTCAGCACCGGCAGCACGCCGGGCATGCCCAGGTCTACCAGGCTGGCCTGGGTGTTGGGTTCTGCGCCGAACGTGGTGGCGCTACCGGAGAAAATCTTCGATTGGGTGGCGAGCTGGGTATGAATCTCCAGCCCGATCACGACTTCCCATTGCATAGTGTTCTCCTCAGAAGCCGGTAGGGGTGCGAGTGTGCCAGTCAGTGTTCAACTGGTACTGGTGCGCCACATTGAGCAGGCGGCCTTCCTGGAAATACGGGGCGAGCAGTTGCACGCCCACCGGCAAGCCATCGACGAAACCTGCAGGCATGGACAAGCCCGGCAGACCGGCGAGGTTGGCGGTGATGGTGTACAGGTCTTCCAGGTACTCGGCGATCGGGTCGCCGGTCTTGGCGCCGATCTTCCAGGCCGGGTTCGGCGTGGTTGGGCCGAGGATCACGTCGACTTCATTAAAGGCAGCCATGAAGTCGTTCTTGATCAGGCGACGGATCTTTTGCGCCTTGAGGTAGTACGCGTCGTAGTAGCCGGCCGACAGGGCGTAGGCACCGACCATGATCCGGCGTTGTACTTCCGCGCCGAAACCTTCGCCACGGGAGCGCTTGTACAGGTCGGTGAGGTCTTTCGGGTTTTCGCAGCGGTAGCCGAAGCGCACGCCGTCGAACCGCGACAGGTTGGAGGACGCTTCTGCCGGGGCGATCACGTAGTAGGCCGGAATCGCGTGCTGGTTGTTCGGCAGGCTGATTTCCTTGATCACGGCGCCGAGCTTTTCCAGCTCCTTGACGCTGTTGTGCACCAGTTCGGCGATGCGCGGGTCGAGGCCGGCGCTGAAATATTCTTTCGGCACGCCGATGCGCAGGCCTTTGATCGAGGTATTCAGGCTGGCGCTGTAGTCCGGCACGGGTTCATCAATGCTGGTGGAGTCCTGCGGATCGAAGCCTGCCATGCCTTGTAACAAAATTGCGCAGTCTTCAGCGGTGCGTGCCAGGGGGCCGCCCTGGTCGAGACTGGAGGCGTAGGCAATCATGCCCCAGCGGGAAACGCGACCGTAGGTCGGTTTCAGGCCGGTGAGGTTGGTGAAAGCGGCCGGTTGGCGGATCGAGCCGCCAGTGTCGGTGGCCGTGGCGGCAGGTAACAGACGAGCGGCAACCGCGGCCGCCGAACCACCGGACGAACCGCCGGGCACGTGCTCAAGGTTCCACGGGTTTTTCACCGCGCCGTAGTGGCTCGACTCGTTGGCCGAGCCCATGGCGAATTCGTCCATGTTGGTCTTGCCCAGGGTCACGGCCCCGGCAGCGGCCAGCTTGGCGACCACAGTGGCGTCGTAGGGCGCCTTGAAATTGTCGAGCATCTTCGAGCCGCAACTGGTGCGAATGCCCTGGGTGCAGAACAGGTCCTTGTGGGCAATCGGCGCACCCAACAGGGCGCCGTTCTCACCGTTGGCGCGACGTACGTCGGCGGCCTTGGCCTGGCTCAGGGCCAGCTCTTCGGTGATGCTGATGAAGCTGTTGACCTTAGGGTCCAGCTCGGCGATACGCGCCAGCAGGGTCGTGGTCAGCTCTTCGGAAGAAAACTTTTTGTCGGCGAGACCGCGGGCGATCTCGGCCAGAGTCAATTGATGCATTGCAGGCTCTTTCCCTTTAGTCGATGACTTTCGGAACCAGGTACAGGCCGTTTTCGACCGCTGGCGCGATGGACTGGTAAGCCTCGCGATTATTGCGCTCGGTCACGACGTCGGCGCGCAGGCGCTGGCTGGCTTCCAGCGGGTGAGCCAGGGGCTCGATGCCGTCGGTATTCACGGCTTGCATTTGGTCGACCAGCCCGAGAATGCTGTTCAGGGCTGCGGTGGTCTGTGGAAGATCGGCTTCATTGAGGCCCAGGCAGGCCAAATGAGCGATTTTTTCCACGTCGGAGCGTTCAAGCGCCATGGGATTCTCCAGTGGAAAACAGAACGGAAGCTATCCGTGTGTTAGATTGTAGGAACACTACCGCATTTCTACGGTCATATGGCCGCGATTGTGGGGGTTGGTGCACAGAAAGTCGGCCAATTTAGCACATTGGCGCCTTGCCCAAAATCCCTGTCGTTGTTAGAGTTTGCCGCACTTTTTTACCCACGCGTTGCCTAGGGTCCCTTTCCCATGTTCAAGAAACTGCGTGGCATGTTTTCCAGCGATCTTTCCATCGACCTGGGCACTGCCAACACCCTTATTTACGTGCGCGAGCGCGGTATCGTCCTGAATGAGCCATCGGTTGTGGCCATTCGGACCCATGGTAATCAGAAAAGTGTCGTTGCCGTTGGCACCGAGGCCAAGCGCATGTTGGGCCGAACACCGGGCAACATTGCTGCCATTCGTCCGATGAAGGATGGCGTGATTGCTGACTTCAGTGTCTGCGAAAAGATGCTGCAGTACTTCATCAACAAGGTTCACGAAAACAGTTTCCTGCAGCCCAGCCCTCGTGTGCTGATCTGCGTTCCGTGCAAGTCCACCCAGGTGGAACGTCGTGCCATCCGTGAGTCGGCCCTTGGCGCCGGTGCCCGTGAAGTGTTCCTGATTGAAGAGCCAATGGCCGCTGCGATCGGTGCCGGCCTGCCGGTTGAAGAAGCGCGCGGTTCGATGGTGGTGGATATCGGTGGTGGTACTACTGAAATCGCCCTGATCTCCCTCAATGGTGTGGTGTATGCCGAATCCGTACGGGTTGGCGGCGACCGCTTCGACGAAGCGATCATCACCTACGTGCGTCGCAACTACGGCAGCCTGATCGGCGAATCCACCGCCGAGCGCATCAAGCAGGAAATCGGTACCGCTTACCCGGGCGGCGAAGTTCGCGAAGTCGATGTTCGCGGTCGCAACCTGGCCGAAGGCGTCCCACGTGCCTTCACCCTGAACTCCAATGAAGTGCTGGAAGCTCTGCAAGAGTCCCTGGCCACCATCGTTCAGGCGGTGAAGAGCGCCCTGGAGCAATCGCCTCCGGAACTGGCTTCCGATATCGCCGAGCGTGGCCTGGTACTGACCGGTGGTGGCGCCTTGCTGCGCGACCTCGACAAGTTGCTGGCCCAGGAAACCGGTCTGCCAGTGATCGTCGCTGAAGACCCGTTGACCTGCGTCGCCCGTGGCGGTGGCCGTGCACTGGAAATGATGGATAAACACACCATGGACCTGCTCTCCAGCGAATAAGAATTTGCTGGTTTGCCCATGTTTCGCTCACAGGCAGCACTTTGCAGTGCTGCCTGTTGGCGTTTATCTTCTTCAATCTGCATCCAGGCCGGTTTGATGCCGTATGAATAAAGAAAACATTTGCCTGGGAGGAGCGGCTTATTAAACCGCTTTTTTCCAAAGGCCCCTCATTGGGCGTGCGCCTGTTGGTGCTGGTCGTGCTATCGGTTGCGCTGATGGTGGTCGATGCCCGCTTCACACTGCTCAAGCCAGTGCGTAGCCAGATGTCGCTGGTCCTGATGCAGACGTACTGGATCACTGACCTGCCGCAGCGTCTTTATCAGGGTGTCGCCAGTCAATTTGGCAGCCGCACCGAACTGGTGGCCGAGAACGAAAAACTCAAGACCGAAAACCTGCTGCTGCAGGGGCGCATGCAAAAGCTGGCGGCCCTCACCGAGCAGAACGTTCGGCTGCGCGAGTTGCTCAATTCCTCTGCGCTGGTCAATGAGAAGGTCGAAGTGGCCGAGTTGATCGGTATGGATCCGAACCCCTTCACCCATCGCATCATCATCAACAAGGGTGAGCGCGACGGCGTAGTCCTTGGCCAACCGGTGCTCGATGCCCGTGGCTTGATGGGCCAGGTGGTGGAGTTGATGCCTTATACCTCTCGCGTCCTGTTGCTGACCGACACCACCCACAGCATCCCGGTGCAAGTCAACCGCAACGGCCTGCGGGCGATTGCCAGCGGTACCGGTAACCCGGAACGCCTGGAGTTGCGTCACGTCGCAGACACCGCCGACATCAAGGAAGGCGACCTGCTGGTCAGCTCCGGCCTGGGTCAGCGGTTCCCGGCAGGCTACCCGGTCGCGACGGTCAAGGAAGTGATCCACGATTCCGGCCAGCCGTTCGCCATTGTGCGTGCCGTGCCGACCGCCGCATTGAACCGCAGCCGTTACCTGTTGCTGGTGTTCAGTGACAACCGCACCCCGGAAGAGCGTGCCAACGAAGCCGCCCAGGCCCAGGAAGCGGAAGACAAGCAAAACGGCACCGCGCCAATCATTCCGGCCACCGTGCCAAAACCGGCGGCACCTGCTGCCCCGGCAGCCGCTCCGGCAACGCCAGCCGCGCCGGTTGCGACACCGGTCAAGCCTGTGGCCCATAGCGCGCGTCCGGCCAAGCCTGCGGCTGCAACACCTGCCGCTGCCAAACCGCCCGCCGCCGCCAAACCACCGGCTGCGGCCCCGGCAACCACTCGGCAGAGGGAAGAATAATGGCCGGTACTCATTCGCGTAACGGCTGGATCGTCTGGCTGACCTTTGCCATCGGCTTGCTGCTCAGCGTTTCGCCGCTGCCGCAATTCATGGAGATCCTGCGCCCGCTGTGGCTCGCCTTGCTGCTGGCGTTCTGGGCCCTGGCGCTGCCGCACAAGGTCGGGATGGTTACGGCCATGTGCCTGGGGCTGATGGAGGATGTGCTCTACGGCACCCTGCTCGGGCAGAACGCGCTGATCCTGACCCTGATTACCTTCCTGGTGCTGTCATTGCAGCAGCGCCTGCGGATGTTCCCGATGTGGCAACAGTGCCTGGTGATCCTGGTGATCTTCGGCCTGGCGCAGTTGGTACAGCTGTGGCTCAGCGCCTTGACCGGCAACCGCCAACCGACCCTGGCGCTGGTGTTGCCCGCGCTGGTCAGCGCGCTGTTGTGGCCCTGGGTCAGTTTTGGCCTGCGTGGATTGCGTCGTCGCTATAAAATCAATTGAATGGATCGCGAGGCTCTGCCTGGTTATCGAACCCTACAGGGAGAGTCTGCATGAATTCGCTTTATCTGGCCTCGGGTTCCCCGAGGCGGCGTGAGCTGCTGACACAGATCGGCGTGCCGTTCACCGTCGTCAGCGCCGCCATTGATGAAACTCCCCTTACAAATGAATCGCCCGCGTCCTACGTAGAACGCCTGGCGCGCGGCAAGGCTGCGGCCGGTCGAGCGACCTTGGCCGATGCCACCGGCGCCTGTGTGCTGGGCGCGGACACAGCCGTGATCCTCGACGGCCGGATCCTCGGTAAACCCGTGGATCAAGCCGATGCCCTGGCCATGTTGCTGGCCCTTTCCGAGCGTGAACACGAAGTTTTGACGGCCATTGCCCTGATTGACGGCCAGCGTTGCGAAACGCAGCTGGTCAGCAGTCGTGTGCGCTTTCGCAGGATTTCAGCGGACGAAGCCACCACTTATTGGCACAGCGGCGAGCCCCAGGACAAAGCGGGCGGCTATGCTATCCAAGGCTTGGCGGCGGTGTTCGTCGCCGGACTCAATGGCAGCTACTCTGCCGTCGTTGGCCTGCCGGTCTGCGAAACCGCAGAACTGCTGGGCCAATTCGGCATACCCTGTTGGCAAAACCTTACCGTGCGCTAAACGCCGTATTCCAGCGCCAAGCCTTAAGCGATCGGTCACTATTGTGAAAACGCCTGAACGAGACCCAGCCATGAGTGAAGAGATTCTGATCAATATCACGCCGATGGAATCACGCGTGGCGGTGGTAGAGAACGGTGTTCTGCAAGAAGTGCACGTCGAGCGCACCCAAAAGCGCGGGATCGTCGGCAATATTTATAAAGGCAAGGTCGTGCGTGTGTTGCCGGGGATGCAAGCGGCGTTCGTCGACATCGGCCTGGACCGCGCTGCGTTTATCCATGCTTCGGAAATCTCCCTGCGCGAAGGCCCGGCGGTTGAAAGCATCAGCGCCCTGGTGCACGAAGGGCAGAGCCTGGTGGTGCAAGTCACCAAGGATCCGATTGGCTCAAAGGGCGCACGGCTGACCACGCAACTGTCGATTCCTTCGCGCTACCTGGTGTACATGCCGCGCACGGCCCACGTCGGTATTTCCCTGAAAATCGAAGATGAAGCCGAGCGCGAGCGCCTGAAAAAGGTGGTCAGTGACTGCGTGGCGCTGGAAGGTATCAAGGAGGCCGGCGGCTTTATCCTGCGTACTGCCGCAGAAGGTGCCGGTGCCGATGAAATCCTCATGGATATCCGCTACCTGCGTCGCCTGTGGGACCAGATCGGCGCGCAGATCAAGACCATCGGCGCCCCCAGCGTGATCTACGAAGACCTCGGCCTGGCCCTGCGCACCTTGCGCGACCTGGTCAGCCCGAAGATCGAGAAAATTCGCATCGACTCGCGGGAAACCTTCCAGCGCACTACGCAATTTGTTGCCGAGCTGATGCCGGAAATCGCCGATCGCCTGGAGCATTACCCGGGCGAGCGGCCGATTTTCGACCTGTATGGCGTCGAAGACGAAATCCAGAAAGCCCTTGAGCGCAAAGTGCCGCTCAAGTCCGGCGGTTACCTGGTGGTGGACCCGGCGGAAGCCATGAGCACTATAGACGTGAATACCGGTGCCTTTGTGGGCCATCGCAATCTCGAAGAAACCATCTTCAAGACCAACCTCGAAGCGGCCACCGCGATCGCCCGCCAGCTGCGCCTGCGCAACCTGGGCGGGATCATCATCATCGACTTCATCGACATGGAAGACGAAGAGCACCAGCGCCAGGTGCTGCGTACCCTGGAGAAGCAACTGGAGCGCGATCACGCCAAGACCAACATCATCGGCATCACCGAGCTGGGCCTGGTGCAGATGACCCGCAAGCGCACCCGCGAAAGCCTGGAGCAAGTGCTGTGCGAGCCGTGCAGCAGTTGCCAGGGGCGCGGTAAGTTGAAGACCCCGGAAACGGTTTGCTACGAGATTTTCCGGGAAATCTTACGGGAGGCACGCGCCTACCAGGCCGAGGGCTATAGAGTCCTGGCTAACCAGAAGGTGGTCGACCGTTTGCTGGATGAAGAATCCGGCAACGTAGCCGAGCTGGAGGGTTTTATCGGGCGCACCATTCGCTTCCAGGTCGAAACCATGTATTCCCAGGAACAATATGACGTGGTGCTGCTCTGATTCGCGTTAGTTCTTATCAACGAGACGGGCAGCCCTTGATCTGCCGTCCGACTATTGCCTTTGAGGGTCGCCTGACATGGAGCGTCTGATACGCTTTTTTGCCGCATTGACCCGCTGGGGCCTCGGCCTGTGCGCCTTGCTGCTGGTATTGGCGGCGGTGTACGTGAGCCTGGGCCGTGAATTGACGCCGTTGGTGGCGGAATACCGTGGCGAAATCGAGGCCAAGGCGCGTACTGCGCTGGATATGCCCGTGAACATCGGCAGCCTGGAAGGGCGCTGGAGTGGCTTCGCGCCGGTATTGTTGGCTCACGACGTGATGGTCGGCGAGGGCAGCAGCGCCCTGCGCCTGGACCAGGTGCAAGTGGTGCCGGATATCTGGGCCAGCCTGCTGGCGCGTGAAGTGCGCATTGCCCACCTGGAAGTCAGCGGCCTGCAAGTCAGCGTGAAGGAAGACCAGGACGGCCACTGGGCGCTGCAAGGCCTGCCGGTGCAGGATGACCAGCCGCTGGATCCCGAACAACTGCTGACGCGCCTGCAAATGGTCGGGCAGGTTTCATTGCTCGACAGCCAGGTGACGCTGCAGCCGTTCGACCAGGCTCCGCTGACCTTGACCTATGTCGGCGTGAGCCTGCAGACCGGCGCCAACCGCCAGCGCCTGGACGCGCGCCTGACCCTGCCCGACGGCCAGCCCCTGGCGTTGAACCTGCGCACCCGAATCCGCGCCAGCCAGTGGAAAGACGGCGAAGCCGAGGCTTACCTGAGCTTGCCCCAGAGTGACTGGGCAAAATGGATCCCGGCAAAACTGACCCAGCAATGGAAACTTACCGAACTCAAGGCCGGCGGCGAATTCTGGCTGACCTGGGCCAAGGGCACCGTGCAAAGCGCCGCCGTGCGCCTCAACGCCCCGCAGCTCAAGGGCAGCTATGCCGATCGCAAGCCGACGCACATCGAGAACCTGGCCCTCACTGCGTACCTGCAACGCAGTGACAGCGGCCTCAAGGTGCTGTTTGACTCGCTCGCAATGAACCTCGGCGACACCCGCTGGGAATCGCGCCTGCAACTGCAGCAAACCCTGGCCACCGACAAGGCCCAGGAAGTCTGGAACCTGCAGGCCGATCGCCTCGACCTGACGCCGATCACGCCATTGCTGCACGCCTTGGCACCCTTGCCGGAAGCCGTGGCCACCACCCTGGATCATCTGAAGGCCACCGGCACGCTGCGGAACGTGTTGCTGGATTATCGGCCTCAAGACACCACCGACCAGCGCGTGAGCTTCGCGGCCAACCTCGACCGTATTGGTTTCGACGCTTACTTCGGCGCGCCGGCAGCCCGCAATGTCAGCGGCAGCATCAGCGGTGACCTGGGCAAGGGTGAGCTGCGCATGGACAGCAAGGATTTCTCCTTGCACCTGTTTCCGATCTTCGCCAAGCCCTGGCAGTACATCCAGGCCAACGCTCGCCTGACGTGGAAGCTCGACAAGCAAGGCTTCACCCTGATCGCGCCGTATATCAAGGTGCTGGGCGAGGAGGGCAAGGTCGCCGCCGACTTCCTGATTCGCCTGCATTTCGACCATAGCCAGGAAGACTACATGGACCTGCGGGTCGGTATGGTCGACGGCGATGGCCGCTTCACCCCCAAATACCTGCCGGCGGTGTTGAGCCCGGCACTCGATGAGTGGCTGCGCACTGCGATTCTCAAGGGGGCAGTGGACGAGGGCTTCTTCCAGTACCAAGGCTCGCTGAACCACGACGCACTGCCTGCCTCGCGCAATATCAGCCTGTTCTTCAAGGTGCATGATGCCGAGCTGGCATTCCAGCCGGGCTGGCCGCACGTGAGCAAGGTCAAGGGTGAAGTGTTTGTCGAGGAAAGCGGCGTGCGCATCCTGGCCAGCAAGGGCCAGTTGCTCGACACCAAGGTCAATGATATCTACGTCAACATTCCCCACGCCCCCGAAGGCAAGGACAGCCACCTGCTGCTCACCGGCAACTTTGCCGGCGGCCTGGGCGATGGCCTGAAAATCCTTCAGGAAGCGCCGATCGGCACCGCCTCGACCTTCGCCGGCTGGAAAGGCGAGGGCGACCTGCAAGGCAAGCTGGACCTGGATATTCCCCTGGCCAAGGGCGCCGATCCCAAGATCGTGGTGGATTTCAAGACCGACAAGTCCCGCCTGCAACTGGCCGAGCCTACGCTGGACCTGAGCCAGCTCAAGGGTGATTTCCGCTTCGACAGCGCCAAGGGCCTGAGTGGCCAGAACATCAGCGCCCAGGCCTTCGACCGACCGATCACCGCGCAGATTTTCGCCGATGGCAAGCCAGGCGACCTCAACACCCGCGTCACCGCGAAAGGGCAGGTGACCGTCAAGCGGCTGACTGACTGGCTGAAGGTCAGCCAGCCGTTGCCGGTGTCCGGCGATATCCCCTACCAATTGCAGCTCAACCTCGATGGCGCCGACAGCCAGTTGATGGTCAGCTCCAACCTCAAGGGCGTGGCCGTGGACCTGCCGGCGCCGTTCGGCATGCCGGCGAGCCAGGGCCGCGACAGTGTGTTCCGCATGACCTTGCAGGGTAAGGAGCGCCGTTACTGGTTCGATTATGGCGAGTTGGGCAGCTTCACCTTCGCCGCCCCGGCGGACAATTTCGCCGACGGCCGGGGTGAGCTGTTCCTGGGAGATGGCGATGCGGTGTTGCCGGCCGGCAAGGGCTTGCGAATCCGCGGCGTGTTGTCGGAGCTGGATATCGACCCCTGGAAAAAGCTCGTGGACCGCTACGCCGGCAACGACCCGGGTGGCAGTGCCAAGCAGTTGTTGAGCGGGGCCGATTTCAAGGTCGGCAAGCTGACCGGTTTCGGCACCCAGTTCGACCAGGTCAGCTTGCAGCTGGACCGCAAACCCGCTGCCTGGGGCTTGCAGTTCGACAGCCAGCAGGCCAAGGGTACCGTGGGGTTGCCGGACGCCAAGGGCGCGCCGATTGCAGTCAACCTGCAATACGTGAAGCTGCCTGCGGTGGATCCGACCGTGCAGGCGGATGAAAATGCGCCGGACCCATTGGCTGATGTTGATCCCAAGGATATTCCCGCGCTGGATATCTCGATTGCCCAGTTGTTCCAGGGCCCGGACCTGGTAGGTGCCTGGTCTCTGAAAGTTCGCCCGACCACCAGGGGCATGGCGTTCAACAGCCTGAACCTGGGGCTCAAGGGCATGGTGCTCCAGGGCGCCGGCGGTTGGGAAGGTGCACCCGGTGCCAGCAGCAGTTGGTACAAGGGCCGCCTCGATGGCAAGAACATTGGCGACGTGCTCAAGGGCTGGGGATTTGCGCCGAGCGTGACCAGCGAAGATTTTCACGTGGACGTGGACGGCCGCTGGCCGGGTTCGCCGGCCTGGGTAGGTCCCAAGCGTTTCTCCGGCAGCCTGGACGCCAGTTTCCGCAAAGGCCAGTTTGTTGAAGTGGACGGCGGTGCGCAGGCCCTGCGGGTGTTTGGCTTGCTGAACTTCAACTCCATCGGTCGCCGGCTGCGCCTGGACTTCTCGGACTTGCTTGGCAAGGGCTTGAGTTATGACCGGGTCAAGGGCTTGCTGGCCGCCAGTAACGGCGTGTTTGTAACCCGTGAGCCGATCACCATGACCGGCCCGTCGAGTAACCTGGAGATCAACGGCACCCTGGACCTGGTGGCAGATCGCGTCGATGCCAAGTTGCTGGTGACGCTGCCGGTCACCAACAACCTGCCGATTGCTGCTTTGATCGTCGGCGCGCCGGCCATTGGTGGGGCGCTGTTCCTGATCGACAAGCTGATTGGCGACCGTGTTTCGCGTTTCGCCAGCGTGCAGTACAAGGTAGAAGGCCCGTGGAAGGACCCGAAAATCACCTTCGACAAGCCATTTGAAAAGCCAAACTGAGTACCTGTGGAGTAGCATGGCCTCATGCCTTTTCTGGAGTGTGGGCCCATGTCCTTTGCGGTAATTCAAATGGTCAGCCAAAGCGATGTGCTGGCCAACCTGGCTCAGGCTCGGCGCCTGCTGGAGCAAGCGGCGGCGGGCGGTGCAAGGCTTGCGGTACTCCCGGAAAACTTCGCCGCCATGGGCCGTCGCGATGTGGCCGATATCGGTCGCGCCGAGGCCTTGGGCGAAGGTCCGATCCTGCCATGGTTGAAACAGACCGCCCGCGACCTCACCTTATGGATAGTGGCCGGCACTTTGCCGCTGCCTCCAAAGGATCAACCGAACGCCAAGTCCAATGCCTGCTCGCTGCTGATCGATGATCAGGGCGAAATCGTTGCCCGCTACGACAAGCTGCACCTGTTCGATGTCGATGTGGCCGATGCCCGGGGTCGTTATCGTGAATCCGATGACTATGCTCATGGTAGCCAGGTGGTCGTGGCGGATACGCCGGTCGGCCGCCTGGGGCTGACGGTGTGTTACGACTTGCGCTTCCCGGAGCTATACAGCGAATTGCGCGCTGCGGGTGCCGAGTTGATCACCGCGCCCTCGGCCTTTACAGCGGTAACCGGCGCCGCGCACTGGGATGTGCTGATCCGTGCGCGTGCCATCGAGACCCAGTGCTACCTGCTGGCAGCCGCCCAGGGTGGCGTGCATCCGGGGCCCAGGGAAACCTTCGGGCATGCAGCGATCATCGACCCATGGGGGCGGGTGCTGGCACAACAGGATCAAGGCGAGGCGGTGTTGTTGGCCGAACGCGATAGCAGCGAACAGGCGTCGATACGGACGCGCATGCCGGTGGCGGGCCACCGGCGCTTTTTCTCGCAGGGCGCACAGCGACCTGCTTCAGAACGATGAATTTAAGGCCAAACCTATGAGCGAGTTGTTGTCCTCAGTCAGTGAACACCTCCTGGCGCCTGGTGGCGTGACCATCGAAAGCTTGCAAACGGTCCTCGGCGATCTGGCCGGGCCAGGCATCGACGCGGCCGACCTGTATTTCCAGGGGCAGATTTCCGAGTCCTGGGCCCTGGAAGACGGGATCGTCAAGGAAGGCAGCTTCAACCTCGACCAAGGCGTGGGTGTGCGTGCGCAGTCCGGTGAAAAAACCGGCTTTGCCTACAGCAACGCCATCACCCTGGAAGCCCTGGGGCTGGCGGCTCGTGCAGCGCGTTCGATCTCCCGTGCCGGGCAAAACGGCACGGTGCAGGCGTTCAGCACCCAGGACGTGGCCCAGCTGTATGCCCCGGATAACCCATTGGAAGTGATCAGCCGTGCCGAAAAGGTCGAGCTGCTCAAGCGTGTGGACGCGGCGACCCGCGCCCTGGACCCGCGTATCCAGCAAGTCACCGTAAGCATGGCCGGGGTGTGGGAACGCATCCTCGTGGCCTCCACCGATGGCGGCCTGGCGGCGGATGTGCGGCCGCTGGTGCGCTTCAATGTCAGCGTGATCGTTGAACAGAATGGCCGTCGCGAGCGCGGTGGCCATGGCGGCGGTGGGCGTACCGACTACCGTTATTTCCTCACCGAAGACCGCGCCATGGGGTATGCCCGTGAAGCGTTGCGCCAGGCCCTGGTCAATCTGGAAGCAATTCCGGCCCCGGCGGGTACGTTGCCGGTGGTGTTGGGCTCTGGCTGGTCCGGCGTGTTGCTGCATGAAGCGGTGGGCCACGGCCTGGAAGGTGATTTCAACCGCAAGGGCAGTTCCGCCTACAGCGGGCGCATGGGCGAGATGGTTGCGTCCAGGCTCTGCACCATCGTCGATGACGGTACCCTGGCCGGGCGTCGCGGTTCGTTGAGGGTCGATGACGAAGGCACCCCGACCGAGTGCACCACACTGATCGAAAACGGTGTGCTCAAGGGCTACATGCAAGACAAGCTCAACGCGCGCCTGATGGGCGTGGCCCGCACCGGTAACGGTCGTCGCGAGTCCTACGCGCACCTGCCGATGCCGCGCATGACCAACACCTACATGCTCGGCGGCGAAAGCGATCCGGCCGAAATCATCGCCTCGGTGAAACGCGGCATCTACTGCGCCAACCTCGGTGGGGGGCAGGTGGATATCACCAGCGGCAAGTTCGTGTTCTCCACCAGCGAGGCGTATTTGATCGAAGACGGCAAGATCACCGCGCCGGTCAAGGGTGCAACGTTGATTGGCAACGGCCCGGAAGCCATGAGCAAGGTGTCGATGGTCGGTAACGACCTGTCGCTGGACAGCGGTGTGGGGACGTGCGGCAAGGATGGTCAGTCGGTGCCGGTGGGTGTCGGCCAGCCAACCTTGAAAATCGATGCGATCACCGTGGGTGGCACGGGGTCGTAAGAACGGGAGCTTCGGGTGGCGAAGGCCGCCACCCGGGGAAGAGGGTCAGCGCAGGCCGCGTTGACTATCGTCCAGCTCACGGATGTATTTGAAGATTTTTCGGCTGGAGGCCGGTGGCTTGCTTTGCGCCAGTTCGTGCTGGGCCTGACGGATCAGGGAGCGCAATTGTTGGCGATCGGCATCCGGGTACTCGATGACGAACTTCTCCAGTACCGCGTCATCGCCAGCGATCAGGCGATCACGCCAGCGTTCCAGGTTATGGAAGCGCTCGTTGTACTGGCGAGTGGAGGCATCGAGTTGATCGAGCAACGTCAGAATGGCGTCAGTGTCCTGGTCGCGCATCAGTTTGCCGATGAACATGAGGTGCCGTTTACGCGCGATATTCGCGGTGTGCTTGGGCGCATCGTTCAGAGCCCGGCGCAGGGCGTCGGTCAATGGCAGTTTTGCACACAAGTCAGGCTTGAGTGTTGTAAGGCGCTCGCCGAGGTCAACCAGAGCATGCAGCTCGCGTTTGACCTGAGATTTGCTTTTCTCCCCATCGAGGGAGTCGTCGTAAGAATCAACCATGGTGGCAGTCCGCAAAGAAACGCCGCCATGATAACCAGTCGGGGGCCGCTTGTCCGGCCCGGTCGCTAGAAGGCCTTAACCGAAAGCAGAATTTGAGTGGAGAAAACCATGAGTGCAGCCCAAAGCGTCGGTCCGCAAGCGTTACCGGCACTGCAGGAACAAGTCGAGCAGATCATTGCCGAGGCCAAGCGCCAGGGGGCCAGTGCCTGTGAAGTGGCGGTGTCCCTGGAGCAGGGGTTGTCGACTTCGGTGCGCCAGCGGGAAGTGGAAACCGTCGAATTCAACCGCGACCAGGGGTTTGGCATCACCTTGTACGTGGGCCAGCGCAAGGGCTCGGCCAGCACTTCTGCCAGCGGCCCGGAAGCGATTCGCGAAACCGTTGCAGCAGCGCTGGCGATTGCCAAGCACACCTCCGAAGATGAAAGCTCCGGCCTGGCTGATGCAGCCCTGATGGCTCGGGACTTGAAGGATTTTGACCTGTTCCATGCCTGGGACATCACCCCGGAACAGGCTATTGAACAGGCTTTGACCTGTGAAGCGGCGGCATTCGATGCCGACAGCCGGATCAAGAACGCCGATGGCACCACCTTGAGTACTCATCAGGGTTGCCGCGTATACGGCAACAGCCACGGTTTTATCGGCGGTTATGCCTCGACGCGTCACAGCCTGAGTTGCGTGATGATCGCCGAAGCCAACGGCCAGATGCAGCGTGATTACTGGTACGACGTGAACCGCCAGGGCGAATTGCTGATGGACCCGGTACTCATCGGCCAGCGTGCCGCGCAGCGTGCTGCCAGCCGCCTGGGCGCGCGCCCGGTGCCGACCTGTGAAGTGCCGGTGTTGTTCTCGGCGGAACTGGCCGGTGGTTTGTTCGGCAGTTTCCTTGGGGCGATTTCCGGTGGCAACCTGTACCGCAAGTCGTCGTTCCTGGAAGGTGCGATTGGCCAGAAGCTGTTCCCGGAATGGCTGACCATCGATGAGCGCCCGCACCTGATGCGCGCCATGGGCAGTTCGTCGTTTGACGGTGATGGCCTGGCCACCTATGCCAAGCCGTTCGTTGAGAACGGTGAGCTGGTGTCCTATGTGCTGGGCACCTACGCCGGTCGCAAACTCGGCCTGCCAAGCACCGCCAACTCCGGTGGCGTACACAACCTGTTCATCACCCATGGCGATGAAGACCAGGCGGCGCTGTTGCGGCGCATGGGCCGTGGCTTGCTGGTCACCGAGTTGATGGGCCATGGCCTGAATATGGTCACGGGTGATTACTCCCGTGGTGCGGCGGGTTTCTGGGTGGAAAACGGCGAAATCCAGTTCGCCGTGCAGGAAGTGACCATCGCGGGCAACATGCGTGACATGTTCAAGCAGATTGTCGCGGTGGGTAATGACCTGGAACTGCGCAGCAACATCCGCACCGGTTCGGTGTTGATCGAAAAGATGACCGTCGCCGGCAGCTAATCCGCCGACAGACGCCATAAAGAAGGCGCGCCACCCATTGGGTGGCGCGCCTTTTTTTGTGCCTGGAATTCCGAGTGATTCCCTCAGGCTCTTGTTTTGATTCTCAATATCATTTAATAATAAATATCATTACCGAATGAGTGTGGATCATGAGTTCTGTCCTGCATGAGGATCCCTACCTGGAAAGCTGGCGTTGGATGAGTCGTCAGATTCGTTGCGGCCTTGCTCCCGACGAGCCCCGCCTGATCGAACATTACCTGGCCGAAGGCCGGTACCTCGCCTGTTGCACTGCGACCCACCCGTGGACCATCGGCGAAACCTCATTCCGCCTGCTGCTGGACACCGCCTCCGACATCGCCTTGCCCTGGCACTGGCGGTCCATGTGCCTGGACCAGGCCTGGCGCCCGTTGCGCGACCTGGAAAAACTTTCCCACTGTGCCTGCCGCCTCAAGCGCTGGCAGACCTTTGCCTGGCAATTGGCGACCTGCGAATTGCTGCCATCGATTTCTCACTCTGACCTGGTGCAAGGATCTTCCGATGAGTAACACCCGTATCGAACGCGACAGCATGGGCGAACTGCAAGTGCCCGCCGAGGCCCTGTATGGCGCACAAACCCAGCGTGCGGTGAACAACTTTCCCATCAGCCACCAGCGCATGCCGGCGCAGTTCATTCGTGCGTTGATCCTGGCCAAGGCTGCCGCTGCTAAAGCCAACGTCGAGCTGAAACAACTGAGCGAAGCCCAGGGCAAGGCCATCGTTGATGCCGCCCAAGGCTTGCTGGAAGGCGATTTCATGCAGCATTTCCCGGTGGATATCTTCCAGACCGGTTCCGGCACCAGCTCCAACATGAACGCCAACGAAGTGATTGCGACCCTCGCCAGCCGCTTGCTGGGCGAGCCGGTCAACCCTAACGATCACGTCAACTGCGGCCAGAGCAGCAACGACATCATCCCGACCACCATTCACGTCAGCGCGGCGCTGGTGCTGCATGAGCAAACCCTGCCGGCGCTGCTGCACCTGGTCCAGGTGATCGAGCACAAGGCCGAGGAGGTGCACCGTTTCGTCAAGACCGGTCGGACGCATCTGATGGACGCCATGCCGGTGCGCATGAGCCAGGTGCTCAATGGCTGGGCGCAGCAGCTCAAGGCCAATATCGGCCATCTGCAAGACCTGCTGCCGAGCTTGCAGGCGCTGGCCCAGGGTGGCACTGCAGTCGGCACCGGGATCAATGCGCATCCGGAGTTTGCAGCGCGCTTCAGCCAGCAACTGAGCAGCCTGACCCACGTCCAGTTCACCCCAGGCAAGAACCTGTTCGCGCTGATCGGCTCCCAGGACACGGCCGTCGCGGTCTCCGGGCAGCTCAAGACCACCGCCGTGTCCCTGATGAAAATCGCCAACGACCTGCGCTGGATGAACTCCGGCCCATTGGCGGGCCTTGGTGAAATCGAGCTGGAAGGCCTGCAGCCGGGCTCTTCGATCATGCCCGGCAAGGTCAACCCGGTGATCCCGGAAGCCACCGCCATGGTTGCCGCACAAGTCATCGGCAACGATACGGTGATTACCATCGCCGGCCAGTCCGGCAACTTCGAACTCAACGTGATGCTGCCGATCATTGCCCAGAACCTGCTCGGCAGCCTGGAGTTGCTGGCCAACTCCAGCCGACTGCTGGCAGACAAGGCCATCGCCAGCTTCAAGGTCAACGAAGCCAAGCTCAAGGAAGCGCTGTCGCGCAATCCGATCCTGGTGACCGCACTGAACCCGATCATCGGTTACCAAAAGGCCGCCGAAATCGCCAAGA
This sequence comes from Pseudomonas sp. F9001, assembly GCF_013385435.1. Lineage (NCBI taxonomy): Bacteria > Pseudomonadati > Pseudomonadota > Gammaproteobacteria > Pseudomonadales > Pseudomonadaceae > Pseudomonas > Pseudomonas sp. F9001. Next base: position 165,176 of record NZ_JACAPX010000015.1, read on the forward strand.
AGGCCTATCAACAAGGCCGTCCGGTGATTGATGTGGCGCTCGAACATACCGACTTGCCCCGCAGCCAACTGGAAATCCTGCTGGATCCGGAAAAGCTCACGGCCGGCGGCGTGTAATCACCGACCCTGCTTTGGAGGCTCACCATGGAGCACTGGAAACGCACGATCGAACGGGCCAATCGCTGCTTTATGGCGGGCGAGCTGGTAGATGCCCGCGAGGCCTACCTGCAAGCCCTGGCCCTGGCTCAAGTGTTGTTTGAGCGCTGGGCGGATGCCGACGAAGCGGTGGCGGCTTGCGTCATTTCCCATCACAACCTGGCCGACCTGCACTTGCGCCTGAACCAGCCGGAAGAAAGCGCGGAATACCTCTGCGCCATTCACCAGCGCCTGTTGCAGACCATGCAAGACACCCGTCTTAACCCGCTATTGCGGGAAGCGGCCCTGCGCCAGAGCAGCAAGACCTACGTCGAACTGCTGAATTTCATCAGCGATCACGGTGAGTACCCACGTACCCACCGCCTGCTGGGCAGCAACGTGGCGCCATCGGATGCGTCGACCCGCAACAGCCCTTTTTATGGAGCTCATTGATATGTCCTACACCTTGCCGGCCTTGCCTTACGCCTACGATGCCCTTGAACCGCATATCGACGCGCAAACCATGGAGATCCACTACACCAAGCACCACCAGACCTACATCAACAACCTCAACGCAGCCGTCGAAGGCACCGAGTTTGCCGCTTGGCCGGTGGAGAAACTGGTGTCCAGCGTCCAGCAACTGCCGGAAAAGCTCCGGGCGGCGGTGATCAACCAGGGCGGCGGCCACGCCAACCACTCGTTGTTCTGGGCTGTCATGTCGCCCAAGGGCGGCGGCAAGCCAGACGGCGCGCTGGGTAACGCCATCGACGAGCAGTTGGGCGGTTTCGACGCCTTCAAAGAGGCCTTCACCAAAGCTGCCTTGACCCGTTTCGGCAGCGGCTGGGCGTGGTTGAGCGTGACGCCGCAAAAGACCCTGGTGGTGGAAAGCAGCGGCAACCAGGACAGCCCGTTGATGAACGGCAATACGCCAATCCTCGGCCTGGACGTCTGGGAACACGCTTATTACCTGCTGTACCAGAACCGTCGTCCGGAATACATCAATGCGTTCTACAGCGTCATCAACTGGCCGGAAGTTGCCGGCCGCTACCAGGCTGCGCTGGGCTGAAACTCCTCTATAACAAGATCTAAGGCCGACTATGGGCACTGAAACACTGGCGATCAGCAGCGTGCGAATGTTTCGTTATGCGTTTGGCTCGCTGCTGCTATTGGCAGGAACTGCATTGCTGGTGGCCCAAGGGCTGGCCTGGCTTGACCTGGAACCGCGCATCCTGCGTGCCTTGCAGGGCGGGGCCATCTGCGCGCTCGGCACCGCCCTGGGTGCCGTGCCGGTACTGGTGATCCGCCGGATGCCATTGGCGGTGAGCGACACGCTGCTCGGCTTCGGTGCCGGGGTGATGTTGGCCGCTACGGCGTTTTCGCTGATCGTGCCGGGTATTGCGGCTGCCCAAAGCCTGGGGCTGACGCCATGGGCCGCCAGTGGATTGATCAGTTTCGGCATCATGCTGGGCGCGTTCGGGCTGTATCTGGTGGATCGCAAGGTCTCCGGCGCCACCCCGGAAATGCTCGTGGGCAGTCCGGAGCATCCGGTGATACCGCCGCGTATCTGGCTGTTTGTGTTCGCCATCATTGCCCACAACATTCCCGAAGGCATGGCCGTGGGTGTCTCGGCAGGCGGCGGCATGCCGGATGCCGACAGCCTCGCCATGGGTATTGCCTTGCAGGATGTGCCGGAGGGACTGGTGATTGCGTTGGTGCTGGCCGGGGCAGGGATGTCGCGGGTCAAGGCGTTCCTGATCGGCGCAGCGTCAGGGCTGGTGGAGCCGGTGTTTGCGGTGCTGTGTGCCTGGCTGGTGAGCCTGGCTCAGGTGCTGTTGCCGCTGGGGCTGGCGCTGGCGGCCGGGGCAATGCTGCTGGTGGTGACTCACGAAGTCATTCCCGAGTCGCGGCGCAATGGCCATGACAAGCTCGCCAGCCTGGGGCTGTGTATCGGGTTTTGCTTGATGATGGTGATGGATACGGCGTTGGGCTGAGGCTGTCGCGCTTCTACAAGAAGCGCTTGCGGTAGTCGCTGGGGGTAACGCCCAGGCGGCGAACGAAGGCGCGCCGGAACCCATCAACATTGGCATAGCCGACCTGATCGGCCAGGCGTTTGAGCGAGACATTCGAGCCTTCGATCAGCCGCCGTGCCTGGTCGATACGTGCCAGCTCCACGAACTCGGCAGGGGTGAATCCACCCTCGGCCTTGAATACCCGGGCAAAGTTGCGTTCGCTCATGTCAGCGCGCTGGGCCAGCAATGCCACGCTCAGGTCTGCGGCCAGGTTGTCGACGATATAGGTCTGTATCTGGCGAATGTTCGTGCGCTCTGCGGTCTGTGCCGCCAGTTGGGCGCTGAACTGTGACTGGCCGCCCGGCCGTTTGAAGTACATCACCATCTCCCTGGCCACACTGAGCGCCAAATCCCGGCCGTGGTCCTCCTCGACTAACGCGAGCGCCAGATCCATACCGGCCGTCACACCGGCGGAGGTGTACAGGTTACCGTCGCGGATAAAAATGCTGTCCGGTTCGACCACGGCATCGGGGTATTGCCTGGCCAGCAATGCACTGGAATTCCAGTGCGTGGTGACGCGTCGCCCGACCAGCAAGCCAGCAGCCCCCAGCACAAAAGCGCCACTGCAAACCGAGCCTATCCGCCGCACGCGCGTGGCCTGGTAGCGTACCCAGTCCCGCAGGTGGGCGTCGTGTGCCACGTCATTCACGCTGGGGCTTCCAGCGATCAGCAGCGTATCGATAGCCCCCTTGAACGTCTCGATGGAGTCATCCGTGGCCAGGCGAAGCCCATTGGTTCCCTTGATCTGCCCGGCGACGGTACCGATGACCGAGATCCTGTATGCACGGGAATTACCCAATTGCCTGGCCGCTTCAGCGAACACATCGGCAGGGCCGACGACATCCAGCATTTGCACGCGGGGAAATGCCAGGAGGGCAATTCGCATGGTGTCGGTCTCCGTAGTGGAAATGGCTGAAATCGTCGTTAAGCGACACTATAGGACAGAGGGGAGGTAGGCGACACTGTCCGTCACGTGCTTTATCGTCAACCGGAGACCCGCATGAGCATCTGTAACGCGCCACTTCCCCCCTTCGCTGTCGAATCGAGCGAGCGGTCGGGGTCCATCAAGAATCTTCCCATCAATTTGTTTGGCGCCGTGATGGGGTTGGCCGGCCTGAGCCTGGCCTGGCAGTCCGCCAGTGAATATGTGGCTTACGCGCAAATGATCGGAGCGGTCATTGGTGGGTTTGCCATTCTGGTGTTTATCGCACTGGTGGCGGGGTATCTCACCAAATGGGTTAAATACCCTGCGGCGGTCAAAGCCGAGTTCAATCACCCGATATCAGGAAATTTCTTTGGCACGGTGACGATCGCGTTGCTGCTGCTGTCGGCAGTCGTAGGTTCAGCTAGCACCCTGATCAGCCAGGGGCTTTGGATGTTGGGTAGCCTGCTGACCATGATCCTGGCGGCAATTGTGCTCTCGCGACTGTTGTCCGGTAATCAGGAGTCGCAATATGCGGTGCCTGCCTGGCTGATCCCGGGGGTGGCGGCGCTCGACATCGCGGTGACAGGTGCCCACATGCCCATGGCGTGGGCATACGAGTTCAATCTGTTCGCGATGGCGGTAGGGAGTGTGATTGCGCTGGTGTTCTTCACGCGAATTTTTTCACGTCTGGTTCACGAGCCGGTGATGGCCAAAGGTATGACACCTTCGCTGATGATACTTATCGCCCCCTTTGAAGTCGGCTTTCTGGCTTACACCAACTTCTTTGGCAGCGTCGACTACTTTGCCAGCGTGCTCTTCTACTTTGGCCTGTTCCTGTTTGGGGTGCTGGCATTCAAAGTATTCCGTCAGGCCGCGCCTTTTTCTCCTGCCTGGTGGGCAATCAGCTTTCCGATTGCGGCATTGAGCAACGCTGCGTTGAAATATGCCGATGCCAAAGGAGGCGTGATCCTGGAAGCGATTGCCTATCTGATCCTGGCTTTCCTGACGATCGCCCTGGCCGTACTGACGGTCAAGACGTTGAAGATTCTGTTCAACGGCAAACTGCTGTCCAACTGACGCAGGGGAGGGGCGATTACCTACTCGCCCTCATCAAAGAAATTATTGATCAACGCTACCAGGGCATCCATCGCTTCCTGCTCTTGCTCGCCTTCGGTCTTCAAATGAATCTTCGTGCCCTTGCCCGCAGCCAGCATCATCATGGCCATGATGCTTTTGCCGTCGACCATGGATTCCGGGGTACGCCCGGCGCGGATCTGGCAAGGGAACTGCCCGGCGACGCCGACGAACTTGGCCGAGGCCCGGGCGTGCAGGCCCAGCTTGTTGATGATTTCAATTTCCAGAGCGGGCATCGCGGGGGTGTTCCTTTCAGCTGAGGTCGCGGTGGCGAACCTGGACGTTCTTGAGGGTTTGTTGCAGCACCTTGCCCAGGCGTTCGGTCAGGTAGACGGATCGGTGGTGGCCGCCGGTGCAGCCAATGGCGATGGTGACATAAGCCCGATTGCTGGCCGCAAAACGCGGCAGCCACTTGAGCAGGTAGCTGGAGATGTCCTGGTACATTTCCTCGACATCCGGTTGCGCCGCCAGGTACTCGGCCACAGGTTGGTCCAGCCCCGACTGATCGCGCAGTTCCGGCTTCCAGTACGGGTTGGGCAGGCAGCGCACATCGAACACCAGGTCGGCATCTACCGGCATGCCGCGCTTGAAACCGAACGACTCGACAAGGAACGCCGTGCCCGGCTCCGGCTGGTTCAGCAGACGCAGCTTGATCGCATCCCGCAGTTGATACAGGTTCAGGCTGGTGGTGTTGATCTTGAGGTCGGCCAGGTCAATGATTGGCCCCAGCAGTTTGGTCTCGTCCTCGATGGCTTCGGCCAGGGAGCGATGAGGGCTGCTCAACGGGTGGCGGCGACGGGTTTCGGAGAAGCGCTTGAGCAGGGTCTCTTCGTCGGCGTCCAGGTACAGCACATCGCAATGGATATGCTTGGCCCGCACTTCTTCGAGCAGTTCAGGAAAGCGTGTGAGGTGGCTGGGCAGGTTGCGGGCGTCGATCGACACGGCGACCAGCGGTTGCGCCAGCTCGGTATGAATCAACGCGCGTTCCGCCAGTTCCGGTAGCAGGCCGGCGGGCAGGTTGTCGATGCAATAGAAGCCGTTGTCCTCAAGAACATTGAGGGCCGTGCTTTTACCTGAGCCGGAACGGCCGCTGACGATGATCAAACGCATGATTAATGCCCGTTTTGTTCATCCAGGACAACCTGGTAGAGCGCCTCATTGCTTGAGGCACTACGCAGTTTGTCGCGTACGTCCTTGCGGTCGAGCATGCTGGCGATCTGCCGAAGCAGTTCCAGGTGCGCATCGGTGGCAGCTTGCGGGACCAGCAGCACGAACAGCAGGTCGACCGGCGCGCCGTCGATGGCGTCGAAATCGATAGGGGCGTCCAGGTGCAGCAGGGCGCTGACTGGAGACTCACAGCCTTGCAGGCGGCAGTGAGGAATGGCGATGCCGTTGCCAAAGCCGGTGGAGCCGAGCTTTTCACGGGCGATCAGAGCCTCGTACACAGCTTGCGTATCCAGTTCGGGCACTTCGCGGCCGATCAGGTTGGCAATTTGTTCGAGGGCGCGCTTTTTACTGCCGCCCGGCACGTTCACGAGGGAACGGCCGGGGGTCAGGATGGTTTCAAGTCGGATCATGGGTGGGGAGTGTTAGCGGCCAGTGCCTTGAAGAAGGCTCTGCTGCTTTTCCTTATGCTTTTTAAGTTGGCGGTCAAGCTTGTCTGTGAGCAAGTCGATTGATGCATACATGTCTTCATGTTCGGCATTGGCGACCACTTCGCCACCGGGTATCTGAAGTGTCGCTTCGATTTTCTGCTGAAGCTTGTCGACCTTCATGATGACCTGCACGTTGGTGATCTTGTCGAAATGGCCCTCAAGCTTCTTCAGCTTCAGCTCGACGTATTCGCGCAATGGAGGGGTGACTTCTACATGGTGTCCACTGATGTTGACTTGCATACAGCTTCTCCTTCGTTGCCAGTGCATAAAGCGGCGGGTAGGAATACCCGCCACTGGAACGCTATGGCCCGCCCGTCACATCAAACGCTTACGCTCGCTGGAAGGCGCGATCCCAAGGGACTCGCGGTACTTGGCGACGGTTCGACGGGCGACCTGAATGCCTTGTGCCTCCAGTAAACCAGCGATCTTGCTGTCACTCAACGGCTTTTTCTGATTTTCCGCGGCAACCAGTTTTTTGATGATCGCGCGGATCGCCGTGGACGAGCATTCACCGCCTTCGGAGGTGCTGACGTGGCTGGAGAAAAAGTATTTCAGCTCATATATACCCCGTGGGGTATGCATGAATTTTTGCGTGGTCACCCGGGAAATCGTTGACTCGTGCATGCCCACCGCCTCGGCGATGTCGTGCAGTACCAGCGGCTTCATTGCTTCATCGCCGTATTCCAGGAAGCCGCGCTGGTGCTCGACGATCTGGGTGGCGACTTTCATCAGGGTTTCGTTGCGGCTTTGCAGGCTCTTGATGAACCAGCGGGCTTCCTGCAGTTGGTTACGCATGAAGGTGTTATCGGCGCTGGTGTCGGCGCGGCGCACAAAACCTGCGTATTGCGGATTGACCCGCAGGCGCGGCACCGATTCCTGGTTCAGCTCCACCAGCCAGCGTTCGTTGTCCTTGCGCACAATCACGTCGGGCACGACATATTCGGCTTCGCTGGACTCGATCTGCGAGCCCGGGCGTGGGTTGAGGCTCTGCACCAGCTCGATGATCTGGCGCAGGTCATCTTCCTTGAGCTTCATGCGGCGCATCAACTGGCTGTAGTCGCGGCTGCCCAGCAGGTCGATGTAGTCGGTGACCAGGCGCTGCGCTTCGCTCAGCCAAGGCGTCTTGGCCGGCAATTGGCGCAGTTGCAGCAGCAGGCACTCGCTGAGGTTGCGGGCGCCGATGCCGGCCGGCTCGAATTGCTGGATGCGGTGCAGGACGGCTTCGATTTCGTCCAGTTCGATGTCCAGTTCCGGGTCGAACGCCTCGAGGATCTCCTCAAGGGTCTCGTCCAGGTAGCCCTGGTTGTTGATGCAATCGATCAGGGTCACGGCGATCAGGCGATCGGTATCGGACATCGGTGCCAGGTTCAGCTGCCAGAGCAAATGGCTTTGCAGGCTCTCGCCGGCTGATGTGCGGGTGGTGAAGTCCCACTCGTCGTCATCGTTGCTGGGCAGGCTGCTGGCGCTGGTCTGGTAGACGTCTTCCCAGGCGGTATCCACGGGAAGTTCGTTGGGAATGCGTTCGTTCCATTCGCCTTCCTCAAGGTTATCCACCGTGGGGGCGGTTTCCTGGTAGGAGGGTTCCTGTACGTCGGGGTTGGGCTTTTGCTCGATGTTGTCGGCCAGCGGGTCTGCATTATCGAAGTCGTCGCCTTCTTCCTGGCGTTCGAGCATCGGATTGGACTCCAGGGCCTCCTGGATTTCCTGTTGCAGGTCCAGGGTCGACAATTGGAGCAGGCGGATGGCCTGTTGCAGCTGCGGTGTCATCGTCAGCTGCTGGCCCATTCTCAGGACTAGCGATGGTTTCATGGCAGGGGCTTAACACCTTATTCGCCGGCGCAATGCGCCATCCACGACAGGGCGCGTGAGCGCCAAACATAAGCAAATTATATGCCTGATATCGGGGGCTTTGCCTAGAGCGCGGTAACAATAAAAATACTGAGGTTTTTATTGACTACCGCGCTCCATGGCGAATGGCCTGATACCACCGTGTCTACAGGCGGAACTCGTGACCCAGATACACTTCCTTGACCAGTTCGTTGGCCAGGATAGTGGCAGAGTCACCTTCGGCAATCAGCTGTCCATCGTTGACGATGTAGGCGGTTTCGCAGATATCGAGTGTCTCACGGACGTTGTGGTCGGTGATCAACACACCGATGCCCTTGGCCTTGAGATGATGGATGATCTGCTTGATGTCGCCGACCGAGATCGGGTCGACACCGGCGAAAGGTTCGTCCAGCAGGATGAACTTGGGCGCCGTGGCCAGCGCGCGGGCGATTTCCACACGACGACGCTCGCCGCCGGAAAGGCTCATGCCGAGGTTGTCGCGAATGTGGTTGATGTGGAATTCCTGCAGCAGGCTTTCCAGCTCTTTCTTGCGCCCGGCGCGGTCGAGTTCCTTGCGGGTCTCGAGGATGGCCATGATGTTGTCGGAAACCGACAGTTTGCGGAAGATCGATGCTTCCTGGGGAAGATAGCCGATACCTGCCTGCGCACGGCCGTGCATAGGCTGGTGGCTTACGTCCAGGTCGTCGATCAGGACGCGGCCTTGATCGGCCTGCACCAGGCCGACGATCATGTAGAAGCAGGTGGTCTTGCCGGCACCGTTGGGGCCGAGCAAACCGACGATCTGGCCGCTGTCGATCGACAGGCTGACGTCACGCACGACCTGACGGCTTTTATAAGCCTTGGCCAGATGCTGGGCTTTCAGGGTTGCCATTAATTCGCCTTCTTCGCGTCGGGTTTCGGCGCCGGCTGGGCTGCGCCCGGTTTCTGCTTCGGCTGGATAACCATGTCGATACGCGGCTTCGGCGTGCTGATTTTCGAGCCGGTAGCACGGCCGGCCTGGGCGATCTGCTTCACCGTGTCGTAGACGATTTTTTCGCCGTCGGTGGTGTTGCCGTCATTGATGACCCGGGCCTGGTCGATCAGCACGATGCGGTTTTGCTGGGCGTGGTACTGGATCGTCTTGCCATAGCCTTTGACCGGCGTAGGGTCGCCCACTTTCTGCAGTTGTTCGAAATACGCCAGGTTGCCCACCGAAGTGACCACGTCGATATCGCCTGCCGGGGTACGAGTCAGTGTCACGGTGTTACCCGTCACTTTCATCGAGCCCTGGGTGATGATCACGCTGCCCGTGTAGGTCGCGATACCTTGCTTGTCATCCAGCTGCGCATCGTCAGCCTGAATGTGGATCGGTTGCTGGCTATCGTTCGGCAGAGCCCAGGCGCTCACGCTTCCCAGTGCTGCGCCCAGGCCGAGCAAAATAGGGAGGGTTTTAACGAGCCTCATACTGTCCTCTTACGTTCGATAGCAGGTGTATCCTGCTTTCTTTCAAATACGCTTTCATTCCCTTGCCAGTCGATACACCGCCAGCGCCGTCAATTCTAACGTCTTGCTCGGTCTGCGCATATTGCTTCTGTGGGAATACGGTCATGCGACTGCTGGTAATAATGGTGTCGCGGTTCTTGGCGTCAGTGCGGGCTACCCGCACCGAGTCAATCAGTTCCACTTGGGTGCCGTCCGGGTTGACCTCGCCACGCTCGCTGGTGACGTGCCATGGAAATTCGGCGCCGCGGTACAGGTTCATGTCCGGCTTGGTCAGCAAAGTGACCTCGGATGCCTTCAAGTGTTCGACCTTGTCGGAGGTCATTTCATACTGGACCTTGCCATCGGGCAGGTACTGGATGCTGTGGGCGTTGATGGCGTAATAGTCGATAGCACTCTCGTCAACCTGTGCAACCGGCTTGTCGAGGAAGCGCTCCGGGCTGATATTCCAGTAGCCGACCGCGAGGAAAACCGCGGCGATGACTGCAAGTATCAGGAAATTGCGAATCTTTTTACTCAGCATAAAACGCTCTATAGGTAGGCGGCGTGGGCCGCTTCAAGGCTGCCTTGGGCGCGCAGAATCAACTCGCAGAACTCGCGGGCGGCGCCTTCGCCGCCGCGGGCGGTGGTTACACCATGGGCGTGTTCGCGAACGAACGCCGCCGCATTGGCCACGGCCATGCCCAGGCCGACCCGGCGAATCACCGGCAGGTCGGGTAAATCGTCACCCAGGTACGCAACCTGCTCATAGCTTAGGTTGAGTTGGCCAAGAAGCTCGTCCAGAACCACCAGTTTATCCTCGCGGCCCTGATACAGGTGAGGAATACCCAGGTTTTGTGCGCGGCGTTCCACAACCGGGGTCTTGCGACCGCTGATGATTCCGGTTTGCACGCCCGCCGCCATCAGCATCTTGATGCCCTGGCCGTCGAGGGTGTTGAACGTCTTGAATTCGCTGCCGTCTTCCAGGAAGTACAGGCGGCCATCCGTCAGCACGCCGTCGACGTCGAAAATCGCCAGCTTGATGTGCTTGCCCCGTTGCAACAGGTCGGTGGTCATTTACATCACTCCCGCACGCAGCAAGTCGTGCATGTTCAGGGCGCCAACCGGACGGTCGTCGCTGTCGACCACCACCAGCGCCAGGATCTTGTGGTCTTCCATGATCTTCAGTGCTTCGGCCGCGAGCATGTCAGGGCGTGCGGTCTTGCCGTGAGGCGTCATGACTTCGTCGATGGTGGCGGTCTGGATGTCGAGGTTGCGGTCCAGGGTGCGGCGCAGGTCGCCGTCGGTGAAGACCCCGGCCAGCCGCCCGTCGGACTCCAGGATTACGGTCATGCCCAGGCGCTTGAGGGTCATTTCCATCAAGGCATCTTTCAGCAAGGTGCCGCGAGGCACTTGTGGCAGCTCGTCGCCGGCGTGCATGACGTTTTCCACTTTCAGCAGCAGGCGACGGCCAAGGGCGCCGCCCGGGTGGGAAAACGCGAAGTCTTCGGCGGTAAACCCGCGGGCTTCCAGCAATGCCACGGCCAGCGCATCGCCCATGACCAGGGCGGCGGTGGTGGAGGAGGTCGGTGCCAGGTTCAGCGGGCAGGCCTCGTGGGCAACGTGCACGTTCAAATTCACTTCGGCGGCTTTTGCCAGCGTCGAGTCCGGGTTGCCGGTCACGCTGATCAGCTGGATACCCAGGCGCTTGATCAGCGGCAGCAGGGTCACGATTTCGTTGGTGGTGCCGGAGTTGGACAGTGCCAGGATGATGTCGTCCCGGGTGATCATGCCCATGTCGCCGTGGCTGGCTTCGGCCGGATGCACGAAGAACGCGGTGGTCCCGGTGCTCGCCAGGGTGGCGGCGATCTTGTTGCCGACATGCCCGGATTTGCCCATGCCGACCACCACTACGCGGCCCTTGCTGGCCAGAATCATCTCGCAGGCGCGTACGAAATCCGCGTCGATATGGGCCAGCAAGCCTTCTACGGCTTCAAGCTCGAGGCGGATGGTGCGTTGTGCGGATTGAATAAGGTCGCTGGATTGGCTCATGTCTGAAATCGTATAGCCTGACGAAAAGTCGGCGATTATAACGGTAATGATCAATTCCCTCACACAAGTTCGTCAGGCTTTATTCAATCCACCTGTGGTTGAGATTGAACCTCAGCCAGGATTTTTTAGCTGTCCTGTTTCTGAACAAGCTCTGTTCCGGCCTTGGGGGCGCTGTACCAGCAGTGATATAGTTCGCGGCCAGTTCGGTCCGCACGGCCTTTTTGTCTATTCGGCGCAAGCATTTGTCGAAAACAAAGTGTCTGAGTGAAAGGCTGCATCCCAAGGAGTTTAGATGAGTGCCGATAACGCCTACGCGGTCGAGCTGAAGGGCCTTTCCTTCAAGCGCGGTACGCGCAGCATCTTCAATAATGTGGATATTCGCATTCCCCGCGGCAAAGTCACGGGCATCATGGGGCCTTCCGGCTGCGGCAAGACTACGCTGCTGCGCCTGATGGGCATGCAATTGCGCCCCTCCGCCGGTGAAGTCTGGGTCAATGGCCAGAACCTGCCGACCCTTTCGCGCAGTGACCTGTTCGATGCCCGCAAACACATGGGCGTCCTGTTCCAGAGCGGCGCGTTGTTTACCGATCTCGATGTTTTCGAAAACGTGGCGTTCCCGCTGCGGGTGCATACACAGCTGTCCGATGAAATGATTCGTGACATTGTGTTGCTGAAATTGCAGGCCGTCGGGCTGCGCGGTGCTATCGATTTGATGCCCGACGAGTTGTCCGGAGGCATGAAGCGTCGTGTCGCCCTGGCGCGTGCCATCGCCCTCGACCCGCAGATTCTCATGTACGACGAGCCTTTCGTTGGCCAGGACCCGATTGCCATGGGGGTGCTGGTACGCCTGATCCGCCTGCTCAATGATGCGTTGGGTATCACCAGTATCGTGGTTTCCCACGACCTGGCCGAGACCGCGAGCATTGCCGACTACCTATATGTAGTGGGCGATGGCCAGGTGCTGGGGCAGGGCACGCCTGAAGAACTGATGAACGCAGACAACCCGCGCATTCGCCAATTCATGACCGGCGATCCCGATGGCCCGGTGCCTTTTCACTTTCCGGCAGCGGACTACCGCTCAGATCTTCTGGGGAAGCGCTGATGCGCAAGACATCATTACTCGAAAAGGTTCGCCTTTTCGGTCGCTCCGGCATCGATATCATCGGTGTGCTGGGGCGTTCGACGATTTTCCTGTTTCATGCCTTGCTCGGCCGCGGCGGTATTGGCGGCGGTTTCGGCCTGCTGATCAAGCAACTGCACTCCGTGGGCGTGATGTCCCTGGTGATCATCGTGGTCTCCGGGGTGTTCATCGGCATGGTGCTGGCGCTGCAAGGCTTCAATATCCTCTCCAGCTATGGGTCCGAGCAGGCTGTTGGGCAGATGGTTGCCCTGACGCTGTTGCGTGAGTTGGGCCCGGTGGTGACCGCTCTCCTGTTTGCCGGGCGTGCCGGTTCGGCACTGACGGCCGAAATCGGCAACATGAAGGCCACCGAGCAGCTGTCCAGCCTGGAAATGATCGGCGTCGATCCACTCAAGTACATTGTTGCCCCGCGCCTGTGGGCCGGCTTCATCTCCCTGCCACTGCTGGCGATGGTATTCAGCGTGGTCGGGATCTGGGGCGGTTCATGGGTGGCGGTTGACTGGTTGGGCGTCTACGACGGTTCCTACTGGGGCAACATGCAAAACAGCGTGACCTTCAGCGGCGACGTGCTCAATGGCATCATTAAAAGCATCGTCTTCGCCTTTGTAGTGACCTGGATCGCCGTATTCCAAGGCTATGACTGTGAGCCCACCTCAGAAGGGATCAGTCGCGCCACCACCAAGACCGTTGTGTACGCCTCGCTGGCGGTACTGGGCCTTGACTTCATTTTGACCGCCTTGATGTTTGGAGATTTCTGATGCAAAACCGCACTGTGGAAATCGGTGTCGGCCTTTTCTTGCTGGCTGGCATCCTGGCTTTACTGTTGCTCGCCCTGCGAGTCAGCGGCCTATCGGCCAGCCCCACCGCCGATACTTATAAACTTTACGCCTACTTCGACAATATCGCCGGTTTGACTGTCAGAGCTAAAGTGACCATGGCGGGTGTAACCATCGGCAAGGTCACGGCAATCGATCTGGACCGCGACAGCTTCACCGGCCGTGTGACCATGCAGGTGGACAAGAAGGTAGATAACCTGCCGACTGACTCCACTGCGTCTATCCTCACCGCTGGCCTGCTGGGCGAGAAGTACATCGGCATCAGCGTCGGCGGGGAATCTGCCCTGCTCAAGGATGGTTCGACCATTCATGACACACAGTCGTCGTTGGTGCTGGAGGACTTGATCGGTAAATTCCTGCTCAATACCGTCAATAAAGACGCCAAATGAGGAATGTGTTCATGATCTCTACTTTGCGACGTGGCCTGTTGGTACTGCTCGCGGCACTGCCGTTGATGGCTAACGCCGCTGCCGGCGGTTCTGCGCATGACCTGGTGCAGGACACCACCAACAAGATGTTGGCTGACCTGAGTGCCAACAAGGAAAAGTACAAGCAGGACCCGAGTCAGTTCTATAACGCGCTGAACACGATTGTCGGGCCTGTTGTTGATGCTGAAGGTATTTCCAAAAGCATCATGACCGTCAAGTACTCGCGCAAGGCTACGCCTGCGCAGATGCAGACATTCCAGGAAAACTTCAAGAAGGGCTTGTTCCAGTTCTACGGCAACGCCCTGCTGGAGTACAACAACCAGGGGATTACCGTCGCCCCTGCCGGGGATGAGTCGGGTGACCGCACCAGCGTCAACATGAGTGTCAAGGGCAACAACGGCGCGGTCTACCCTGTGCAGTACACGCTCGAGAAGGTCAACGGCGAGTGGAAACTGCGTAACGTGATCATCAACGGCATCAACATTGGCAAGCTGTTCCGTGACCAGTTCGCGGATGCAATGCAGCGCAATGGCAACGACCTGGACAAAACCATCAACGGTTGGGCCGGTGAAGTGGCCAAGGCCAAGGAAGAAACCGACAAAGCTGCCGGGAAGCCTGCCCAATGACCGAGTCGGCCATTCGCCTTGGCGAGTCCGGTGAGCTGTTGCTCAGCGGCGTGCTGGATTACAGCACTGGACCCGCCCTGCGCAAGCAGGGCCAGGCGCTGATCAATGCCAGTACCGCTCCTGCGCTGGTGCTGGATTGCTCGGCGGTGGTTAAGTCCAGCAGCGTCGGCTTGTCGTTGCTGCTGTGTTTCATGCGCGATGCGCAGGCCGTCAAAAAGCCGGTGAGCATTCGTGCATTGCCCGAAGACATGCGTGAAATCGCTGAGGTTTCCGGTCTGACCGAGCTGTTGGCGCATCCTTAATACACATTATTAAAGAAGCCCCCCGTCAGAGTCCTGCTATGCGGGGTTCGCAGGCGCGGGGCTTTTTTGTATGATGTGCGACCCGCGCGCACTGGGCGCCCATAGAGGTTGATCATGCAGGCCCTAGAAGTTAAAAGCTTCCTTGAAGGAAAGCTGCCCGAAACTAATGTTGAAGTTGAGGGCGAAGGCTGCAATTTCCAGCTGAACGTGATTAGCGATGAACTGGCGGCATTGAGCCCGGTCAAGCGTCAGCAGCAGATCTATGCCCATTTGAACCCGTGGATCACCGATGGCAGCATCCATGCGGTCACTATGAAATTTTTCAGCCGCGCGGCCTGGGCCGAGCGCACCTGAGCCCCCAAGGCGTCGAGATTCTTATGGATAAATTGATTATTACCGGCGGTGCTCGTCTTGATGGCGAGATCCGTATTTCCGGGGCGAAGAACTCCGCCCTGCCGATCCTGGCAGCGACCTTGCTGTGCGATGGCCCGGTTACCGTGGCCAACCTGCCGCACCTGCATGACATCACCACCATGATCGAGTTGTTCGGTCGCATGGGCATCGAGCCGGTGATCGACGAGAAACTCAGCGTCGAAATCGACCCGCGCACCATCAAGACCCTGATCGCACCGTACGAGCTGGTGAAAACCATGCGCGCCTCGATCCTGGTCCTGGGCCCGATGGTTGCCCGGTTCGGCGAAGCCGAAGTCGCACTGCCTGGCGGTTGCGCCATCGGTTCGCGTCCGGTGGACCTGCACATCCGTGGCCTCGAAGCCATGGGTGCAACCATTGACGTCGAAGGCGGCTACATCAAGGCCAAGGCGCCGGAAGGCGGCCTGCGTGGCGCAAACTTCTTCTTTGATACCGTCAGTGTGACCGGTACCGAGAACATCATGATGGCCGCTGCCCTGGCCAATGGCCGCAGCGTGCTGCAAAACGCCGCGCGCGAGCCGGAAGTGGTCGACCTGGCCAACTTCCTGATCGCCATGGGTGCCAACATCACCGGCGCCGGCACCGACACCATCACCATTGATGGCGTGAAACGCCTGCATTCGGCTACCTACAAGGTGATGCCGGACCGCATCGAGACCGGTACCTATCTGGTCGCGGCTGCCGTCACCGGTGGCCGTGTCAAGGTCAAGGACACTGATCCGACCATCCTCGAAGCCGTCCTGGAAAAACTCAAGGAAGCCGGCGCCGAGATCACCACCGGTGAAGACTGGATCGAGCTGAACATGCATGGCAAGCGGCCAAAAGCCGTTAACGTGCGTACCGCTCCGTACCCGGCGTTCCCGACGGACATGCAGGCGCAGTTCATTTCCCTGAACGCGATTGCCGAAGGCACCGGTGCCGTGATCGAGACCATCTTCGAAAACCGCTTCATGCACGTGTACGAGCTGCACCGCATGGGCGCCAAGATCCAAGTCGAAGGCAACACCGCCATCGTGACCGGCATCGAGAAGCTCAAGGGCGCGCCAGTGATGGCTACCGACCTGCGTGCCTCCGCCAGCCTGGTGATCTCGGCGTTGTGCGCTGACGGCGACACCCTCATCGACCGCATCTACCACATAGACCGTGGTTACGAGTGCATCGAAGAGAAGCTGCAGATGCTCGGCGCGAAAATCCGCCGCGTACCGGGCTAATTCCCGGGGCTGTTGACACCGTCATTGTGGCGAGGGAGCTTGCTCCCGCTGGACTGCGCAGCAGTCCCAGTCTTTTTAAACAAAGATCAGGGCCGCTTCGCGCCCCAGCCGGAGCAAGCTCCCTCGCCACATGACGATGTATGCTGTTAGCTGATTTGTTTCAAGTCGAGGCTGTAATGGCCTCGATCTGTGTCTGGCGCCGATTGCGACCGGACAGCAATAGCCTGATGAAGGACTGACGTTTCCCATGTTGACCATCGCACTGTCCAAGGGCCGCATCCTTGACGACACTTTGCCGCTTCTGGCTGAAGCGGGCATCGTGCCGACCGAGAATCCGGACAAGAGCCGCAAGCTGATCATCCCCACGACCCAGGACGACGTTCGCCTGCTGATCGTGCGTGCCACCGATGTGCCAACTTACGTTGAACATGGCGCGGCCGACCTCGGCGTCGCGGGCAAAGACGTGTTGATGGAATACGGCGGCCAGGGCCTGTACGAGCCGCTGGACCTGCGTATCGCCCTGTGCAAGCTGATGACCGCCGGCCGTGTCGGTGACGTCGAGCCTAAAGGCCGCCTGCGGGTGGCGACCAAGTTCGTCAACGTTGCCAAGCGTTACTATGCCGAGCAAGGCCGCCAGGTCGACATCATCAAGCTTTACGGCTCGATGGAGTTGGCACCGCTGATCGGCCTGGCCGACAAGATCATCGACGTGGTCGACACCGGCAACACCCTGCGCGCCAACGGCCTGGAGCCCCAGGACTTTATCGCCGACATCAGCTCCCGGCTGATCGTCAACAAAGCTTCGATGAAAATGCAGCACGCCCGTATCCAGGCGTTGATCGACACCCTGCGCAAGGCAGTGGAGTCTCGACACCGCGGTTGACTCACCCGCGCGGCCCCAAGCCGCGCCCGTCTATCCGCCTCATAGCCAGAATTCTCAGGTGCCCAAGCGGATCGACTGCTAACTTTCGGCGCCTGAGCATTTTTGCCATTCCTATGAGGCCCTCGCCATGACCACGTCCACTGCAATTGCCCGACTCAACGCTGCCGACCCGGATTTCGCCCATCATCTGGATCATCTGCTGAGCTGGGAAAGCGTGTCCGACGATTTGGTCAACCAGCGGGTGCTCGACATCATCAAGGCCGTGCGCGAGCGCGGTGACGCGGCGCTGGTTGATTTTACCCGGCAGTTCGATGGCCTGGACGTCGCCTCCATGGCCGACCTGATCCTGCCCCGCGAACGCCTGGAGCTGGCGCTGACCCGCATCACCGCGCCCCAGCGCGAAGCCCTGGAAGTGGCGGCCGCGCGGGTGCGCAGCTACCACGAGAAACAGAAACAGGATTCCTGGAGCTACACCGAGGCCGACGGCACCGTACTGGGCCAGAAGGTCACGCCGCTGGACCGTGCCGGCCTGTACGTGCCGGGTGGCAAAGCGTCGTACCCGTCCTCGGTACTGATGAACGCGATTCCGGCCAAGGTGGCCGGCGTGACCGAAGTGGTCATGGTGGTGCCTACCCCGCGCGGCGAAATCAACGAACTGGTGCTGGCAGCGGCCTGCATCGCGGGCGTTGATCGCGTGTTCACCATCGGTGGCGCCCAAGCGGTAGCGGCCCTGGCCTACGGCACCGAAAGCGTGCCGAAGGTCGACAAGGTGGTTGGCCCGGGCAACATCTACGTGGCCACGGCCAAGCGCCATGTATTTGGCCAGGTCGGCATCGACATGATCGCCGGCCCTTCGGAAATCCTCGTGGTGTGTGACGGCCAGACCGACCCGGACTGGATCGCCATGGACCTGTTCTCCCAGGCCGAGCACGACGAAGACGCCCAGGCGATCCTCGTCAGCCCGGACGCCGAATTCCTGGACAAGGTCGCCGCCAGCATCGCCAAGCTGCTGCCGACCATGGAGCGCGCCGAGATCATCGAGAAGTCGATCAATGGCCGTGGCGCCCTGATCCTGGTCCGCGACATGGAGCAGGCCATCGAAGTGGCCAACCGTATCGCCCCGGAACACCTGGAGTTGTCCGTCGCCGACCCACAAGCCTGGCTGCCGCTGATTCGCCACGCCGGCGCGATCTTCATGGGCCGCCACACCAGCGAAGCCCTGGGCGACTACTGCGCAGGTCCCAACCACGTGCTGCCCACGTCGGGCACTGCGCGGTTCTCCTCGCCGCTGGGCGTATATGACTTCCAGAAGCGCTCGTCGATCATCTTCTGCTCGCCACAGGGCGCGTCGGAGTTGGGCAAGACCGCTTCCGTGCTGGCCCGTGGCGAGTCGCTGACCGCCCACGCCCGCAGCGCCGAATACCGCATCGTTGACGATAAGCAGGGGAACTGAAACATGAGCAAATTCTGGAGCCCGCTCGTCAAGGATCTCGTGCCTTACGTGCCCGGTGAGCAACCGAAGCTGACCAAGCTGGTAAAACTCAACACCAATGAAAACCCCTACGGCCCATCGCCCAAGGCGCTGGCTGCCATGCAGGCCGAGCTGAACGATAATCTGCGTTTGTACCCGGACCCCAACAGCGACCTGCTCAAGCAGGCGGTGGCCAAGTACTACGGGATCGACGCGGGCAAGGTGTTCCTCGGCAACGGCTCCGATGAAGTCCTGGCGCACATCTTCCACGGTTTGTTCCAGCACGACCTGCCGCTGCTGTTCCCGGACATCAGCTACAGCTTCTACCCGGTGTACTGCGGCCTGTACCGCATTGCCTTCGACGCAGTGCCGCTGGATGAACAGTTCCAGATCCGCGTGTCGGACTACGCCAGGCCCAACGGCGGGATCATCTTCCCGAACCCGAACGCGCCGACCGGTTGCGTGATGGCGCTGGACGCCGTGGAGCAAATCCTCAAGGCCAGCCCGGACTCGGTGGTGGTGGTCGATGAAGCCTATATCGACTTCGGCGGCGAGACCGCCATCAGCCTGGTGGACCGTTACCCGAACCTGCTGGTGACCCAGACCCTTTCCAAGTCGCGCTCCCTGGCCGGTTTGCGGGTGGGCCTGGCCGTGGGCCACCCGGACCTGATCGAGGCGCTGGAGCGGGTCAAGAACAGCTTCAACTCCTACCCGCTGGACCGTCTGGCGATTGTCGGCGCGGCCGCCGCTTTTGAAGATCGCGAATACTTCCAGAACACCTGCAAGTTGGTGATCGATAGCCGTGAAAAGCTGGTGGCGCAACTGCAGGCCAAGGGGTTTGAAGTACTGCCGTCGGCGGCCAACTTCATCTTTGCCCGGCATCCAGGGCACGACGCTGCCGGGCTGGCGGCCAAGGTGCGGGAGCAGGGGGTGATTGTGCGGCACTTCAAGCAGGAGCGGATTGCCCAGTTCCTGCGGATCAGTATTGGCACGCCGGAGCAGAACCAGGCGCTGATCGATGCGTTGGGCGAGCTGTAAGCCACACTGAAACTCAAAAAAATGTGGGAGCGGGCTTGCTCGCGAATGCGGTGGTTCAGTCACTGATGTGCTGAATGACACACTGCATTCGCGAGCAAGCCCGCTCCCACATTGGTTTTGCGTTGGCAGTTAGATCAGCGGCTCATCCGGCTTCCTGTTCTTCCAGCCGTCATTGCCCGGCAGCAGCAGATTCAACGCAATCGCTACCACCGCACACAGGGCGATGCCCTTCAGGCCAAAGTCATCCGGGCCAGTGCCGGTGCCTACCAGCACACCGCCAATTCCGAACACCAGGGTCACCGACACAATCACCAGGTTGCGCGCTTCGCCAAGGTCGATCTTGTGGCGGATCAGGGTGTTCATCCCCACTGCGGCAATCGAGCCGAACAGCAGGCACAGAATCCCGCCCATTACCGGGACTGGAATGCTTTGCAGCAGCGCGCCGAACTTGCCGATAAACGCCAGGCTGATGGCAAACACCGCCGCCCAGGTCATGATCTTCGGGTTGTAGTTCTTGGTCAGCATCACCGCGCCCGTCACTTCCGCGTAGGTCGTGTTGGGCGGGCCGCCGAACAGGCCGGCAGCGGTGGTGGCGATCCCGTCACCCAGCAGGGTGCGGTGCAGGCCGGGCTTCTTCAGGTAGTCGCGACCGGTCACGCTGCCCACCGCAATCACACCACCGATGTGTTCGATCGCCGGGGCCAGGGCCACCGGGACGATAAACAGGATCGCCTGCCAGTTGAATTCCGGCGCGGTGAAGTGGGGCAGGGCGAACCACGGTGCGGCGGCGATCTTCGCGGTGTCGACTACGCCGAAGTAGAACGACATGGCGAAACCCACCAGCACGCCGGAGATGATCGGCACCAGGCGGAAAATGCCTTTGCCGAACACCGCCACGATCAGCGTGGTCAGCAGCGCCGGCATCGAGATCAGCATGGCGGTCTGGTAGTGGATCAACTCACTGCCGTCACCGGCCTTGCCCATCGCCATATTGGCCGCAATCGGCGCCATGGCCAGGCCAATGGAAATGATCACCGGCCCGATCACCACCGGCGGCAGCAGCCGGTCGATGAAACCGGTGCCCTTGATCTTCACGGCCAGGCCCAGGAAGGTGTAAACGAAGCCGGCCGCCATCACGCCGCCCATGGTCGCCGCGAGGCCGAACTGGCCCTTGGCGAGAATGATCGGGGTGATAAACGCAAAGCTCGACGCCAGGAACACCGGTACCTGGCGCCCGGTGACGACCTGGAACAACAAGGTGCCCAAGCCTGCGGTGAACAGGGCGACGTTTGGATCGAGACCGGTGATCAGCGGCATCAACACCAGCGCGCCAAATGCTACGAAGAGCATCTGTGCGCCAGACAGGATCTGGCGCCAAAGCGGGTCGTTGAACTCATCCTGCATGGTCACGCGTCCTTCTGCTTGGTACCGAAGATCTTGTCGCCGGCATCGCCCAGGCCCGGGATGATGTAGCCATGTTCATTCAGGCGTTCATCGATGGATGCGGTGTAGATCAACACGTCCGGGTGGGCTTTCTCGACGGCGGCGATGCCTTCGGGAGCGGCCACCAGCACCATGGCGCGGATGTCCTTGCAACCGGCTTTTTTCAGCAGGTCGATGGTGGCAACCATGGAGCTGCCGGTGGCGAGCATCGGGTCGATGATCATCGCCAGGCGCTCGTCGATTTCCGGTACCAGTTTTTCCAGGTAGGTGTGGGCCTGCAGCGTCTCTTCGTTGCGGGCCACGCCTACGGCGCTGACCTTGGCACCCGGGATCAGGCTGAGCACGCCTTCGAGCATGCCGATACCGGCACGCAGGATCGGCACCACGGTAATCTTCTTGCCGGCGATTTTCTCGACCTGGACGGGACCACACCAACCGGCGATCTCGTAGTTTTCCAGGGGCAGGTCTTTGGTCGCCTCGTAGGTGAGCAGCGCTCCGACTTCCTGAGCAAGCTCACGGAAGTTCTTCGTGCTAATGTCGGCGCGGCGCATAAGGCCGAGTTTATGTCGGATCAGCGGGTGGCGGATCTCACGGATGGGCATGGGGAAAGGCTCCGGCGGCGGGCAAAAAAACCGGCCTAGATTAATCTATCCGAGGGTGTTGTCCTATAGACATCTAGTACGTTAGTCCATTAAGGCTTGAACGTTGGGCCTCACATGCGTACCTTTGCCCGCTTTTCTTGCCACAGCACCCCCTTGGAGAGCGCCATGTCCGCTGATCTCGAGCATATCCGTCAAATCATGCGCGAGGCTGACTGCCTGTACACCGAAGCGCAAGTCGAAGAGGCCATCGCCAAGGTCGGCGCGCACATCTCCCGTGAAATGGCCGACACCAACCCGGTGGTCTTTTGCGTGATGAACGGTGGCCTGATTTTCGCCGGTAAATTGCTCACCCACCTGCAATTCCCGCTGGAAGCGTCCTACCTGCACGCCACTCGCTATCGCAATGAAACCAGTGGCGGCGACCTGTTCTGGAAAGCCAAGCCGGAAGTCTCGTTCATCGACCGCGACGTGCTGATCATCGACGACATCCTCGACGAAGGTCACACCCTGGGCGCGATCATCGACTTCTGCAAACACGCCGGCGCGCGCAAGGTGCACACTGCCGTGCTGATCGACAAGGACCACGACCGCAAGGCCCGTCCGGACCTGAAAGCCGATTACGTGGGCCTGCCGTGCATTGACCGTTACATCTTCGGTTACGGCATGGACTACAAAGGCTACTGGCGCAACGCCAATGGGATCTACGCCGTCAAAGGGATGTAAGCGGGATTCAGGCGCAGGGTTGTCATGCTATCGTGCTTGGCCCCTGCGTCTGGAGCTGTTCATGAGCCTGTTGATTCGCACCTGCGCCGCCCTGGCGCTGACCCTCAGTTTGCCCCTGGCGGCCGCTCCGGCGCCGCTGCACAGCCAATTCCTGCCGCCCGACGACCTGACCCTGCGCGCCGAAACCCCGGACCAGCAGCAATTGCTGCAAGTCACCGAGTATTCGGTGGTGGTGGGTAACCAGCGCCAATCCACCCAGCAGCCGATCCCGGTGACCTCGCCGTTGATGATCCGCCTCAAGGGCAAGTCCCTGAACAAAGGCGCGACCATCGCCCAGGTGGTTCTCAATTTCGATGCTGAAAGCAAAAGCCTGAAAAAGCCGGTGTTCGACGACAAAAGCAAAACCCTGACCTTGTCGTATCCGGTGACCCAGTATCGGGTGATCGTCGACTTGTTGCGCAATGACACGGTCTATGTGCAATTCCTCACTTACGCCAACGGCCATATTTGGGCCGATTTGCACACCGGGGCGGTGCGCGCCAAATAATCCAGCCGACGCGCATTCGGCGGTGTAAATACAGTCAATGTGGGAGCTGGCTTGCCTGCGATAGCTGTGGGTCCGTTGGCCCATCTGTTACTGATGCACCGCCATCGCAGGCAAGCCGGCTCCCACATTGGTTCGCGTAGCTTTCGAAGCCGCTGTGCCGCAGGTAAACTGCTTTTCCCGTGTAAATGTCTGCAGGCTGGAGTCGGTAATGCGTAAAGATAAGAAACAGGTGATTGGTGATGAAATCGGCGACGAGCAAATCAAGCTGTTCCTGGATTTCGAGCCGGTAGACGCCACTTCGCCGTCCCTGCACAAACTGATCAAGGCCTACCGCGGCCTGCGTATCGACGACTTCGAACGCTTCCTGGTTTTCTTCAAGGAAGCCGGCCTGGACCTCGATGGCAAGGACGAGCATGGCCTGACCTTCGTTGAAGTGATCAAGGACCAGCGCAACGCCGCCGAGTACATCGAGCTGATCGAACAAGCCCGCGGCTGATTGTTGCGGACGAAAAAAAAACGCCCCATTGGGGCGTTTTTCGTTCCCACGCTCTGCGTGGGAATGCATCCACTGACACTCTGCGTCACGACGCTCAAGCGTAGCTTTCGGTCTCGCTGCTCTGCTCAACCAGTTCCAGGCTGATGTTGTTCTGCGTGTTGATCTTGCGATACAGCTCGGCATCGGTCTCCAGGACCTTTTCCCGAGCCGGGAAGATCTCGTGCAGCTTGGCGGCCCACTCACCGGCCGCTTTCGTCGGGAAGCAGCGTTCGATCAGTTCCAGCATGATCGATACGGTCACCGAAGCACCTGGAGACGCGCCGAGCAGGGCGGCCAGCGAACCGTCCTTGGCCGCAACCAGTTCGGTACCGAATTGCAGCACGCCGCCTTTCTTCGGGTCTTTCTTGATGATCTGCACCCGTTGGCCGGCCACTTCCAGGCGCCAGTCTTCGGCTTTTGCCTCAGGGTAGAAGCGACGCAGGGATTCCAGGCGCTGCTCCATGGACTGGCGCACTTCGCTGACCAGGTACTTGGTCAGGTCCATGTTGTCCCGGGCCACGGCCAGCATCGGGCCGATGTTGCCGGCACGAATCGACATGGGCAGGTCAAGGAACGAGCCGTGTTTGAGGAACTTGGTGGTGAAACCGGCGTATGGCCCGAACAGCAGGGATTTCTTGCCGTCGACCACACGGGTGTCGAGGTGCGGCACCGACATCGGTGGCGAACCCACGGCTGCCTGGCTGTAGACCTTGGCCTGGTGGTGCTTGACCACTTCCGGGTTGTCGCAACGCAGCCACTGGCCGCTGACCGGGAAGCCGCCGAAGCCCTTGCTTTCCTCGATGCCCGAGGCTTGCAACAGCGGCAGGGCCGCGCCACCGGCGCCGAGGAACACGAACTTGGCGTCCACATCACGGGAATTGCCGCTGTTGACGTCCTTGATGCTCACGGTCCAGCCGGCGCCGTTGCGCTTGAGGCCGGTGACGCGCTTGCTGTACTTGACCTGGGCATCCGGGGCGCTGGTCAGGTGCGAGAGCAACTGGTTGGTCAGGGCGCCGAAGTTGACGTCGGTGCCGTTCATCACGCGGGTGGCGGCGATTTTTTCGTCCAGTGGGCGGCCGGGCATCATCAGCGGCATCCACTCGGCCATCTCGCTGCGGTCTTCGGTGTAGTGCATGTCCGAGAACGCGTGGTGCTGGCTGAGGGTTTCAAAGCGCTTCTTGAGGAACGACACGCCTTTCTCGCCCTGTACGAAGCTCAGGTGCGGCACGGGGCTGATAAAGGATTTGGACGAGCCAAAGGTGCCTTTCTTGGTCAGGTAGGCCCAGAACTGCTTCGACACCTCGAATTGGGTGTTGATGTGCACGGCTTTCTTGATGTCGATAGAGCCGTCGGCGGCCTGCGGTGTGTAGTTCAGCTCACACAGCCCGGCGTGGCCGGTACCGGCGTTGTTCCACGGGTTGGAACTTTCCGCGGCACCCGAATCCATCAGCTCAACGACTTCCAGCTTGAGGCCGGGGTCGAGCTCTTTGAGCAGTACGGCGAGGGTGGCACTCATGATGCCCGCACCTACCAGTACTACGTCGACTGCTTCGTTATGCGCCATTTAACGCGTCTCCAAAATCTGCAGCACCAAATTGACGGCATGGCTGCCAGGAGTGACGGGGCGGTTCACGTGATGCCCCAGGTTACCCATGGCCAGGATCGCCATGTCCGATTCTTCGCAATTTATCGCAAGCGGACGCTGCCGACCGGGCCTGATCTGCGTATGAACGCATTTAAGGGCGCCTGTGGCAATTCGACTTATGGTCAAGCTCGTCCGATCGTGCAACCAAATCCGTAGCGGACAGGCTTCAAGCTCCGGTTCTTGAGGAGTGCTCGGTCCTGTGTGGTGGGGCTGTTCCAGACGCTGATGGTGCTTGTACAAACGCAAAACTATTCATTTGCTCGCCACACTCTTGTGAAGTTGTGAAAACCCGTTTTTTTCACGCTCTTTTGAAGACGTGAACCTCAAAAAAGGGCTGCCCCAGCCTGGCACCTGGCCCGAAATCACTGCCGGCAAGCGGCAAAACGGGCAAACAACTCAAGTGGCCGAGCGCATGGCAGCTCTGGCAGATTCGGGTAAAGACGATGGTTTGCAGAGAAAACAGCAAGCTCGCCAGCTTCACACGATCTGTGTGGGCGGCTCTCTGTGGGCGGTGCGGGGGAGCTAATACAAGTGCATTAGCGATGCTGCGAGGCCCGATCAGGAGACGTCCTTATAATCGGGGGGAGATTGTAGCGAAGAAATGCGCGCAAATGGACGTGTTTAATGACTTTTATTAGCAGTCTGGTCAGGAGGCCAACGCGTGCCGTGCCTGTGGCTGCGAAACCCGGGGGCTGACGCGCGCGCTGGCGGGCAGCGGGCGGTGCATCCAGCTCAGGCGGGTCTCTTCGACTTCGACCCAGCCTTCACCGACGGGCGGCAGGCTGCACTGCTTGAAAGCCTGGCAGCAGCCTTGGGCGTCGAGCAGGGCAAAGTGGCGATGGCTGGCGTGGGAAAAGAACAAAGATTTGAGAAGGCGCATGGCTGTGTACCCGGTTCGTTACATGCTGCGAAGGTTGGCAGTCTGGCATGACATTGAGGTGACGGTTCTGTGTGAAAATTGTAATTTCGCCGACAGTTCAGGCGCCGTTCAGGAATTCTGGTGAGTGGCGCGCGCTCACCGTTATACTGGCGCCCTGTTTGCATCTAGTCCTGGAGAAATGAGTATGTTGCAACGCCTGTTGTTCGGTTTGATCACTGTGACCAGTTTGACCCTGGTTGGCTGCGCCCACAGCCCGCAACAACTCAGCCCGCAACCGAAAATCACCACCCAGCTGGCGCCTGTCGGCCATGGCCAGCCGGTGTCGGTGCGTGTGGTTGACGGGCGCCCGTCGCCGACCCTCGGCACCCGTGGCGGCCTGTACCCGGAAACCAGCGCCATTACGGTGACCGGTGCGGACGTGCTGCCCAAGCTGCAAGCCCAGGCCGAAGCGGCCGTGCGCCTGTTGGGCTTCACCCCTTCCAACTCGCCAGGTGCGCCACAACTGACCATCACCCTGGCCGAGCTGAAGTATCAGTCGCCCAAGGAAGGCCTGTACGTGACTGAAGCCACCATCGGCGCGACCTTCAAGTCCGACGTGACTGCCGGCACCCGTCGCTACAGCGGCCGTTACGGCGCATCCCTGGACCAGCGCTTCGGCATGGCGCCGAACCAGGAAACCAACACCAAGCTGGTCAGCGACGTGTTGAGCGATGCCCTGACGCGCCTGTTCAAGGACCCGAGCATCGGTTCGCTGCTCAGCTCGCAGTAACCGTCAGGCGGGCGCGGAGCGCCCCAGTCGGCATTCCTTTGCGGCGCGTGGGAACGATCAAAAAACCGGGCTCATCACTGAGCCCGGTTTTTTTACGCCTGCCGTTTTCATGCAGCCGTTTCGACATAAAAGTCCAGCACACTCACGCCAGTGAGCAAGTCCAGCTCCGGCAGGTCGGCATGTTGATGCCCGCCGAGGGCGCAATACACCAGCCAGTGGCGGTCCTGCACATTGAACGCGAGGCCGCCCACCAGGGCCTCTTGCTCATCACTTGGGGCAATCAGATACAGCCGATCCTGGTTCTGCGCGTGCAACATGACAAGCTCCCGGGCTTTCGAAGGGCAACAGAGTGGCTTGTTAAGGTGACGTTCAGGTGACGCTGTAAATTACTGGATACATTAGCCGTCAATGGGGAAGGAGTAATGACGCGCAGGCGGCGCATATCATTCAGGTTTGTATCTGGATTGATACCAAGACACTGATACATCGAGGTTTGCGATGTCGCTGACCGCACTACTGCTCAATTCCCTTGCCCTGTTACTGGCCTGCCCGGCGGCATGGCTGCTGTTTGTCACGCGCCTGCATGAACAGCGCGCGATGGCCCGCCTTGCCGCGCAAAGCGAACTGCGTGCCATTGATCAGCCGATGCTGTATCTGGACGTGTTGACGCAGCGTACCTATCGCCTGTTCTACCGGTTGGGGTTTGCCTGTCTGGGGCTGGCGTTGCTGGTGTCCTTTCTTAGTACCCGATTGTAGGAACACCCTAAAAACAACTGTGGGAGCGGGCTTGCTCGCGAATGCGCGGTGTCAGTCAATACATGATTGGCTGATCCACCGCCTTCGCGAGCAAGCCCGCTCCCACATTGGGTTTGCGCTGTTGCTGGTACCGGGTTACAGGGCAATCCCGGCCTTGACCCGGTACTGATTCCTCACCGGCGTCGCGTATTGCAACACCAGATACGGCCGATGCTCGGCCGGGCACGCATTCAAGCGCCGCTCCCACTCTGCCTTCGCCTTGGCCAACTCGTCCGCCGGGAATACCTCGGCTGCGGTCGGTACCTGCAATTGCGGATCGGCATCGCTCCATTGGGCGTACGCCAGGTAATGCACCGGGAACAACCGATAACCGCCCAGGATCTGCCGGTCCATTTCGATCGCCAACAGCTTGGTGTCTTCGAACGCCTCGGTGATCGGCGGCGCGAAGTTGACGTGTACCCGGCCCTTGTAGCCGGTGATGCCCAGGGCAATGCTCACGTCATCTTCCCCCGGCGCCTTGCTGTAGGTGCCGGTGGTGGCGCGGATGTACAGCTCGCGGGCCTTGGCTGCGTCGCACGGGTCGTATTCGTAGCTGATGGACACCGGCGTCAGGTTCAGTGACTGGATGACCTCGGCGAACGGCTCGTCCTTGCGGCTCATGTGGAACATCTTGAGGATCGCCGACTCGGTGCGATCATCCCCATCCTTGGCGCGGCCTTCGGCCTGGGCGATCCAGATCGACTGGCAGTCGTTGCGAATCGAATGGTTGATGTAGGCCGACAGCAACTGGTAGGCCGCCATCTTCTCTTTGCGCCCGGTGATCGAGCGGTGCACGATGAAACTCTTGTTCAGGCGCATCAGGTCGCTGACAAACGGCTTTTGCAGCAGGTTGTCGCCGATGGCGATGCGTGGCGTCGGCAGGCCGGCGTGATACACGGCGTAGTTGACGAAGGCCGGGTCCATCACGATGTCGCGGTGGTTGGCCAGGAACAGGTAGGCGCTGCCGGACTTGAACTGCTCCACGCCGGTATAGGTCACGCCGTCGGTTGCCCGCTCGATGGTGTGGTCGACGTAAAACTCGACTTTGTCCTGCAGCGTGGCCACGGTAGTGACGCCGGCGAACTCACGGCGCAGTTTATGAGCGATCATCGGCTTGAGCAGCCAGCCGAAGGCGCCGGCAAAGCGCGGGAAGCGAAAGTGGGTCAGGATGTCCAGAAAGGCCTTGTCACTGAACAGTCGGGCCAGCACTGCCGGGACTTCGCTGTCGTTGTAAGGTCGGATGGTATCGAATTCGCCCATCATGCTCTCTTGTTAGAAACGGCTAGGGTAAGTAAAGGTTTGGAACAATAAATATCAGGGCGTGGTCCGGGCAATTGGCCGGGACGAAAAATAGCCCTGTAAATAGACCGGCGATTATACGCACAAGTCACCTTGGAGACCGCGATGGAAGAGGAGTCGTACGAATGTCCTTATTGTGGAGAGGTAGTCACGGCGCTACTGGACCTGTCGGCGGGCGATCAGGAATATATTGAGGACTGCCCGGTGTGCTGCCGGCCTATTGTTTTCGAGCTGCAGGTTCATGACGGCGAATGGATGCTCAACGTACGCAGCGAGAACGAATAAATAAAAGGTACGCCCATGCAGCGAATCTACGAGCCGGAAAACCTGATGGAAGGCGAGCTGCTGCAAGGCATGCTCGAAAGCGAGGGCATCACCGCGCACCTGGTGGGGCGCGATTTGCTCGGGGGTACCGGCGAACTGCCGATCTATGGCCTGCTGGCGCTGGCGGTGGAGAACGACCAGGCCGCCTACGCCCGCGAGCTGATCACCGCCTACAACGGTGCGCAACCACTGCCCGGTGATGAACCCGACAGCTTTCCCGACGTGCTGGTCTGTTAGGCTGTCGGCCAGTTTCTCCAAGAGTCGTGTTGCCCCATGTGTGGACGTTATGCCCTGTTTCGCTGGAACCCCACGTTTGCTGCCTTGCCGGGCTTCCCGGCCGACCAGCAGGCCCAGTGGAACATCTCTCCCAATGACTCGGTGCTGATCCAGCGCCTGAGCGACGGCCAGCACACCCTGGCGCGGGCGCGCTGGGGCCTGACGCCGCCCTGGCTGACCGATCTCTCTCGTACACCAGCCCATGCCCGGGCGGAAACCCTTGCCGAACAGCCGATGTTTCGCGAAGCGTTTCGCCAGCGCCGCTGCCTGCTGCCGGCCAATGGTTTCTACGAATGGCGCGGCACCCAGCGCAAGCGCCCGTACTGGCTGACGCCGGGGGAGGGCAGCACACTGTTCTTTGCCGCGATCTGGGAGGCGTATCCGGTGCAGGAGCAGGTTTGGTTGAGTACGGCGGTGGTGACCCAGGCGGCGCAGAGTCAACGCCGACCGTTGATTCTGGATGCGGCGGGGCAGGCAGCCTGGCTGAACCCCGAGACCCCGCTGCACACCTTGCAGGCCTTGTTGGCCAGTGAACCCACCGCGTTGCGCGAGCGGGTGCTGGCCAATATGGTCAACGATCCGAAGCTGAATGGACCGGAGTGCCTGACGCCGGGTTGAGCGTTGTGTTGAATCGGCCGGCCTCTTCGCGAGCAAGCCCGCTCCCACATTTGATTGCATTTCAACTGAAGGAATGCGATCGAATGTGGGAGCGGGCTTGCTCGCGAAGGCGCCCGAAAGGGCGCCGCTTGACTCAAACCTTGAACTGATTGATCAACCGCCGCTGCTGCTCCGCCAGCTTGGTCAGGTCTGCGCTGGCCGCGCTCGACTCATCCGCTCCGCCGGCCACTTCATTGGCCACCTGTCCGATATTGATCACGTTACGGTTAATGTCCTCGGCCACCGCGCTCTGTTCCTCGGCGGCGCTGGCGATCTGGGTGTTCATGTCGTTGATCACCGACACCGCCCGGGTAATGGTCTCCAGCGCCTGGGCCGCCTTGGCCGCGTGCTGCACGCTTTCATCGGTGCGGTTCTGGCTGTCTTCCATCACCCGCACCACGTCGCGGGTGCCCTGCTGCAGTTGCTGGATCATGGCCTGGATTTCTTCGGTAGCCTTCTGGGTCTTCTGCGCCAGGTTGCGCACCTCGTCGGCCACCACCGCAAACCCGCGCCCTTGCTCACCGGCCCGTGCGGCTTCGATTGCCGCGTTGAGCGCCAGCAGGTTGGTCTGCTCGGCAATCCCGCGAATCGCCGTGAGGATGGCATTGATGTTCTCGCTGTCCTTGGCCAGCGCCTGCACCACACCGACCGCCTTGCCGATTTCCTCGGCGAGGGCGCCGATGGAGGTGGAGGTGTCGCGCACAATCTGCATGCCCTGGCTCGCCGCTTGATCAGCGTGGCTGGCGGCCTGTGCGGCCTGGGTGGCGTTGCGCGCCACGTCCTGTGCGGTCGCGGTCATCTCGTGCACGGCGGTAGCCACCTGGTCGATCTCGACCATTTGCTTGTGCACGCCCTGGTTGGTGCGAATCGCGATGTCGGCGGTGTGCTCCGAGGAGTCGCTGACCTTCTGCACCGAACTCACCACCTGGGTAATCATCCCCTGCAACTTGGCCAGGAATGTATTGAAGCCGCTGGCAATCGCCCCCAGTTCGTCGGCGCGATCACTGGTCAGGCGCCGGGTCAGGTCGCCTTCGCCCTGGGCGATGTCATTGAGCATCGCCACCATTTGCTTGAGCGGCCGGGCAATGCCGTGGCCCACCAGCCAGATCACCAGCAAGCCGATGCCGGCGATCAGCAGCCCGGCCACGGCCATGCCGAAAATATCGGTTTTGCGCTGGGCGTCGAGGTCGTGCTGCATCGCCTGCAGGTCGGCCATTACCGCACTCAGGGGCAGTTGCAGGAGCAGGGTCCAGCGGGCGTCGGTCTGGCCGATGTTGAACGGCAGGAACAGCTCGATATGCCCGTGTTGCTTGTCCACGTCATAGCGCACCTCGCCGATCTTCAGTTGGCCGAGGTTGGCCAGTTCGTTGCTGTCCAGCAGGTCGCTGGCTTTTTCCCCGAGCTTGCTGGCGTCCTTGGTGTAGGCCACCAGGCGGCCGTTGCTGGAAATCAGCGCCAACTCGCCAGCACCGTTGTACAAATTCTGATCAGCCTTGGTGAGCATTTCCTGGATGAAGTTCACCGACAGGTCGGCGCCGACGATGCCCTGAAAGGTGCCGTCGATCATGATTGGTTCGATAAACGAGGCGAGCATCACCATCGCATTCCCTACTTTATAAGGGGCCGGATCGATGGCGCAGGGCTTTTTGCTTTCCTTGGAACACAGGTAGTACTCACTGGCGCGCACGCCGGTGGACAGGATGGTCTGGTCGGCCACGTCAGCCAGTTTATCCAGGCCCAGGCTGCCGTCGGCATTGCGGAACCACCACGGCAGGAAGCGGCCGTTGGTTTCGATGCCGACCACCGGGCTGTTCACGTAGGCAGCATCGTTGTGGTCGATGGCGTTGGCTTCCCAGCCTATATAGGCGCCAAGAATCTTCGGGTTACGCACCACGGTTTCGTGGATCAGGTTGATCAGTTGTTCACGGGAGACCGCCAGTTGCGGGTTGCCGTTGGCGTCTTTCATGCCCATCAGGGCGTTGGCGGTGGCCAGGCCCTTGGCCGTCACCAGCGGTGCTTCGAGTTCGCGCTGGATCAGCGTCGCCTGGGTTTGCGCCAGGGCGGTCAGGCGCTGCTCGATGATTTGTTCGAATTGACCCTGGGTGCGTTCCTGCACCATCTCCTGGGTGCGCGCCCCGGCGAACAAGGCATACAGCACCAACACCGCCACCACGCTCAGGACAATGGCCCCGGCCAGTGCCGCGACAGAAAATTGAATCGACTTGAACTTCATGACGGCTCCGAACGCAGGGGGAGATTGGCTGCTTGTGTATATCGGCCGCGGGCGGGGGAGACATGAGGGCCATTACCTCAAAATGGCTGTGCCGGATGGGCGAATGTCGTAAATGGAATGGTTGCCAGCGTTTGTGAATTTTTTGCGGCAGTGTGGGATGTATCTGAAATCAGGTGGCTATACGTCTGTTGTATCTGGCGTCGATACAATTGGCCGACTACGATACGCGCCATGTTTTCAGGGAGCAGGTTGATGAAAAAGACAGTGGCGGTATGTGCGTTGGGCGCGGCTTTGTTGCTCGCCGGTTGTCAGTCGGTCAACACCACCAGCGGCGGCGCCGTGGGCGTTGAGCGCAAGCAGTACATGTTCAGCATGTTGTCGAGCCAGGAAGTCGACCAGATGTATGCGCAGTCCTACCAGCAGACCCTGGGTGAAGCCAGCGGCAAGGGCCTGGTGGACAAGACCAGCGCCAACGCCAAGCGCGTGCAGGCGATTGCCAACCGCCTGATCGCCCAGGCGCCCACCTTCCGCCCGGATGCGGCGCAGTGGAAGTGGGAAGTGAACCTGATCAAAAGTGACGAGATGAACGCCAACTGCGGGCCTGGCGGCAAGATCTTTGTCTACAGCGCGTTGATCGACAATCTCAAGTTGACCGACGACGAACTCGCCGCCGTGATGGGCCATGAAATTGCCCACGCCTTGCGTGAGCACGGCCGCGAAGCCATGTCCAAGGCCTACGGTATCGAAATGGCGAAGCAGGGGGCCGGTGCGTTGTTCGGCCTCGGTCAGGACAGCCTGGCGCTGGCCGATACCGTGGCCAACTACGGCATGACCTTGCCCAACAGCCGCAGCAATGAAAACGAAGCGGACCTGATCGGCCTGGAGTTGTCGGCGCGTGCCGGTTACAACCCGAACGCGGCGATTACCCTGTGGAACAAAATGGCCAAGGCTTCGGAAGGCTCGCCACCTGAATTCATGAGCACCCACCCTGCCTCCGACAGCCGGATCGCCTCGTTGCAGGCGGCGATTCCGAAGGTGATGCCGTTGTATCAGCAGGCGAAAAAATCCTGATTTATAAGGCTGAAATGCAAATCTGAATGTGGGGGCCCGGCTTGTGTGGGAGTCGGGCTTGCCCGCGATGCAGGCACCTCGGTGTGTCAGTTGCACCGAGGTGATGCTATCGCAGGCAAGCCAGCTCCCACAAAAGCCCAGCCCCCATATGGGGTTGCGTTTAGATCCAGCCACTGCTCTGCATGGCCTTGTACACCGCAACAATGGCCAGGATGAAGAATGCCGTAGCCGCCAGTCGACGAATCAGCGTCAGCGGCAATTTGTCCGCGGCAAAATTACCCGCCAGCACCACCGGCACGTTGGCAATCAACATGCCCAGGGTGGTGCCGATAATCACCAGCCACAGTTCCGGGTATTGCGCCGCGAGCATCACGGTAGCGATCTGGGTCTTGTCGCCGATTTCCGCGAGGAAGAACGCGATCAGCGTGGTCAGGAAGGGCCCGAACTTGCGGGAAGTGCTGGCTTCGTCATCGTCGAGCTTGTCGGGCACCAGGGTCCACAGCGCCGTGGCGCAGAAGCTCGCCGCGAGGATCCAGTGCAGCACCGCATCCGAGAAGAAACTCCCGAACCAGGCCCCCACGGCACCGGCGGCCGCATGGTTGGCCAGGGTCGCGGCAACGATGCCGGCGATGATCGGCCAGGGTTTGCGAAAGCGTGCAGCGAGAATGAGCGCGAGCAGTTGCGTCTTGTCGCCAATTTCGGCCAAGGCAACGATTGCGGTAGGGACGAGCAGAGAATCCAGCATCAGGTAAGTTCCAGGGGCGGGTCGACACGGCTATGACACGTACAGCCTTCCCGCCCCGGGTAAGGTGTTCGTGTCATAGGTCTTGTCAAACCCCGGTCCGTCTGTGCGGACTCCTGGGTCGCATACGCCATGGCCTGTTGACCAAGTATGTTGACGTATGCCGGACGAGCGTGGCGCTCGTGGGAGACTACTCCCCTAGGACGGAGCGGATTCTGCCTAGGCAAAATCCATTCGGCAAGCCTTCTTTTGGAAAAAGATCTCAGCCGCGCTTGGCACGGTAAATGCGAAAACCCTGGCCTTCTGCCTTGATTGCGCACACCCCAAGATGCTCTTCGATCAGCGGCTGATACTTCAGGAAGCTGTTGGCTACCAAGCGAAGTTCGCCGCCTTTTGCCAGATGTTTGGCCGCTTTTCGCAGCAGGTTCTCGGTGGCGAAATAATCGGTGTGCACCCCGACGTGGAACGGCGGGTTGCTCAGAATCGCGTTCAGATTCATCGGAGCAGCGTCGATGCCATCACCGGTCAACACCTCGGCTTCCAGGCCATTGGCCGCCAGTGTCAGGCGACTGCTGGCAGCGGCAAAGGCATCCACGTCGAGCATTGTCACCGTGTTATGCGGGTAGCGACGCTTGACCGCTGCCCCGAGCACACCCGCGCCACAACCGAAATCCAGCAAGTGACCGCTCGGCAACTTGTCCAGATGCTCCAGCAGCAATGCGGTACCGCGATCCAGCCGACCGTGGCTGAACACGCCCGGCAGGCTCACCACCTTGAGCGGGCCCTCAGCCAGCGGCACCTCGAACACCTGCGCCAGGCTCTCCAGTTCTACCGGCTCGGGGGCGTTGGCCACCGTCACCAGCCACAACTGGCAGTGCCGCGCGTTGTCGAGCTTGCGCGGCTTGCCGAACGGATTCAGTTGCTTGGCCGCGCTTTCGATGCCGCCTTTCTTCTCGCCCACCAGGTACAACTCCTTGCCGGGCAAACGCGCCGCCACGGCATTGAGCAGGTAGTCGGTGAGGTCCTTGGACTTGGGCAGGAACACCACCGCGGTCTCGAACGAACGCTCGGGCACGTTCACACCGAACTGGCTGCGCTCGGCAAAACGTGCGTCCAGTGCGGCCTGGTCGCCGGCGTGCCAGCTCCAGCCATGGGCATTGGGCAGGCGGCCCAGCAGGTCGTCGGCGGGCAAGCCCACCAGCAGCACGTCGCCTTGAAAAAGTTCGGCCTGGCGAAGCAGTACTTCACTGCGCGGATCCATGGTCTGCTCCTTGAAAAGGGGCGCAGTTTATCAACTGACGACGCGCAGCGGGGCGCCGCAGAAAAAGCCCTCGGCGTTTTCGATCAATTGGCCGACGATCCGCTGCCGGGCTTCGCGGCTGCCCCAGGCGTTGTGCGGGGTGACGATCAAGCGCGGGATGTCGCCGGCCAGCAACGGGTTGCCGTTCACCGGCGGTTCCACGCTCAATACATCGGTCGCCGCGCCGCCCAGGTGCCCACTGCGCAAGGCATCGGCCAGGGCCTGTTCGTTGATCAAGCCACCACGGGCGGTGTTGACGATAAACGCGCCGGGCTTGAGCAAGGCGAGTTCACGGGCACCGATAAAGTCGCGGGTGTGTTCGTTGAGCGGGCAGTGCAGGGTCAGCGCGTCGACCTGCGCCAGCAACTCGTCCAGCGGCACGCGATCGGCGCGGGCCGGGCGGCCTGGAATCGCACCCAGGATCACGCGCATGCCAAAGGCTTCAGCCAGGCGCGCAACGGCACCGCCCAATTCACCATGGCCCAGCAGCCCGAGGGTTTTGCCTTCCAGTTCGACGATCGGGTAGTCCAGCAGGCAGAACTGCTTGGCTTGTTGCCAGTGCCCCGCCTGCACATCCCGTTGATAGTCGTTCAGGCGCGTCGCCAGGTTCAGCAGCAGCATGATCGTATGCTGCGCCACCGATGGCGTGCCGTAACCCTGGCAATTGCTCACGGTAACGCCGTGGGCGCGGGCGGCGGCGAGGTCGACGTTGTTGGTGCCGGTGGCGGTCACCAGGATCAGCTTCAGCTCGGGGCAGGCCGCCAGGGTCTCGGCATTCAGCGCGATCTTGTTGCTGATGGCCACCTGCGCGCCTTGCAGGCGTTGGATAATGTTTTCGGGTGTGGTCTGCTGGTGCAGGCTCAGTTCGCTGAAGAGTGCCTGCAACCCGCTGAGGTCCAGGTCCCCGAGGTCCAGGGAAGGGTGATCAAGGAAGACGGCGCGGCGATTGTTCGTCATCAACTGTACCTTTTGCGGCGGGATTCGAAGGCGTAATCTGCCGAGCCTATCAGATGAAATAATCAGTTACTTCCTGGAGTGTGCATGTACCTCACCGAGTTCTTGACCGTGGCACTGATTCACCTGTTGGCGGTGGCCAGCCCTGGCCCGGATTTCGCCGTGGTGGTACGTGAAAGCGTGACCCATGGCCGACGGGCCGGCACCTGGACGGCGTTGGGCGTCGGTTCGGCGATTTTCCTGCACGTGGGGTATTCGCTGCTGGGCATCGGCTTGATCGTGTCCCAGTCCATCGTGCTGTTCAATGCGCTGAAATGGGCGGCGGCGGCCTACCTGCTGTACATCGGCTTCAAGGCCCTGCGCGCCCAGCCGGCCAAGCCTGCCAGTGAAGAAGACCTGCACCTGGAAGCGGGCGAGCGCACTGCCCGTGGTGCGTTTACCTCAGGGTTTGTCACCAACGGCTTGAACCCCAAGGCCACGCTGTTCTTCCTGTCGCTGTTCACCGTGGTGATCAATCCCCACACGCCGTTGGCGGTCCAGGCCGGTTATGGCGTGTACCTGGCCGTGGCGACCGCGATCTGGTTTTGCCTGGTGGCCATGCTGTTCAGCCAGCAACGCGTACGCGCCGGTTTTGCACGCATGGGCCACTGGTTCGACCGCACCATGGGCGCGGTGCTGATTGCCATCGGCGTGAAGCTGGCGTTTACCAGCATGAAATAAGCCGGATGCTGGCGCAAAGCTAGCATTCATTGGGTTCTGCAAATCATTCCTTTGGGTGATTTGGCTGAAACATAAGCGCTCTACAGTGCAGATGTTTCAGCCAAGACCGTGCAGTCAGATAAGGGATTCGTATGTTGCAGACTCGTGTTATCCCGCCCGCCGAAGGCGCCTACCAATACCCGCTGTTGATCAAACGCCTGTTGATGTCCGGGACACGCTACGAGAAGACCCGGGAAATCGTCTACCGCGACCAGTTGCGCTACACCTATCCGACCCTGATCGAGCGCGTCGCCCGCCTGGCCAATGTGCTGACCGAGGCCGGGGTCAAGGCCGGTGATACCGTGGCCGTGATGGACTGGGACAGCCATCGCTACCTGGAATGCATGTTTGCCATTCCGATGATTGGTGCGGTAATCCACACCATCAACGTGCGCCTGTCCCCGGAACAGATTCTGTACACCATGAACCACGCCGAGGACCGCTTTGTGCTGGTCAACAGCGAGTTCGTGGGGCTCTACCAGGCCATCGCCGGCCACCTCACCACCGTCGACAAAACCCTGCTGCTCACCGACGGCGCGGACAAAACCGCCGAGCTGCCCAACCTCGTGGGTGAGTACGAAACGTTGCTGGCGGCGGCGAGCCCCCGCTATGACTTCGAGGATTTCGACGAAAACTCCGTCGCCACCACCTTCTACACCACCGGCACCACGGGCAATCCCAAGGGCGTGTACTTCACCCACCGCCAACTGGTGCTGCACACCATGGGCGT
The DNA here is from genome assembly GCF_013385435.1 of Pseudomonas sp. F9001. NCBI lineage: Bacteria > Pseudomonadati > Pseudomonadota > Gammaproteobacteria > Pseudomonadales > Pseudomonadaceae > Pseudomonas > Pseudomonas sp. F9001. The sequence goes on from NZ_JACAPX010000015.1 coordinate 203,103, forward strand.
GGCGACCATCATGGGCAGCGTCGACAGCGTGCGTCTGTTGGGCACCAACGACGTCTACATGCCGATCACTCCGATGTTCCACGTCCACGCCTGGGGCCTGCCGTATGTGGCGACCATGCTCGGCCTGAAGCAGGTTTATCCAGGCCGCTACGACCCCGAATACCTGGTGGAGCTGTGGCGCAAGGAGAAGGTCACCTTCTCCCATTGTGTGCCGACCATCCTGCAAATGGTGCTCAACGCCAAGGCCGGGCAGGGCGTGGATTTCGGCGGCTGGAAAATCGTCATCGGTGGCAGCGCCCTCAATCGTTCGCTGTATGAAGCCTCCAAGGCCCGCGGTATTCAGCTGACGGCGGCGTACGGCATGTCCGAGACCGGGCCGCTGGTGTCTTGTGCCCACCTCAATGAAGAACTGATGGCCGGCACCGAAGACGAACGCACCACCTACCGCATCAAGGCTGGCGTGCCCGGGCCATTGGTGGAAGCGGCGATCATCGACGGCGAGGGCAACTTCCTGCCCGCCGACGGTGAATCCCAGGGCGAGCTGGTGCTGCGCGCGCCATGGCTCAGCGAAGGCTATTTCAACGAGCCGCAGAAGGGCGCTGAGTTGTGGGCCGGCGGCTGGATGCACACCGGCGATGTGGCCACCCTCGATGCCTTCGGCGTGATCGATATTCGCGACCGCATCAAGGACGTGATCAAGACCGGCGGCGAGTGGATCTCCTCGCTGGCCCTTGAGGACCTGGTCAGCCGCCACCCGGCGGTACGCGAAGTAGCGGTGGTGGGGATTGCCGACCCGCAGTGGGGTGAGCGCCCGTTTGCGTTGCTGGTGGTGCGTGATGGCCATGTGATAGGGGCCAAGGAGCTCAAGGAACATCTCAAGCCATTCGTGGAATTGGGCCACCTGAGCAAGTGGGCGATTCCAAGCCAGATCGCTGTTGTTACGGAAATTCCCAAGACCAGTGTCGGCAAGCTCGACAAAAAACGTATCCGTGTCGACATCATCGAATGGCAGGCCAACAACAGCACCTTCCTCTCTACCCTCTGACGCTGCTTGCCGTGCCCTCGCGGGCACGGCAGCGCTCTAGTCCAAGCCTTCACTTGTGATTTGCCAATTTTCAGCCATCCTTCCGTCGCTGACCTTCGTCAGCATGGCGAAAAGGACTGTGGCAGACGGGTTGGTGATGCAAATCACACTTTAGAGGGATCAAGCGGTACCCCCTGCTGGCTATAGTTCATCCCAGAGTTTTTCAAGGTGCGGTGCTGTGAGCCCGGCGGGTTCATGTGTTCGCCCGGCATTGGAATCGTTGTATTCCGGCCGTTACAAGCCCTTGGAAACGACTCACTGCCATAACAATAATGCACATGGAGTAGCGTCGATGATCTCAGCACACCAGTTCTGGCGCCGGGCAAAACTGCCCTTGGCCGTCAGCCTCGCCTCTACGCTCGCCGGGCCTGCATTCGGCGTCAGTTTCAACATCGGTGAAATCGAAGGCAGCTTTGACTCGTCCCTGTCGGTCGGGGCCAGTTGGTCGACGGCGGGTCGCAATAAAGACCTGATCGGTGCCAACAACGGTGGCAGGGGGTTGTCGCAAACCTCGGATGACGGTCACCTGAACTTCGACAAAGGTGATTCCTTCTCGAAGATCTTCAAAGGCATTCATGACCTTGAGTTGAAATACGGCGACACCGGCGTGTTTGTCCGGGGCAAGTACTGGTATGACTTCAAGCTTAAAGACGACGACCTCGATTTCAAGAACATCAGCGACAACAACCGCCCAACAGGCGCCCGATCTTCCGGCGGGCAGATTCTCGACGCCTTCGTCTACCACAACTACTCGATTGGTGATGAACCGGGTTCCGTACGGTTGGGCAAGCAGGTAGTGAGCTGGGGTGAGAGCACGTTCATTGGTGGCGGTATCAACGCCATCAACCCGATCGACGTGGCTGCATTCCGTCGTCCGGGGGCCGAGATCAAGGAGGGCCTGATTCCGGTCAACATGTTCTACGTGTCGCAAACGCTGACCGACAACCTGTCGGCTGAAGGCTTCTATCAGATCGGTTGGGACAAGACCGTGACCGATAACTGCGGCACGTTTTTCTCGCAGCCCGACATCATTACCACCGGCTGCAACGATAATTTGCGGGTGTTGAACAAGCGTTCCACGATCAACCCGGCCGCTTTGCCGAGCTTGGCCGCCTTGGGCGTCGACGTTAATGACGAGGGCGTCCTGGTGCGCCGCGGTCCGAACCGTAACGCACGTGACGGCGGCCAATACGGCGTCGCAATGCACTACAACTTTGAGCCGCTGGACACCGAGTTCGGCGCCTACTACATGAACTACCACAGCCGTGCGCCGATTTTCAGTGCAACTGGCGCGCCTCAGTCGGTCTACGACAGAGCCAGGCCTTTGGGTCAGGCAGCTGCACTGGTGGTGGCGGGAAACTCGCAATACTTCGTTGAGTATCCGGAAGACATCCACCTCTTTGGCTTGAGTTTCTCCACCACGTTGCCTACCGGCACGGCATGGAGCGGCGAGTTGAGCTACCGGCCCAACGCGCCTGTGCAGTTGAACTCCACCGACATCCTGTTTGCCGGCGTTCGCCCTCTGGGCTTCCCGGTGCTCAAGGATGCTTCGTTGTTAAGCGGTGTACCAGGCCAGGATTTGCATGGTTATCGCCGTAAGGAAATCACTCAACTCCAAACCACGTTCACCCACTTCTTTGACCAGGTCATGGGCGCCAGCCGCCTGACGCTGGTGGGCGAAGTCGGTATGACCTATGTCGGCGGGTTGGAGAGCAAGTCCAAGGTTCGCTATGGCCGTGATCCGGTGTTTGGCCCGGGTACCCTGCCTAACGGCGCGTGTGCGGCATTGAACAACTCTACCGCCCAAGGTGCTGGCCTTCCCAATGCCAACGGCCTGAACACCAGTTGCAACAACGACGGCTTCACTACTGCAACTTCGTGGGGCTACCGTGGCCGTGCGATCTGGGAATACCCGGATGTGTTTGCCGGCGTCAACCTCAAACCCAACGTGGCCTGGTCCCATGACGTTAAGGGTTACTCGCCTGGCCCTGGCGGTAACTTCGAGGAAGGCCGCAAGGCGATCAGCCTCGGGCTGGACGCCGAGTACCAGAACACTTACACCGCGAGCCTGGCCTACACCAACTTCTTTGGTGGCGACTACAGCACCGTGGACGACCGCGACTTTGTCGCCTTGAGCGTCGGCGTGAACTTCTAAGCACACTCTCTTTAAGCAGTATGTTTTAAGGAAGAACCAGAACATGAAAATAACTAAAAATCTGTTGCAGGTGGGTGTGCTGGGGCTGTCGATCATGGCGGGTAGCGTCATGGCGGCGGTCTCGGCGGATGAAGCCGCCAAGCTCGGCACGACCCTGACCCCGATGGGCGCCGAAATGGCCGGTAACGCGGCCGGCACCATCCCTAAATGGTCGCCGCTGCCCACCAACGCCGGTGCCGTGGATGCCCGTGGCTTCCTGGCCAACCCGTACGCCAGCGAACAACCGCAATTCACCATCACCGCGCAGAACGTCGAGCAGTACAAGGACAAGCTGGCGCCCGGGCAGTACGCGATGTTCAAGCGCTACCCCGACACCTTCAAGATGCCGGTCTACCCGACCCATCGCGGCGCCACGGTGCCGGCTGATGTGTTCGCCGCCATCAAGAAAAACGCCACCAGCACCAACCTGGTGTCCGGCGGCAACGGCCTGGAAAACTTTGAAACCGCCGTACCGTTCCCGATTCCGAAAAGCGGCGTTGAAGTGATCTGGAACCACATCACCCGCTATCGCGGCGGCAGCGTGACCCGCCTGGTGACCCAGGCCACGCCGCAAACCAACGGCTCCTTCAGCCTAGTGTATTTCCGTGATCAGTTCGTGTTCCGCGACAAGATGAAGGACTACGACCCGAAAAACCCGGGCAACATCCTGTTCTACTTCAAGCAGCAAGTGACTGCGCCGGCACGTCTGGCCGGTGGTGTGCTGCTGGTGCACGAAACCCTCGACCAGGTGAAAGAACCCCGTTCGGCGTGGGTCTACAACGCCGGCCAGCGTCGTGTGCGCCGGGCGCCGCAAGTATCGTATGACGGCCCGGGTACCGCCGCCGACGGCCTGCGGACTTCCGACAACCTCGACATGTTCAACGGTGCACCGGACCGCTACGACTGGAAACTGGAAGGCAAGAAGGAACTGTACATCGCCGAAAACAGCTACAAACTCGACGATCCGAAGCTCAAGTATGTCGACATCATCAAGGCCGGCCACATCAACCAGGACCTGGCGCGCTACGAGCTGCGCCGTGTGTGGCATGTGGTTGCAACCCTGAAGGAAGGCCAGCGCCATATCTACGCCAAGCGTGACTTCTTCATTGACGAAGACACCTGGCAAGCCGCGGTCATCGACCACTACGACGGTCGTGGCCAGCTGTGGCGCGTGGCTGAAGCCCATGCCGAGAACTACTACGACAAGCAAGTGCCGTGGTACGCCCTCGAAACCCTCTACGACCTGCAGTCCGGCCGCTACCTGGCCCTGGGCATGAAGAACGAAGAGAAACAGGCCTATGACTTCGGCTTCACCGCCACCACCAGCGACTTCACCCCGGCGGCCCTGCGCCAGGATGGTGTTCGCTAACTTGCTGTAAACGAGGCCGCATCCTCGAAGAAGCCCCGACTGGTTCGGGGCTTTTTTTTGCCGGACCACTTTGGCGAGGGAGCTTGCTCCCGCAGGGATGCGTAGCAGCCCCAAAAACGGGAGCGCTGCGCACTCCAGCGTGAGCAAGCTCCCTCGCCACAGAGTGTCGGTCGTTACAGAAGAAGTCCGGATATTTTTTGTTGTAGTCTTTTTCAGACAAATGTTGCAAAGATCTACAAAGCTGCCGCTTTTACCGCTAGTCTGCGGACATCTGCAATGCCGACAACAGCCTTCTACAAGAGCCCGGCGATGACTGATCTGTCCCGAATTCAAGGGCCTGCCAGCGCGGTGATTCCGACCCTGGAAGGGCGCTTCTATCGACCCCCACTGCCTGACGGCTATGTGTTGCGACCGCGCCTGTGCGAACGGCTGAGCGAAGGGCTGGCCGGGCGTCTGTTGCTGGTCAGCGCTCCGGCCGGGTTCGGCAAGAGTTCGCTGGCGGTGGAGTTCTGCCAGAGCCTGCCGGCCCACTGGCAAAGCCTGTGGTTGGGGCTAAGTCCCCGGGACAACGACCCGGGACGTTTTCTTGAACGCCTGCTCGACGGCTTGCAGCAATACTTCCCGCAGTTGGGCGCCCAATCCCTGGGCCTGCTGAAAATGCGCCAGCGTCACCAACCCTTCGCCTTTGAAGAATGGCTCGACGGCCTGCTGGATGAACTGACGGTGCACCTGTCGACCCAGGCGCCGCTGTTGCTGGTGCTGGATGACTACCATCTGGCCCAGGGCCCGGTACTCGACCGCTGCCTGCAATTTTTCCTCAATCACCTGCCCGACGGCCTGCTGGTGCTGGTCACCAGCCGCCAGCGTCCCGACTGGCACCTGGCCCGACTGCGCCTGTCCCGGCATTTGCTGGAACTGCACGAGCAGGACCTGCGCCTGACTCACGGCGAATCCCTGGCGCTGCTGGATCGCCACAGCAGTTCATTGCGTGGTGAAGCCCTGGATAACCTGATCCGGCGCAGCGAAGGCTGGGTGGCCGGCCTGCGTTTCTGGCTGCTGGCGGCTTCCGAGGCCGGCAGCGAAGGTACGCTGCCCCAGGGTTTGCACGGCGGGGAAGGGCTGATCCGCGATTACCTGCTCGAAGAGGTCATCGACTGCCTGCCCTCGGAAGTCCAGGCGTTCCTCTACGACACCGCGTCCCAGGAGCGCTTTTGCAGCGAGCTGTGCGACGCCGTGCGCGAGGCCCACGACAGCACGGAAATCCTGCGCTACCTGCAAGCCCACCAGGTATTCCTGGTGCCGCTGGACGAGCAGGGCCATTGGTACCGTTATCACCATCTGTTTTCCGACCTGCTGCGCACCCGGCGCGCGAGCAATGCCGTGTTGCCGGCAGCCAGTCTGCACCTGCGGGCCTGCCGCTGGTTCAATGCCCAGGGCTTGATCGACGAGGCAGTGGAGCAGGCGCTGCGTGCGGGCCACCTGGATGTGGCGGCAAACCTGGTGCAGAACCTGTCCGAAGAGCAACTGCTGGCGGAGCAGAATGTCGGCATGCTGCTGCGCTGGAAAATGGACTTGCCCGACAGTTTGCTGATGAGTACGCCACGCCTGATCGTGCTCTACAGCTGGGCGTTGGGCCTGGCCTGCCAGCTGGATGCGGCGCAGGAACTGGCCAGCCACCTCAGCCGTTTTTTACCGGCCCCGTCGGCCACCGCGCAAAAGTCGATGCTGGCGCAATGGCTGGCCCTCAGCGGGATTATTGCCCGGGGCCGTGGTGATCGTGAGCTGACCCAGTCGTATTGCAGCGAGGCCCTGGAAAGCCTGCCGCACAAACGCTATGGCCAGCGGTTGATGTGCCTGTCGACCCTGTCCAACCTGGCCATTGTCGACGCCGACCTGTGGCGCGCCCGCGGCCTGAACCGCGAATCCCTGGAGTTGGCGCAGCGGGTCGGCAATCCATTGTTTGAAGCGCTGGCCCATTACGACCGAGCGCGCGTACTGCAGGCCCGTGGCGAGATCCTGCGGTCGCTGGATGAAGTGCGCCAGGGCCTGCAACGTTTGCAAGGCCTGGCGCCGCAACGGCTGTACGCAGTGCGCGCGCGCCTGGCGTTGTACGAAGGCTATTTGCTGCTGATGCGCTGCCAGCCTGAAGCCGGGCTCGCTCGGCTGCGTGCCGGATTGACGGAGGCGCGAGCCTGTCGGGATATCAGCGTGTTGATCGGCCACTGTGTGATCGCCAGCTTCGAAGGTCGCCGTGGCGACTTCTCCGTGGCCTTTGCCGAATTGGCCGAGGCCGAGCGCTTGATGCATATCTGGGACGTGCCGCCGATTTTCTATCTGGCGATGATCACCCTGGTCAAATGCGAGCTATGGCTGGCTCAGGGGCGCACCGACCTGGCCGATGCCTGGCTGACGCGGCTGGGGCAAACCTACAACGGTGAACAGGCCGCTGCCGCACCGGAGTTCCACCCGCACCTGCCGCAACATATCGAGTTGCAACAGGCGGCACTCGACGCCATCCGTCATCAGCCGGCGGCTTCACTGCAACGGCTCGACGAACTGGCACGCCAGGCCCATAACAGCGGCCGGCAGATGATCAGCCTGATGGCGCTGACCCAGCAGGCACTGTTACTGCTGGACGGTGGCCAGGAAGCCCAGGCCCGCCCGGTGTTTGCCCGCGCGCTTGAAGCGGCTGCCGGTGGCGCGATGCAACCTTTCCAGCGCCTGTTGGAACGCTATCCCGAGTGGACGCGGGAGCAGCTGTCTCGGGATCCCCATGGACTGATGAACCAGGGCCTGCTGGCACTCTTGCCGGATGTTGCAGTAGTTGAAACCCCACACACACTGGAGACCCTGAGCACCCGTGAACTGGCGGTGCTGCACCTGATCGCACAGGGTTGTTCAAACCAGGAGATCAGCAATCAGCTGTTTATCTCCCTGCACACCGTGAAAACCCACGCCAGCCATATCAACAGCAAGCTCGGGGTGGAGCGGCGCACACAGGCGGTGGCGCGGGCGCAGGAGATGGGATTGCTGGGGTAGAAACCTGGATCAATGGGATCGAAAGCCCCAGACGATTTCCACCACGCGGGCTGCCACCAGCACATAGATCAGGATAAGCAGCAGCTGAAGGACCAGGTGATAACGCAGTTTGGCGAGCCGGCGGATGCCATCGCTCACATTCAGCACCATCAGCAAGCTTGAGACCACGATCAAGCCCCACCCGGCCACGCTTGACGCCAGGATGCCGAGGAACAGCTCATGTTTCCCGGCCAGTGCGTTGGTGCCCGCAGCAAACAACAGCGCGCATACCAGCAGGTTCTTCACATTGTCGAAGACCTGGGTGCTGAAGTCATTCTCCAGCAGTTGCTGATACCACTTCCAGAATGTGCGCATGGCTCGATCCCCTGGATCAATGTTTACCGCACGGCGGGGCACTCACTCGATGACTTGTCGGCGGCCTGGCTGAGCAGCGCGGCAAACCGCTTGACGTTGTTCTGCTGCGCGATCACCAGGTCGTCAATGGTCGGGCCGGATGGCGACTGCACCACCGTGCGACACGTCAGCGGCGTGCGTTCGTCCGTGCCCGTCTGGCGAAGCCGCCATTTGACGTCGAGCAGGGCGTACTGCCCGGGGATCGAGTCAAAGCGCTGGACCTCAATGCGCACCGCCAGGTTTTTCCGGCTGCTGGCGAGTTGATCCACCAGCGCGCTGCGCAACTCATCCACCAGGCTGGCAGCCCACCATTGCGTCTCGAGAATGGCCACGCCGCTGTCACCCTGGCGGATGACAATCTGTGGCCGGTCGACCTGTGGCGGGACCGTGATGCTTTCAATCCGGATCTCGCCCCCCGCGGCCAATGACGCATTGCTGCGCTGCACCGGCGTCAGGGTATGAAATTGAATGGGCTCACTGCGGCACGCCGTCAGCAGCAGCAACCCGGTGAGCAGCGTGATCTTCAGCGGCAAAGCCATGGTGGTTGCTCCTGTGGTCATTTGCGCGGTGGCCCTTGCAGGTCGGAGGGCGCGGCGTTGTCGGGGCGACCGCGAATCAGCGATTCGGGATGGCGTGCCAGGTAGTCCGACAGCTCTCGCAGGGAGCGCGACATGCGGCTCAGTTCGTCCAGGGTCTGGGTCAACTGTTCCCGTTGCGGCGAATCCTCGGCCAGGGTCGAACTGGCGGATTGCAGGGTTTTACTCACGTCGGCCAGCGTGTTTTGCACCCCCGGCAGTGTCTTGGCGTTGAACTGGCCGAGACCCTTGCGCAGTTCCACCAGGCTGCCGTCGAGGTTGCCGGCAATTCGCTCGATCGGCAGCTGGTTGATCTTGTTGACGATGCCTTCGAGTTTTTCCTGCAGTTGTTCCAGGTTGCCGGGGATGGTCGGAATACTGACGGGGCGCAGGTTCGGGTCAAACACGACTTTGTCGGCCTTGGGGAAGAAGTCCAGGGCGATATACAGCTGGCCAGTGAGCAGGTTGCCGCTGCGGGCCTGGGCGCGCAGGCCGTGTTCGATGAAGCTGCCCATCAGGCGCACACCGCCGGCTTCGTCGTTGGGGTCATGCTTCAAGACCGTGAGCATTTTGGTGTTGGCTTCGCCGAGGCGCTGCGGGTAGATCACGATGCCGACGTTGACCGGGAAGCTGCGTTTTTTCTCGTCGAAATCCAGGTTGATCGACACCACTTTGCCGAATTCGATACCCAGGAATTCCACTGGCGCACCCACCGTAAGCCCGCGCAAGGCCTGGTCGAACCGCAGGTTCAGGTATTGCGCCTTGCCATTGGGCGGGGCCAGCGCGGTTTGCTGGTCGGCGAACAGTTCGTAGGAGTGTTCTTCGTCGGCCGGCTTGTCGTTGGGGCTGTAGGGCGGGGCGAGGAAGGCGATGCCGCCCACCAGCATGGACGACAAGGATTCGGTTTTCAGCGCAAACCCGTTGGCGCCGACACTCACATCAATCCCGCTGGCGTTCCAGAACCGGGTGTTCTCGGTGACGTAGGCGTCATTGGGTGCATGCACGAACACGTCGATGTTCACGCCCTTGCCGTCAGCGTCCAGGGCATAGGCCACCACCTGGCCAACGGGAATCTTGCGGTAGTACACGGGGGAGCCGATATCCAGCGAACCCAGATCCTGGGTGTGCAGCGTGAAGCGCTTGCCCGGTTCGCCATAGGTAATGGGCGGCGGGTTTTCCAGGCCGGTGAACCGGTTGGCGCGGGTATCGGACTGGCCGATATCGGCGCCGATATAATCCCCGGAGAGCAGCGTGTCGATACCGGAAACGCCGCCGGCGCCGATACGTGGGCGCACCACCCAGAACTGCGAGTCTTCACGGGTGAAGCTTTCAGCCTGTTTGGACAGTTTGATCGTGGCGTTGACGCTTTTCTGATCGTCGCTCAACTCCACGTCAGTCACCTGGCCGATCACCACGTTGCGGTATTTCACGTCGGTCTTGTTGGCGGTCAGGCCGCTGCCGGTCTTGAAGGTAATGGTAATGCTCGGCCCCTGCTGAAGGATGCTGTGCACCACCAGCGAAATGCCCACCAGCACCGCGACAATCGGCACGATCCACACCAGCGAGACGCTGAAGCGCCGCGTCTTGATCGCAGGCGAGCCCGCAGGCTGCGGTTTGTCAGTGGTTTGCGACGCCATCCGGCATCTCCTCGTTGTGTGGGTTTTCCCAGATCAGGCGCGGGTCGAAACTCATTGCCGAGAGCATGGTGAAAACCACCACCAGGCCAAAGAACAGAATGCCCAGGCGTGGCTCGATGGTGCCCAGGGCCTGGAACCGCACCAGGGCGGCCACCAAGGCCACCACGATCACATCCAGCATCGACCAGTAGCCAATCACTTCGACGAAGCGAAACAGCTTCGAGCGCTCCTTGCGCGCCCACTGGTTATTGCGCTGCACGGTGACCAGCAGCAACGTCAATGCGACGAACTTGATACCCGGCACCGCGATGCTGGCGATGAAAATGATCAGGGCGATGTCCCAGGCGCCGTGCTGCCAGAACTCCAGCACGCCGCTCATGATGGTGCTGTCGGCGCCCGAGCCGAGCATCGAGGTGTTCATCACCGGCAGTAAGTTGGCGGGCACGTAAAACGCCAGCGCCGTCAGCATATAGGCCCAGGTACGGGTCAGCGAATGGACCTTGCGCCGGTGCAGCGGCGCGCCGCAACGCTCGCATTCGTCGGGCGCGGTGCTGACGTCGCAAGCCTGGCCGCAGCTGTGGCACAGGCACAGGTTCAGCTCGCTGGCGGTCGGTGGACGGCTCATAAAATGTCCCACAGGTCGCGAATATCACGCCCGGCAATGCGGATCAGCAACAGGCTGAGGGCGGCCAGGGCAAACAGGCCGGTGCCGGGCAACACATCCAGCATGCCGGCGAGTTTGAACACCGCCACCATGGCGCCCAGCAGGCAGACTTCGAGCATGCTCCAGGGCCGAAGCGCTTCGAGCCAGCGCATGCACAGCTTGAACGCCGGCGAGCGTTGGCCCTTCATCGCAAAGCCCAGCACCCAGATCAACAGCAGCAACTGGAACACCGGCGCGATGATGATGGAAATCGCCGCCACCAGCGCGATGAAGGTGATCGGGCCCTGGGCCAGTGCGACCACCGAATCCCATAACGTGGCGCTGCTTTTCAGGCCTTGCAGGCTGATGCTCATCACCGGGTAGAAGTTGGCGAAAATCCACAGCACGGTGGCGGTCAGGGTCAGGGCCAGGCGTTGTTCCACCGACAGCCCGTTATAACGCTGGAGTACGCCTGCGCAGCGGGTGCAAAGGGTCTTCTGATGTTTGGCGAGCGTGACTTTTTCGTACACGCAATCGCAGTGTTCGCAGATGATCAATGGGCTGAGGGTCGCCATAAGTCCCACTCCATGCGCTATACGTTGCGCGTTGTATGACTGGCGCCAGAGTAGCTTAGCAGTTGCCGGGTTTGACAGCCGTGCGCTCGCGAGCGCTTTCGGATCGGGTGCAGGGTCGAACATACTGTGCGCCGGAATGCAGTACAAAAGAGTGTGCCTTTGAATTTGCAGGAATACCCATGAATATTCAGTCTCCCGCGCTGATCCGCGAAACGTTCCCGGTAGGCCCGTTGCAGTGCAACTGCACGATCATCGGCGACCCCGTCACCAAAAAAGCCATCGTCGTCGACCCGGGCGGCAACCATGAGGTGATCCTGGCGCGCCTCGATGCGCTGGGCCTGAAAGTGGTCAGCATTATTCACACCCACGCCCATCTTGATCACTTCCTGGCCTCCGGGCAGTTGAAGGAAAAAACCGGCGCTACCCTGCACTTGCACAAGGAAGACCAGTTTCTGTGGGACAACCTGGAAATGCAGTGCCAGATGTTCCGCGTGCCTTACACGCCAGTGCCGTCGCCGGATCGTTGGCTGGAGGATGAAGAAGAGCTGGCCTGTGGTTGCGGGGTTGCCTTGCATACACCTGGACACACACCCGGCTCGATGAGTTTCTGGTTCGCCGATGCGAAGTTGCTGATTGCCGGCGACACCCTGTTTCGGCGCGGCGTGGGCCGTACGGATTTGTGGGGCGGTGACCAGGCGACCATCGTGCGCTCGATCAAGCAACGGCTCTACACCCTGGATGAAGCGGCGGTGGTGGTGACAGGGCACGGTCCGGATACGCGCCTGGGAGATGAAATGCGTGAGAATCCGTTTGTCCGCGCGTGAAGCAAAATGTGGGTAGTTTTTCGGATACCAAGTGGCAACTATCAGACGAAACATATAGAGAAAATGACAATCACCGTTCAGGAAGTCTCTGCTAGGGTTTGAGTGTGGCCGGGCTTGTGTGGAGATGGAATTTTTACCGTTTGTCGTGTTCCAAGCTCGGCACAGGTCCAATGCCAATGTCCTCTGCATCACCGAATGCAAAAGTAGGAGCTTCCTTCATGTTCACTTCTCGTCGTCTGCTTGTTGTTGCTACTGCCGTAGCCCTGTTGTCGGGCTGCGCTTCACCTAATCCTTATGACGGCAGCCAGGCACAGGGTGGTGGCTCTTCCGGAGTGAGCAACACCGCCAAGTATGGTGGCCTGGGCGCCCTGGCCGGTGCGTTGGCGGGTGCAGCCATCGACCACAACAACCGCGGCAAGGGTGCGCTGATCGGCGCTGCCGTCGCCGGTATCGGTGGTGCGGGCTACGGCTACTACGCCGACCAGCAGGAAAAGAAACTGCGCGCCAGCATGGCCAACACCGGTGTCGAAGTGCAGCGCCAGGGCGACCAGATCAAGCTGATCATGCCGGGTAACATCACCTTCGCCACCAACTCGGATGCGATCTCCAGCAGCTTCTACACGCCGCTGAACAACCTGGCGAACTCGCTGAAGCAGTTCAACCAGAACACCATCCAGATCGTTGGCTACACCGACAGCACCGGCAGCCGTCAGCTCAACATGGACCTGTCCCAGCGTCGTGCGCAGAGCGTGGCCAATTACCTGACCTCCCAAGGTGTCAGCCCGACCAACCTGAGTGCCCGCGGTGCCGGCCCGGATAACCCGATCGCCAGCAACGCCGATGTCAATGGCCGTGCCCAGAACCGTCGTGTGGAGGTCAACCTGGGCCCGATCCCTGGCCAGCAGTACGGTCAGCCGGCCGCCCAGCAGCAACAGGCGCCGCAGCAGAACAACCAGTTCCAGGGCAACCCGTACCAGCAGTACCAGTAACCTGTAGTCAATAAAAAGGGCGCCGTGCAATCCATGCACGGCGCCCTTTTTTGTGGCTGACGGTAAATCAGTCGATGTATTCGAACAGCTTCACGATCTTCTGTACGCCGGACACACTTTGTACCAGGTTGGCGGCGCGGGTGGCTTCTGCCTGGGTCAGCAGGCCCATCATGTAGACGATGCCGTTGTCGGTGACGATCTTGATCCGAGAGCCGGGAATGGCGCTGTCGGTCAGCATCTGGGTCTTGATCTTGGTGGTCAGCAGGGCGTCGTTGCTGATAGCCAGCAGGGTGATCGGCTCCATCACCTGCAGTTCGTTGTGAACCTTCTTGACCCGCTGCACAGTGGCGGCAGCTTGTTCAGCCTGGGCCTTCAAGTCGGCGCGCGGGGTTTGGCCGGTGAGCAGCACCACGCCGTTGAAGCTGACGACCACGATGCGCGACGCGCCGTTGCCCAGGTCTGGAGCGGCCTTGGACACGTTGACGGAAACCTTGGTCTCGATCAGTGAGTCATCGATTTTGCTGCCGAAAGTGCGGGTGCCTTTATCGTCCTGGATGGGCGTGTCGCGGCTCGCTTCGATTACCGAGCTGCAGCCGCTGATGCCTAGGCACAGCGTGATTGCCAATAGGCTAAGGCGTTTAACGGTCATTCTTCACTCCCGAACAGTTGGCTGTCGATCAGATCGCACAGGCAGTGGATCGCCAGCAGGTGGACTTCCTGGATACGTGCGGTGACATTGGCCGGGACGCGGATTTCCACGTCTTCGGGCAACAGCAGCGAGGCCATGCCGCCGCCGTCGCGTCCGGTCAATGCTACGACAATCATTTCACGATCATGTGCGGCCTGGATCGCTTGAATAATATTCGCCGAGTTACCGCTGGTGGAGATCGCCAGCAGTACGTCCCCCGGCTGGCCAAGGGCGCGGATCTGTTTGGAGAAGATTTCGTTGTAGCTGTAGTCGTTGGCGATCGAGGTGATCGTCGAGGTGTCGGTGGTCAGGGCGATGGCCGGCAGGCTCGGGCGCTCACGCTCGAAGCGGTTGAGCAGCTCGGAGGAGAAATGCTGGGCATCGCCGGCCGAACCGCCGTTGCCGCACGAAAGCATTTTGCCTTCGTTGAGCAAGGCGTTGACCATGACCTGACTGGCTTGCTCGATGTGCGGTGCAAGTACGTCCATCGCCTGTTGCTTGGTATCGATACTGGCCTGGAAAAGCTGGCGAATTCGGGATTGCATGTCCATCTGTGTGACCTTAAGTAGCGCGGCTGTTTGGCACAGGAATGTGCAGCCCGCAAAGCAAAGAGCAAAAGTGTGCGGTGTAGATGTCCGGCGAATCAGCTGTCAAAGGCATCTTGCAGCCAGTTCAGATCGGCTGTTCCCCGGGGAGTGCTTTCTATGGCAACCACATCGAAACGGCAGGGATGATCGGCCCAGCGACGCTCCTTGAGCAGGAAAAACTGCGCGGCGAGTATCAACTTCTGGCGCTTGCGCCCGTCGATACTGGCGAGCGCGCCACCCCATTGTGCGTGTTTTCTGTAGCGGACTTCGACAAATACTACTGTATCGCCGTCAAGCATGACCAGATCAAGCTCGCCGCGTTTGCATAACCAGTTCTGCGCCAGGAGGCGCAGACCTTGTCGTTGCAGGTACTCGAGAGCTTGAAGTTCGGCGTCCTTGCCGCTTTGTGCGCTTGACCGCTCGGGCATCAGCGCGGGGTATCAGGCAGGCGCTGGATCTCGCCACCGACGAACTTCGCCCATGGCATCTGGCGGTCGACACGCTGGCTGGCGCTGACGCCCAGGTTGCCCGACAGGCCGTCGACACGAGTGTCCGGCAGCGCCTTGAGCTGCCCCAGGCGCGGCGCCAGGCGGTAGGCATCCACACCCATCGCGTACAGGCGGCCAAGGCTGCCGTTGGCTTGTGGCCATTGGGCAGCGACCTGGTTGCGCAGCGGGTCGGTGGTGTTCAGCAGCCAAGGGGTTTCGCAGAACATCACGTTGGTCATGTCCAGGTACTGGTTCTTGTCGCCACTGGCGCTGAACACGTGGGACGTCGCATACACCGGCACGTCGCCAGCGTATTGGAAGTTCAGGGTCGGCTTGATCTGCTGGGCCAGTTGCGGAGTCACGGCCAGGAAGATGAACTCGATGTCCTGGCGGCGCGATGGCTGGGCGGAAACATCCGAACCTACCGTGCTTTGCAGGCTCTTGGCGCGGCCTTCGCTCTTGCGCAGCTGGAACAGGTCGGCAATCTGCTGGGCCAGGGCTACCGGCTGGTCAACGTACTCGACGCCCACCACGGTGCCGCCATTGGCTTCCCAATCCTGACGGAATGCCTTGTAGACGCGCTCGCCCCATTCGCCTTTCGGCACCATGGCGGCGGCGCGGTGCAGGCCATCGGCGCGAGCACGACGGGACACTTCACGGGCTTCGTCTTCAGCGGCCAGGCCAAACTGGAACAGTTGCGCCGGGTTCTGGTCGGCTTCGCTGTAGTTCAGGGCCAGGGTGGTGATCGGCAATTGCGGGCGTGCGCTGAGTTGCTTGACCAGCGGTTTCTCCAACGGGCCGACCACCAGTTGCACGCCGGCGGCCTGGGCCTTGGCGTAGAAGTCGTCGATGGAGGTCAGGCGCGAGCTGTCGTAGAACTCGATCACCGGCGGCTTCTGCCCGGCTTGTTCAGCCTGGTAGTGCGCGGCCATGAAGCCTTCGCGCAGCGCCTTGGCAACGCCGGCCAGCGGACCTTCCTGCGGCAGCAGCAGGGCGATCTTGTTCAGCGGCTGGCTGGCCAGTTCCTTGAGCTTGGTCAGCGGCTGCGGCAATTGCGAGGCTGCCGGGTGGCCAGGGTTCTGGGCGCGCCAGGTGTCGATGGCCGCCTGCTGTTGCTCCAGAGTGCCGGCGCCCTTGACTGCCTGGGCCAGGCTGATCCAGCCGTCCAGCGTCGGGTTGCCGCTGGCTTGCAGTTGATCGGCAGGCAAGGCGGCAATCAGTGCCCAGATGGCTTCGTGGTTGCTGTTGTAGGCATCGCCCGTCAGCAGCGGGGCCATGGCAACGCGCTCGCGGGCGGCGGCCAGGGTCTGGCCGTCGGCCTCATAGGCACGGGCATGCACGGTGCCCGTGCGGATCTGCTGTTCAGGCGGCAGTTCCTTGAGGCTTTGCAGGCTCGGGTGATTCAAGGCCGTCAACGCTGCCTTGGGCTGGTTGCGGGCCATCGCCAGTTCCGCCGACAGGGTGCTGGCAAATACCTGCGCCGCCGGTTTCAGGACGTCCAGTGGCACCTGGGCAAGAATCTGCGCCGAGCGTCCCGGATTGTTTTGGTGGAACGCCAGGTCAGCCGCACTCAAGCGCAACAGCGCGGCTTTTTCCGGAGTCTTGGCCGAAGTCGCCTGTTCGAGCAGTTGCTCGATGCTGGCATCCGGAGTCCGGGGGAGGTCGCCAAGGCTGGACGAGGGCGAGCTGGCGCAAGCCGCCAACAGGGCAGCGAGGCAGAGGGCAGAGAACAGCCGCAGGCAAGCGATCATGTAAGTGTTCCTGATACCGATCAAATTAGCGTGGAATTGTACCCAAGCACTGGCCGGGGCGCGATGTTACTGGCGTGAAACCGTCTATTTAGGTCGTGTAAATGTTGCAGGACCCAATAGGCGGCTGAAATCGAACCCGCCCCGAGGGCATATATTCAAGGCGTCTACGCGCTACAATGTGGCTTTTGCCAACCATCGAGGTGTGCGTTTTGACTGCTCCAGGTCCTTTGAATTCCACTGCAGGCTCGCTTTTTGTCGTGGCGACGCCCATTGGCAACCTGGACGACATCAGTGCCCGTGCGCTGAAAGTGTTGCGCGACGTAAAACTGATCGCGGCTGAAGACACTCGGCACTCCCAGCGGTTGATGCAGCATTTCGGTATTCCGACCCCCTTGGCCGCCTGTCACGAACACAACGAACGTGAAGAAGGCAGTCGTTTTATCACTCGTTTGCTGGCGGGTGATGACGTGGCGTTGATCTCGGATGCGGGTACGCCGCTGATTTCCGACCCTGGCTATCATCTGGTTCGCCAGGCGCGGGCGGCTGGTATCAATGTAGTGCCTGTTCCGGGAGCGTGCGCGCTGATTGCTGCATTGTCTGCTGCCGGCTTGCCGTCGGACCGGTTTATCTTCGAAGGCTTCCTGCCTGCCAAGGCCGTCGGGCGCCGGGCGCGCCTGGAACTGGTAAAGGATGAGCCACGCACGCTGATCTTCTACGAAGCCCCGCACCGCATCCTTGAGTGCCTGCAGGATATGGAGCTGGTGTTCGGCGGCGATCGCCTGGCACTGCTGGCGCGGGAAATCACCAAGACCTTCGAAACCCTCAAGGGCTTGCCGCTGCAGGAACTGCGCGAATTTGTCGAGGGCGACAGCAATCAGCAGCGCGGAGAGTGCGTAGTGCTGGTAGCCGGCTGGTCGGCGCCGGAAAGCGAAGATGCCGTGGGCAGCGAGGCAATGCGCATTCTTGACCTGCTGCTCAAGGAAATGCCATTGAAGCGCGCCGCTGCATTGGCCGCGGAAATAACCGGCGTACGCAAGAACGTCCTGTATCAAGTGGCGCTGGATAAACAAAAGGGCGAATAGTTCCGGGTTCCAGCCTGCACTCCGTCTGAACATGATGGCATTAGTGTCTTTTAATACTTGTTCTAACGCCGCCGTGCCGTTAACCTGCGCGGCGGAGAGTCGATTGGACAGTCGCTGCCTTCTATGAAAATTAGAGGGGGGAGGAAAGTCCGGGCTCCATAGGGCGAAGTGCCAGGTAATGCCTGGGAGGCGTGAGCCTACGGAAAGTGCCACAGAAAATAACCGCCTAAGTACTTCGGTACCGGTAAGGGTGAAAAGGTGCGGTAAGAGCGCACCGCACGACTGGCAACAGTTCGTGGCTAGGTAAACCCCACTTGGAGCAAGACCAAATAGGGTCCCAAGGCGTGGCCCGCGCTGGGACCGGGTAGGTTGCTAAAGATGTCCAGTGATGGCCATCGTAGACGAATGACTGTTCAAGACAGAACCCGGCTTACAGATCGACTCTCCACCTTTTTTCCTTCTGTCCGAATCTCGGGCAGGAACCTGGTAGTAACGCGAGAATCCCTCCCTGCTGAATCGTCAGCAGATGCGTCTTCGTAATACCGAAAAAATCTTACTCTTAATAAATTACTTTAACTTTAAGCCTTAGCTCTTTGAGCTATTTGGTGTTGTTGAGTCAAAATCGCCGTCAAACTCTCGTTTCTCCTCCCTTTACCTTCCTAAATCTCCGTTCTGTAAGGCTTTTCCTTGAATCCGCGCCTTGACGGTGTGGTGGGCGCATTCCTATAGTGTGCGCAAGTGGCGGAAAGTGGCACAAAGTGGGTTTTTTGAACGTAAAACGCTAAAATTTGGAGAAACGCATCTGTGTTTCGCGGAGCTAACGCTATCAGTCTCGATGCAAAAGGCCGTCTCGCCATGCCGAGCCGGTATCGTGACGAGCTCATTTCGCGAAGTTCCGGGCAATTAATCATCACCATCGATGCCGTTGATCCCTGTTTATGTGTGTACCCGCTCGATGAGTGGGAGCTGATTGAAACCAAGTTGCGTGCACTGCCTTCACTGCGTGAAGAGAACCGCCGCCTGCAACGCTTGCTGATTGGTAATGCCGTCGACCTCGAACTCGATGGCAGTGGTCGTTTCCTGGTTCCACCGCGTCTGCGCGAATACGCCAAATTGGACAAGCGCGCGATGCTGGTAGGCCAACTGAACAAGTTCCAATTGTGGGACGAAGATGCCTGGGATGCTGTTTCTGCAGCTGACCTGGCTGCTATTCAACAACCGGGCGCCATGCCTGATGAACTGCGTGATTTGATCCTGTGACTATTGATAGCGGCTTTAACCACATCACCGTACTGCTTGACGAAGCCGTTGAGGCTCTCGCCGTACGCGCGGATGGCTGCTATTTGGATGGCACCTTCGGCAGGGGCGGGCACAGTCGGCTGATCCTCAGCCAGCTGGGTCCGGACGGTAAGCTCCTCGGGTTCGACAAAGACCCTCAAGCGATTGCCACCGGGCAAGCGCTAGCGGCCGAAGACGGCCGCTTTGTCGTTGTGCAGCGCAGCTTTGCCGAGCTCGGTGCAGAAGTCGCCGAACGTGGCATGGCGGGCAAGGTGGCCGGGGTTCTGCTGGACCTGGGCGTGTCTTCCCCGCAGCTG
Organism: Pseudomonas sp. F9001; assembly: GCF_013385435.1. Lineage (NCBI taxonomy): Bacteria > Pseudomonadati > Pseudomonadota > Gammaproteobacteria > Pseudomonadales > Pseudomonadaceae > Pseudomonas > Pseudomonas sp. F9001. The sequence goes on from NZ_JACAPX010000015.1 coordinate 222,616, forward strand.
GACGACCCTGAGCGCGGCTTCAGTTTCATGAACGACGGCCCGCTGGACATGCGCATGGACCCAAGCCGTGGCATCAGCGCCGCGCAGTTCATCGCTACCGCTCCCCACGAAGAAATCACCCGTGTGTTCAAGGAATACGGCGAGGAGCGCTTCGCTGGCCGCATGGCGCGTGCCGTGGTCGAACGCCGGGAAATCCAGCCGTTCGAGCGCACGGCCGACCTGGCTGAAGTGCTGAAAGTCGCCAACCCTGCATGGGAAAAGGGCAAGAACCCGGCAACCCGTGCGTTCCAGGGCCTGCGTATTCACGTCAACAACGAATTGGGCGACCTGGAAGCCGGCCTCGAAGCCGCCCTGGAAGCCCTGGAAGTGGGCGGTCGCCTGGTGGTGATCAGCTTCCACTCCCTGGAAGACCGCATCGTCAAATTGTTCATGCGTCGCCTGGTCAAGGGCGAGTCCGACAACCTGCCGCGCAACCTGCCGGTGCGTTACGAAGCTTTTGTGCCGAAAATCAAAATCCATGGCAAAGCGCAGTTCGCTTCCGAAGCCGAACTCAAGGCCAACCCACGTGCCCGTAGCGCTGTCATGCGCGTTGCGGAGAAGTTGCGGTGAGCAAGCTTTTCGCCAAGCCCCTCCCGGGCGGCAGCTTCTTTATGTTGCTGCTATTTGTTGGCGTGCTGGTGTCCGCGATTGCGGTGTCCTACAGCGCCCATTACAACCGCCAACTGCTCAATACCCTGTACGGGGAGTTGAGCGTGCGCGACAAGGCGCAGGCGGAGTGGGGCCGGTTGATCCTCGAGCAAAGTACCTGGACGGCCCACAGCCGCATCGAAGTGCTGGCCACTGAACAACTGAAGATGCACATCCCGGGCGCTGCAGAAGTTCGCATGGTGGCGCCATGATGAAACTCGAGGGCGCACTCTACCCGTGGCGTTTCCGCGTAGTGCTGGGGTTGCTGGCACTGATGGTGGGCGCGATTGCCTGGCGGATTATCGACCTGCAAGTGGTGGACCGTGACTTCCTGATCGGCCAGGGCGATGCCCGTAGCCTGCGGCATATCCCGATTCCTGCACACCGCGGCCTGATCACCGACCGTAACGGCGAGCCCCTGGCCGTCAGTACCCCGGTGACCACCCTGTGGGCCAATGCCAAGGAAATGCAGACCGCCAAGGACAAATGGCCGGAACTGGCTGCCGCCCTGGGCCAGGACCCGAAAGCCCTGAGCGAACGCCTCGAAGCCCAGGCCAATAAAGAATTCATCTACCTGGTTCGCGGGCTCACCCCCGAACAAGGCCAGCAAGTACTCGACCTTAAAGTCCCCGGTGTCTATGGCATCGAGGAATTTCGGCGTTTCTACCCGGCCGGCGAAACCACCGCCCATATGGTGGGTTTCACCGACATTGATGATCACGGTCGCGAAGGCGTGGAACTCGCCTACGACGAATGGCTGGCCGGGGTTCCCGGCAAACGACAGGTCATCAAGGATCGGCGCGGCAGACTGATCAAGGATGTCCAGGTCACCAAAAACGCCAAGGCCGGTAAGCCCTTGGCGTTGTCGATTGACCTGCGCCTGCAATACCTGGCCAACCGTGAGCTGCGTAACGCGATCATCGAGAACGGTGCGAAAGCCGGCAGCCTGGTGATCATGGACGTGAAGACCGGCGAGATTCTCGCCATGGTCAACCAGCCGACCTACAACCCCAACAACCGTCGCAACCTGCAACCGGCGATGATGCGCAACCGCGCCATGATCGACGTGTTCGAGCCGGGTTCGACCATGAAAGCCATTTCCATGAGTGCCGCCCTGGAAACCGGGCGCTGGAAACCGGCCGACAAGGTCGAGGTTTACCCGGGCACATTGCAGCTGGGCAAATACACCATTCGTGACGTGTCGCGCACCGAAGGTCCGGTGCTGGATTTGACAGGTATCCTGATCAACTCCAGTAACGTGGGCATGAGTAAAGTCGCCTTCGATATCGGCGGCGAAGCCATCTACCACCTCGCGCAGAAAGTCGGCCTGGGGCAACCCACCGGCCTGGACTTCCCGGGCGAACGTGTGGGCAACCTGCCGAACTACCGTGACTGGAAAAAGGCCGAAACCGCCACGCTTTCCTATGGTTATGGCCTGTCGGTGACAGCCATCCAACTGGCCCACGCCTTCTCGGTGCTGGCCAACAACGGCCGCATGGTGCCGCTGAGCCTGATCCACCTGGACGAGGCGCCGCCTGCGACCCAGGTGATCCCGGAAAACGTCGCGAAGACCATGCAAGGCATGCTGCAACAAGTGATCGAAGCACCGCGTGGCGTGTTCCGTGCCCAGGTGCCGGCGTATCACGTGGCAGGCAAGTCCGGTACCGCGCGTAAAACCGCCGTGGGCACCAAGGGCTACGCCGAAAACTCCTACCGCTCGCTGTTCGCAGGCTTCGGCCCGATGAGCGATCCGCGCTACGCCATCGTCGTGGTGATCGATGAGCCGAGCAAAGCCGGTTACTTCGGTGGCCTGGTATCGGCGCCGGTGTTCAGCAAGGTGATGTCCGGGACGTTGCGCCTGATGAACATCACGCCGGACAACCTGCCGGCTACCCAACAAGCGAACGCCGGCCCGCCGGCCGCTGCTGTAAAAGCCAATGGAGGGCGCGGCTGATGTCTCTGAGCCTGAACAAGATTTTTGCCCACGCCGGCCGCGATCTGCTGATTCGCGAGTTGACCCTGGACAGCCGTAATGTGCGTGCCGGCGACCTGTTCCTGGCAGTGCCGGGTGGCAAGTTCGACGGCCGTGACCATATCGCCGATGCGCTGCAACGCGGCGCTGCGGCAGTAGCCTATGAAGTGGAAGGCGCCACCGTGCTGCCGATCACCGACGTGCCTTTGATTCCGGTCAAGGGCCTGGCTGCGCAACTGTCGGACATCGCCGGGCGCTTTTATGGCGACCCGAGCCGCACCCTGAACCTGGTGGGCGTGACCGGTACCAACGGCAAGACCAGCGTGACCCAACTGGTCGCCCAGGCGCTTGACCTGCTGGGTCAGCATTGCGGCATCATGGGCACCCTGGGCACCGGTTTCTACGGCGCGCTGCAAAGCGGGCTGCACACCACGCCTAACCCGATTGCCGTGCAAGCGACCCTGGCCGACCTGAAAAAGGCCGGTGCCAAGGCGGTTGCCATGGAAGTCTCGTCCCACGGTCTGGACCAGGGGCGCGTGACTGCCCTGGCGTTCGACGTGGCGGTGATGACCAACCTGTCCCGCGATCACCTGGATTACCACGGGACCATGGAGGCCTACGCCGCCACCAAGGCCCGGCTGTTTGCCTGGAATGACCTGAAGTGCCGGGTGGTCAACCTGGACGACGAATTCGGTCGCCAACTGGCCGCCGCCCAAGGCGACGGCCGCCTGATCAGCTACAGCCTGGAAGACTCCAGCGCCTACCTGTATTGCCGTGAAGCCACCTTTGATGACGAAGGCGTGCGCGCCACGCTGGTTACGCCGCAGGGCGAGCACCATTTGCGCAGCACCTTGCTCGGGCGTTTCAACCTGAGCAACGTATTGGCCGCTGTGGGTGCCTTGCTCGGCCTGGATTACGCCCTCGACGAAATCCTGCGGGTGTTGCCGAAGCTCGAAGGCCCGGCCGGTCGCATGCAGCGCCTCGGCGGCGGCACCCAGCCGCTGGTGGTGGTCGATTACGCCCACACGCCGGACGCCCTGGAAAAAATCCTGCAGGCCCTGCGCCCCCACGCCAAGGGTAAATTGCTGTGCCTGTTCGGCTGTGGCGGTGACCGCGATCGCGGCAAGCGCCCGCTGATGGCGGAAATCGTCGAGCGCCTGGCCGACGGTGTGCTCGTCACTGACGACAACCCGCGCAGCGAAGACCCAAGCCAGATTTTCGATGACATTCGTGTCGGCTTTAAAGATGCGTCCAAGGCGACGTTCGTCGCCGGTCGCGGTGCAGCCATCGCCCAATTGATCGCCGGCGCAAGTGCTGACGACGTGGTGGTGCTGGCCGGTAAAGGTCACGAGGACTATCAGGAAATCAACGGCGAACGCCACGCCTTCTCCGATCTGGCCGAGGCTGATCACGCCCTGACCGCGTGGGAGGTGGCCCATGCTTAAGCCGCTTAAATTCAGCGAACTGACCCAGGCCTTGTCGGCCCGCGTGCTGTCGGCTGATTGCAGCTTTGATGGCGTCAGCATCGACAGCCGGACGATCAAGCCCGGGCAACTGTTTGTCGCCTTGGCCGGCCCGAGTTTCGATGGCCATGACTACCTGAATGACGTCGCTGCCAAAGGCGCTGTCGGCGCTCTGGTGCAGCGCGAAGTCGCTGACTCGACGCTGCCACAATTGCTGGTCGCCGACACCCGCCTGGCCCTCGGCCAACTGGGGGCGCTGAACCGTGCCGCCTTCACCAAGCCTGTTGCGGCGATCACCGGTTCCAGCGGCAAGACCACGGTCAAGGAGCTGCTGGCCGGCATCCTGCGCACGCGCGGCCCGGTCCTGGCGACCCGTGGCAACCTGAACAATGACTTCGGCGCTCCGCTGACCCTGCTCGAACTGGCCCCGGAACACACGGCGGCCGTCATTGAGCTGGGTGCTTCGCGCATCGGCGAAATCGCCTACACCGTGGCCATGACCAAGCCTCATGTCGCGGTGATCAGCAACGCCGGTACTGCCCACGTCGGCGAGTTTGGCGGCCCTGAAAAGATCGTCGAAGCCAAGGGCGAAATCATCGAAGGCCTCGACGCATCCGGCACTGCCGTGCTGAACCTCGATGACAAGGCCTTCGAAACCTGGCGTGTACGTGCCGCCGGTCGCAAGGTCCTGAGCTTCGCGGTGCACAACGCCGCTGCCGATTTCCATGCCTCGAATATCAAGGCCGACGCTCGTGGCTGCCCGTCCTTCACCCTGCATACCCCGCAAGGTGACGAGCACGTACAACTGAACCTGCTGGGCAACCACAACGTCGCCAATGCCCTGGCTGCCGCCGCCGCCGCCCACGTGCTGGGCGTGTCGTTGTTTGGCATCGCCACCGGCCTTGGCGCCGTGCAACCGGTCAAGGGCCGCACCGTCGCGCAACTGGCCAGCAACGGCATGCGCGTGATTGATGACACCTACAACGCCAACCAGTCCTCGATCTGTGCCGCCATCGACCTGCTGACCGGTTTCGCCGGTCGCAAGGTGCTGGTGCTGGGGGATATCGCCGAGTTGGGCGAGTGGGCCGAACAGTCTCACCGTGAAGTCGGCGCGTACGCCGCCGGCAAGGTCGATGCCCTGTACGCCGTTGGGCCGAACATGCTGCACGCCGTGGACACCTTCGGGCCGGGCGCCAGGCATTTCGCCAGCCAGGCCGAACTGATCCAGGCACTGAGTGCGGCTGAACAAGACAAACACACCACTATTTTGATCAAGGGATCGCGCAGCGCGGTGATGGAAAACGTCGTCGCGGCCTTGTGTGGCTCAAGTACGGAGAAACATTAATGCTGCTGCTGCTGGCTGAGTATCTGCAACAGTTCCACAAAGGCTTCGCGGTCTTTCAGTACCTGACCCTGCGCGGGATCCTGGGTGTGCTGACCGCGCTGTCGTTGTCGCTGTTCCTCGGGCCATGGATGATCCGTACCCTGCAAAACCTGCAGATTGGCCAGTCGGTACGCAACGACGGCCCGCAGTCGCACCTGTCCAAATCCGGCACCCCGACCATGGGCGGTGCGTTGATCCTGTCGTCCATCGGCATCAGTACGCTGCTGTGGGCTGACCTGCATAACCGTTATGTCTGGACCGTGCTGCTGGTGACCCTGCTGTTCGGCGCCATCGGTTGGGTAGATGACTACCGCAAGGTGATCGAGAAGAATTCCAAGGGGCTGCCAAGCCGCTGGAAGTATTTCTGGCAGTCGGTGTTCGGCCTCGGCGCGGCGATCTTCCTGTTCATGACTGCGCCAAGCGCGGTGGAAACCACCCTGATCATCCCGATGCTCAAGGACGCCAGCATTCCACTGGGCGTCGGCTTCGTGGTGCTGACCTACTTCGTGATCGTCGGCTCCAGCAACGCGGTCAACCTGACGGACGGCCTCGACGGCCTGGCGATCATGCCGACGGTGATGGTGGGCGGTGCCCTCGGCATCTTCTGCTACCTGTCGGGTAACGTGAAATTCGCTGAATACCTGCTGATCCCTTATGTACCGGGCGCGGGCGAACTGATTGTGTTCTGCGGTGCGTTGATCGGTGCGGGCCTGGGCTTCCTGTGGTTCAACACCTACCCCGCACAAGTCTTCATGGGCGACGTCGGCGCACTGGCGCTGGGCGCGGCCCTGGGCACCATCGCGGTGATCGTCCGCCAGGAAATCGTCCTGTTCATCATGGGTGGTGTGTTCGTGATGGAAACCCTGTCGGTGGTGATCCAGGTTGCCTCCTTCAAATTGACCGGGCGCCGCGTATTCCGCATGGCGCCGATTCACCACCACTTTGAACTCAAGGGCTGGCCTGAGCCGCGGGTGATTGTCCGTTTCTGGATTATCACCGTGATTCTGGTTCTGTTCGGCCTTGCCACCCTGAAACTGAGGTAGAAACGAGTGTCCCTGATCGCTTCAGACCACTTCCGCATCGTTGTCGGCCTCGGCAAGAGCGGCATGTCCCTGGTTCGCTTCCTGGCGAACCGGGGCACGTCGTTTGCCGTGGCCGATACGCGGGAAAATCCACCGGAGCTGGTCACGCTGCGCCGTGACTACCCGCACGTGGAAGTGCGTTGTGGCGAGCTGGATGTCGAGTTTCTGTGCCGTGCCGATGAGCTCTACGTGAGCCCCGGCCTGGCCCTGGCGACCCCGGCCCTGCAAGCGGCGGCGACCCGTGGCGTGAAGTTGTCCGGCGATATCGAGCTGTTCGCGCGTAACGCGAAGGCGCCGATCGTGGCCATCAGCGGTTCCAATGCCAAAAGCACCGTGACCACCCTGGTGGGCGAGATGGCGGCTGCGGCCGGCAAGCGCGTGGCCGTGGGCGGCAACCTCGGCACGCCGGCGCTGGACCTGCTCAACGACGACGTCGAGCTGTACGTGATGGAGCTGTCGAGCTTCCAGCTGGAAACCACTGACCAGCTCAACGCCGAAGTGGCCACCGTGCTCAACGTCAGCGAAGACCACATGGACCGCTACAGCGGCCTGCCGGCCTATCACCTGGCCAAGCACCGGATCTTCCGTGGCGCGCGGCAAGTGGTGGTGAACCGTCAGGATGCCCTGAGCCGTCCGCTGATCGGCGAAGGTCTGCCGTGCTGGACCTTCGGCCTGAACAAGCCTGACTTCAAGGCCTTCGGCCTTCGGGAAGAGAACGGCGAGAAATACCTGGCCTTCGAATTCCAGAACCTGATGCCGGTGCGCGAACTGAAAATCCGTGGTGCCCACAACCAGGCCAACGCCCTGGCGGCGCTGGCGCTCGGTCACGCAGTTGGCTTGCCGTTCGACGCCATGCTCTCGGCCCTGCGCAGCTTTGCCGGCCTTGAGCATCGCTGCCAGTGGGTTCGCGAGCTGGATGGCGTTGGCTATTACAACGATTCCAAGGCCACCAACGTCGGTGCGGCACTCGCTGCCATCGAAGGTTTGGGTGCCGACATTCAGGGCAAGGTCGTGCTGATCGCCGGTGGCGACGGCAAGGGTGCCGACTTCAAGGACCTTAAAGGCCCGGTCGCCGCCAACTGCCGCGCCGTGGTGCTGATGGGCCGTGATTCCGGCCGGATCGCCGATGCCCTGGGCGACGCCGTACCGCAGGTGCGTGCGCAGTCCCTGGACGATGCCATCGCCCAATCCAAAGCCTTGGCTCAGCCGGGCGACGTGGTGCTGCTGTCGCCTGCCTGCGCCAGTTTCGACATGTTCAAGAACTACGAAGAGCGCGGCCAGCTGTTCGCCCGCGCCGTGGAGGCCTTGGCATGAGTATCAATTTGCGCAACATCATCAAGCCGTACCCGTCGCCGATCATCACCGGGCGCGGTATCGACCTGGACTTCCCGATGCTTGCCGGTTGCCTCGCGCTGCTGGGCCTGGGTCTGGTGATGATCACCTCGGCGTCCTCGGAAGTGGCCGCCGTGCAGTCGGGCAACACCCTGTACATGATGATCCGTCACCTGGTGTACCTGGTGATTGGCCTTGGCGCATGCATCGTCACCATGATGATCCCGATCGCCACCTGGCAGCGCCTGGGTTGGCTGATGCTGGTGGGCGCCTTCGGCCTGTTGGTGATGGTGATCCTGCCCGGCATCGGGCGTGAGGTGAACGGTTCGATGCGCTGGATCGGCTTCGGTGCGTTCAACGTGCAGCCCTCGGAAATCGCCAAGGTGTTCGTGGTGATCTACCTCGCCGGCTACCTGGTGCGGCGCCAGAAAGAAGTACGCGAAAGCTGGATGGGCTTCTTCAAGCCGTTCATCGTGCTGCTGCCCATGGCCGGCCTGTTGCTGATGGAGCCGGACTTCGGTGCCACCGTTGTAATGATGGGCGCGGCGGCGGCGATGCTGTTCCTCGGCGGCGTCGGCCTGTTCCGCTTCACCTTGATGGTGGTGCTGGCGGTGGCCGCCGTGACCATTCTGGTGCAGGCGCAACCCTACCGGATGGCCCGTCTGATTACCTTTACCGACCCGTGGTCCGATCAGTTCGGTTCCGGCTACCAGTTGACCCAGGCGTTGATCGCCTTTGGTCGCGGCGAGTGGCTGGGCGTGGGCCTGGGCAATAGCGTGCAGAAGCAGTTCTACCTGCCGGAAGCCCACACCGACTTCGTGTTCTCGGTACTCGCCGAAGAGCTGGGTGTGGTCGGTTCGCTGTGCACCGTCGCGCTGTTCGTGTTCGTGTGTGTTCGCGGCATGTACATCGGCTTGTGGGCCGAAAAGGCCAAGCAATATTTCGCCGCCTACGTGGCGTACGGCTTGTCGTTCCTGTGGATCGGCCAGTTCCTGATCAACATCGGGGTGAACGTCGGCCTGCTGCCGACCAAGGGCCTGACCTTGCCGTTCCTCAGCTACGGCGGCAGCTCGTTGGTGATTTGCTGCGCCTGTCTCGGGTTGTTGCTGCGTATCGAGTGGGAGAGTCGGACCCACCTGGGCAGCGAAGAGATGGAGTTCAGCGAAAGCGACTTCGCCGAGGAGCCGAACCATGGGCGCTAACGTGCTGATCATGGCAGGCGGCACCGGTGGCCACGTGTTCCCGGCGCTGGCCTGTGCCCGTGAGTTCCAGAACCGTGGCTACAGCGTGCATTGGCTCGGTACACCGCGCGGCATCGAAAACGATCTGGTACCGAATGCCGGCTTGCCGCTGCATTTGATCAACGTCACCGGCTTGCGTGGCAAGGGCAAATTGTCCCTGCTGAAGGCGCCGTTCGTGTTGCTCAAGGCCGTGTGGCAGGCGCGCAAGGTGATCCGCGAAGTGAAGCCGGTATGCGTGCTGGGCTTTGGTGGCTACGTGACCGGCCCGGGCGGTGTTGCGGCAAGACTCGCCGGCGTGCCAGTGATCGTCCACGAGCAGAATGCCGTGGCCGGCACTGCCAATCGCCTGCTGGTGCCCTTGGCTGCTCGGGTATGCGAGGCGTTTCCGAAGACCTTTGGTGCCGCGGACAAGCTGCGTACCACCGGCAACCCGGTGCGTACCGAACTGTTCATGGACATCGCCCGCCAGCCATTGGCCGGTCGCAAGGCGCACCTGTTGATCCTGGGCGGAAGCCTGGGCGCCGAACCGTTGAACAAATTGCTGCCTGAAGCGGTGTCGCAACTCCCCGTCGAGCTGCGCCCGGAGATCTTCCATCAGGCCGGCAAGAACCACGATGAAGTGACCGCCACGCGTTATCGCGATGCGGGTGTGGAGGCGAATGTGCAGCCCTTCATCAAAGACATGGCCCAAGCCTATGGCTGGGCCGACCTGGTGGTCTGTCGCGCAGGTGCGTTGACCGTCAGTGAACTGGCCGCCGCCGGTCTGCCGTCCTTGCTGGTGCCTTTGCCCCACGCGATCGACGATCACCAGACCCGCAACGCCGAATATTTGGCCGGGGAGGGCGCTGCCTTCCTGCTGCCGCAAAGAACGACTGGCGCCGCCGATTTGGCCGCACGCCTGACCGAGGTTTTGATGCAACCGGAACGACTGAACAGCATGGCGAGCACCGCAAGCCGCCTGGCCAAACCTGACGCAACCCGCACCGTGGTCGATATCTGCCTGGAGGTGGCCCATGGTTGAGAATCAGAAAGCCATGCCGCAACCGGAAATGCGCCGCATCCGTCGCATCCACTTCGTCGGTATCGGCGGCGTGGGCATGTGCGGGATCGCCGAAGTGTTGCTGAACCTGGGTTATCAGGTGTCCGGCTCCGACCTGAAAATGTCGCCGGTCACCGAGCGCCTGGAATCGTTTGGCGCAAAAATCTTTATCGGCCACCGCGCAGAGAACGCCGCCGAAGCCGATGTGCTGGTGGTCTCCAGTGCCGTGAACACCTCCAACCCGGAAGTGGCCACCGCCCTTGAACGCCGCATTCCCGTAGTGCCGCGTGCCGAAATGCTGGCTGAGCTGATGCGCTACCGCCACGGCATCGCCGTCGCCGGTACCCACGGCAAGACCACCACCACCAGCCTGATCGCCTCGGTGTTCGCCGCCGGTGGCCTGGACCCGACGTTCGTCATCGGTGGCCGCCTGAATGCAGCGGGCACCAATGCACAACTGGGGACCAGCCGTTACCTGATCGCCGAAGCCGATGAAAGCGACGCCAGCTTCCTGCACCTGCAACCGCTGGTGGCCGTGGTGACCAACATCGACGCCGACCACATGGCGACCTACGACGGTGACTTCAACAAACTGAAGAAAACCTTCGTCGAGTTCCTGCACAACCTGCCGTTCTACGGTCTGGCCGTGGTGTGCCTGGACGATCCGGTGGTGCGCGAAATCCTGCCGCTGGTGAAGCGTCCGACCGTGACCTACGGCTTCAGCGAAGACTGCGACGTGCGCGCGATCAATGTGCGCCAGCAAGGCATGCAGACTTTCTTCACCGTGCTGCGTCCTGACCGCGAGCCGCTGGATGTCTCGGTGAACATGCCGGGCAACCACAACGTACTCAACTCCCTGGCGACCATCTGCATCGCCTCCGACGAAGGCGTCAGCGATGAAGCCATCGTCGAAGGCCTGTCGGGTTTTGCCGGTGTGGGTCGTCGCTTCCAGGTCTACGGCGAACTGCCGGTGGACGGCGGCAACGTGATGCTGGTGGACGACTACGGTCACCACCCGACCGAAGTCGCAGCGGTGATCAAGGCCGTGCGCGGTGGTTGGCCGGAACGCCGCCTGGTGATGGTGTACCAGCCGCACCGCTACAGCCGTACCCGCGACCTGTACGACGATTTCGTCAATGTACTGGCGGATGCCAACGTGTTGCTGCTGATGGAAGTCTACCCGGCCGGTGAAGAGCCGATCCCGGGTGCCGACAGCCGCAAGCTGTGCAACAGCATCCGTCAACGCGGCCAGTTGGACCCGATCTACATCGAGCGTGGTGTGGACCTGGCGCCGATCGTCAAGCCGCTGCTGCGTGCCGGCGACATCCTGCTGTGCCAGGGTGCCGGTGACATCGGTGGCCTCGCCCCTAAATTGCTGGCAAGCCCGCTGTTTGCCGCCGCACAGGGGAAGTCGAAATGACCACTGACTACGGCTCCCTGTTCTCGACCATTCAACCTGCCGACTTCGGCCGGGTTGCGGTGCTGTTCGGTGGCAAGAGCGCTGAGCGTGAAGTGTCGCTGAAGTCCGGCAATGCCGTGCTGGAAGCGCTGCAAAGTGCCGGTGTGAATGCGTTCGGCATCGACGTGGGTGATGACTTCCTGTCGCGCCTGCAGGCCGAGAAGATCGACCGCGCCTTCATCATTCTTCACGGCCGTGGCGGTGAAGACGGCAGCATGCAGGGCCTGCTGGAGTGCCTGGGCATTCCGTATACCGGCAGCGGCATCCTCGCTTCGGCCCTGGCCATGGACAAGTTGCGGACCAAGCAGGTGTGGCACAGCCTGGGTATTCCGACCCCGCGTCACAGCGTGCTGTGCAGCGAAGACGATTGTATTTCTGCAGCCAAGGAACTGGGCCTGCCTTTGATCGTCAAACCAGCCCATGAAGGCTCCAGTATCGGCATGGCTAAAGTGAACTCAGCCGCCGAATTGATTGACGCATGGAAAGCGGCCAGTACCTACGATTCGCAAGTGTTGGTGGAACAGTGGATTCAAGGTCCCGAGTTCACCATCGCTACTCTGCGTGGCCAGGTATTGCCGCCCATCGCATTGGGCACGCCCCACACCTTTTACGACTACGACGCCAAGTATGTGGCCTCCGATACCCAGTACCGGATCCCGTGCGGCCTCGACGCAGCCAAGGAACAGGAATTGATGGACCTCACGGCGAAAGCCTGTGAGGCGCTGGGTATCGCCGGTTGGGCGCGGGCAGACGTGATGCAGGATGACCAGGGGAACTTCTGGTTCCTGGAAGTCAACACTGCACCCGGGATGACCGACCACAGCCTGGTACCCATGGCCGCTCGTGCCGCCGGCCTGGATTTCCAGCAGTTGGTGCTGGCGATCCTGGCAGCAAGCATAGAGCCACGAGGCTAAGACCATGAACGGCGCATCGCTTCGTCATCAGCAACCCGCTCCCGGCCGCAAGCCGGTGCCGCGTGGTGCCAGCCGAATGGTGGCTAAAGAGCCGATGTCGGCGCGCATGCCGAAAGCCAACTTTGGTTTTCTCAAGGCGTTGTTCTGGCCGGTGATCCTGGTGGCCCTGGGGTTCGGTACGTATGAAGGCGCCCAGCGCCTGCTGCCGTATGCCGACCGGCCGATCACCAAGATCAGCGTGCAGGGTGACTTGAGCTACATCAGCCAGCAAGCCGTGCAGCAGCGAATCGCCCCGTTTGTGGCGTCGAGCTTCTTCACCATCGACCTGGCAGGCATGCGCTCCGAGCTGGAACAGATGCCATGGATTGCCCACGCCGAAGTACGTCGCGTGTGGCCGGATCAAGTGACGATCCGCCTGGAAGAACAACTGCCCGTGGCCCGTTGGGGTGATGGTGCGCTGTTGAACAACCAGGGCCAGGCGTTTGCACCTCGCGAAGTGGCGAATTACGAGCACCTGCCGCAGTTGTTCGGGCCGCAGCGGGCGCAGCAGCAAGTGATGCAGCAGTACCAGGCGTTGAGCCAGATGCTGCGGCCGTTGGGCTTCTCGATTGCGCGACTGGAATTGCGCGAGCGGGGCAGCTGGTTTTTGACCACGGGTGCAGGCAGTTCCGGCCCGGGCATCGAGTTGTTGCTGGGACGCGGCAACCTGGTGGAAAAGATGCGCCGTTTTATCGCCATCTATGAAAAGACCTTGAAAGAACAGATTACGAACATTGCGAGCATCGACCTGCGTTACGCCAACGGCCTTGCCGTCGGCTGGCGGGCCCCTGCGGCGCCCACGGCAGCGCAACCTGCTGTCGCGAAGAATTAAGAAGAGGCAGGACCCATGGCAAACGTGCAAAGCGGCAAAATGATCGTCGGTCTGGATATCGGCACCTCCAAGGTGGTGGCGCTGGTAGGCGAGGTCGCGGACGACGGCACGCTGGAAATCGTCGGAATCGGCACGCATCCGTCCCGGGGCCTGAAGAAGGGCGTAGTGGTGAATATTGAATCCACCGTGCAATCGATCCAGCGCGCCATCGAAGAAGCGCAGCTGATGGCCGGTTGCCGGATTCACTCGGCATTTGTCGGCGTTGCCGGCAACCACATCCGCAGCCTGAATTCCCACGGCATCGTGGCGATTCGCGACCGCGAAGTCAGCTCGGCCGACCTGGAGCGGGTACTCGACGCAGCGCAAGCCGTGGCGATCCCGGCTGACCAGCGCGTGCTGCACACCCTGCCGCAGGACTACGTGATCGATAACCAGGAAGGCGTTCGCGAGCCCCTGGGCATGTCGGGCGTACGTCTGGAGGCCAAGGTTCACGTAGTGACCTGCGCCGTCAACGCTGCACAGAACATTGAAAAATGCGTGCGCCGCTGCGGCCTGGAAATCGACGACATCATTCTCGAGCAGTTGGCTTCGGCTTACTCGGTACTGACCGACGACGAAAAAGAACTGGGCGTGTGCCTGGTGGACATCGGCGGCGGCACCACGGACATCGCGATCTTCACCGAGGGTGCGATTCGTCACACCGCCGTGATCCCGATTGCCGGTGACCAGGTGACCAACGACATCGCCATGGCGTTGCGCACACCGACCCAGTACGCCGAAGAAATCAAGATCCGTTACGCCTGCGCCCTGGCCAAGCTGGCCGGTGCCGGTGAAACCATCAAGGTGCCAAGCGTGGGCGACCGTCCACCGCGCGAACTGTCGCGCCAGGCATTGGCCGAAGTGGTCGAGCCGCGCTACGACGAACTGTTCACCCTGATCCAGGCTGAACTGCGTCGCAGCGGCTACGAAGATTTGATCCCGGCCGGCATCGTGCTGACCGGTGGCACCTCGAAGATGGAAGGCGCGGTCGAACTGGCCGAGGAAATCTTCCACATGCCGGTCCGCCTGGGCGTGCCCCATGGCGTGAAAGGCCTGGGCGACGTAGTGCGCAACCCGATTTATTCCACCGGTGTGGGCTTGCTGTTGTACGGGCTGCAAAAGCAGACCGACGGCATTTCCCTGTCGGGCCCGAGCAACCGCGACAGCTACAGAAGCGACGACGAAGCGAAAGCGCCGTTGTTCGAGCGGTTGCAGGCTTGGGTGAAAGGCAATTTCTAAAGATTTACCGCAACACCGTTTCAAGTAGTAGGCGAAAAAACTAGAGAAATGAAAGGAGAGGGAAAATGTTCGAACTCGTAGACAACATCCCCGCAAGCCCGGTCATCAAAGTGATCGGCGTCGGCGGTGGCGGCGGCAACGCTGTCAACCACATGGTCAAGAGCAACATTGAAGGCGTTGAATTCATCTGCGCCAACACTGACGCCCAGGCCCTCAAAAGCATCGGTGCACGCACCATCCTGCAATTGGGCACAGCCGTGACCAAGGGCCTGGGTGCCGGCGCGAATCCGGAAGTCGGCCGTCAAGCCGCCCTGGAAGACCGCGAGCGCATCGCTGAAGTGCTGCAAGGCACCAACATGGTGTTCATCACCACGGGCATGGGCGGTGGTACCGGTACCGGTGCTGCGCCGATCATTGCCGAAGTGGCCAAGGAAATGGGGATCCTGACGGTTGCCGTCGTGACCCGTCCATTCCCGTTCGAAGGTCGCAAGCGCATGCAGATCGCCGATGAAGGCATCCGTCTGCTGTCCGAAAGCGTCGACTCGTTGATCACCATTCCCAACGAGAAGCTGCTGACCATCCTCGGCAAGGACGCAAGCCTGCTGTCTGCGTTTGCCAAGGCTGACGATGTACTGGCCGGTGCCGTTCGCGGTATCTCCGACATCATCAAGCGTCCGGGCATGATCAACGTCGACTTTGCCGACGTACGTACCGTGATGAGCGAAATGGGCATGGCGATGATGGGCACTGGCTGCGCCAGCGGTCCGAACCGTGCACGTGAAGCTACCGAAGCGGCCATCCGCAACCCGTTGCTGGAAGACGTGAACCTGCAAGGCGCACGCGGCATCCTGGTGAACATCACCGCCGGTCCTGACCTGTCCCTGGGTGAGTACTCCGACGTGGGTAGCATCATCGAAGCCTTCGCTTCCGAGCACGCCATGGTCAAGGTCGGTACTGTTATCGATCCGGACATGCGCGACGAACTGCACGTGACCGTTGTTGCGACCGGCCTGGGTGCGAAAATCGAGAAGCCTGTAAAGGTCATCGACAACACCGTCCATACCAGCCACGCCAGCCAGCAAGCTGCCGCTCCAGCGCCTTCGCGCCAGGAACTGCCGTCTGTGAACTATCGTGACCTGGATCGTCCGACCGTGATGCGCAACCAGGCTCAGGCCGGTGCTGCTGCATCCCGCAGCCCGAATCCGCAAGATGACCTGGACTACCTGGACATCCCGGCTTTCCTGCGTCGTCAGGCCGATTAATGGAATGTATCAGGGCTATGAAGGTGATTGGTGTTCAGCAAAGGTCTGGTCTGCTATTATCGCCAGCCTTTGTTGATACCAGTTCGCAATTTGCGCTGAAGCGGTCCAAGCCATGATTAAACAACGCACCCTGAAGAATATTATCCGTGCCACAGGTGTAGGTCTGCACTCCGGGGAGAAGGTATACCTGACCCTCAAGCCCGCACCTGTCGACACCGGCATCGTGTTTGTTCGTGCCGACCTGGACCCTGTGGTGCAGATACCTGCTCGCGCGGAAAATGTTGGCGAAACCACGATGTCGACCACGTTGGTCAACGGTGACGTCAAAGTGGACACGGTGGAGCACTTGCTCTCGGCCATGGCCGGTCTGGGCATCGATAACGCCTACGTCGAGCTCTCCGCGTCCGAAGTCCCGATCATGGATGGCAGCGCCGGACCCTTCGTATTCTTGATTCAATCTGCCGGCCTGGAAGAACAGGACGCAGCCAAGAAGTTCATTCGCATTCTGCGGGAAGTGACAGTAGAAGACGGCGACAAGCGCGCCACCTTCGTCCCGTTCGAAGGCTTTAAAGTGAGCTTTGAGATCGATTTCGATCACCCGGTATTCCGTGACCGCACCCAAAGTGCAAGCGTGGATTTTTCCAGCACTTCGTTCGTAAAAGAAGTCAGCCGCGCCCGTACCTTTGGTTTCATGAGTGACATCGAGTACCTGCGCAAGCACAACCTCGCACTCGGCGGCAGCGTTGAAAACGCCATTGTGGTCGACGCGGATGGTGTACTGAACGAAGACGGCCTTCGCTATGAAGACGAATTCGTGAAGCACAAGATCCTCGATGCAATCGGTGACCTCTACCTGCTGGGCAATAGCCTGATAGGCGAGTTCAAAGGCTTCAAGTCTGGCCACGCCCTGAACAACCAACTGCTGCGCAAGCTGATTGCACAGACAGATGCCTGGGAAGTCGTGACCTTCGAAGATGCCAGCACCGCACCGATCTCTTACATGCGTCCCGTCGCGGCGGTGTAAGTAACAACTCTCTTTCCTTTTGTTTTTAAAGGCTGCCTTCGGGTGGCCTTTTTTTTGATCGTTCCCACGCTCTGCGTGGTAACGCCTCCTGTGACGCTTCGCATCACGGCTTTAAAGCGCCGGCATCAACAACGCGATTACGCCCGGTATGCTTGGCCTCATACAGCGCCTGGTCGGCGTTGAGCAGTAATTCCTCCAGCGTGGTGCGGCTGTTTTTGGTCCAGGTACTGAGGCCGATGCTGACGGTAATCGGCACCGTATCCCCGCCCACTCGCGGCAGGTGTTCGACACTGCTGCGGATATGTTCAGCAATCACGCGCGCACCCTGGCTGTCGGTATGCGGCAGCACCACTGCAAATTCTTCCCCACCATAGCGAGCCGCGAGGTCGGCCGGGCGGCGGATATTGCCCTCGATCACCTGCGCCACCGTGCGCAGTGCCTCGTCGCCACCTTGATGGCCATGTCGGTCGTTGAACGCCTTGAAGTGGTCCACGTCAATCATCAGCACCGTCAACGGCTCGGCCGAACGCTGGGCGCGGTCCCATTCCAGGCGCAGTCGCTGGTCCAGGGTGCGGCGGTTGGCCAGGCCGGTGAGCGCGTCGGTGGCTGCCAGTTCTGACAGCACCTGCTCGGTACGGTGGCGCCTGCGCAGTTCCATGCAGAGCATCCAGGTCAGCCACAAAAGGCCGATGCACAAAATCCCGGTGGCGCCGCTGATCACCAGTGCTGCGCGCTTCCAGGGGGCGAATATGTCATTCGTGGACAGCCCCACGACGACGATCAGCGGTAAATCGCCCACCGTTGAGAAGGTATACAGGCGGTGCTCCTCATCCACACTGGAGGTGCCGCGAAAGTTGCCGTCGCGCTCGTGCAATATGCGCGCGACGTTGGGCCGCTGGCTGAGGTCCTTGTCGATCATGTCCCGTTCCAGCAGCGGCTGCTGGGCCAGCAGGATGCCTTGCCGGTTGATCAGGTTGATGGTGCTGTCGCTGCCGATATTCAGGCTGCGGAACAGTTGCTGAAAGTACGACAGGCGCATGGTGGCCACGGCCACGCCGAGGAATCGCCCATCCGGCCCGGAAACCCGGCGGCTGAATGCGATACGCCATTGGTCGTCACACACGCAGCGCGCCGTGAAGGGCCGGCTGATGAACAGGCCCAGGTCGGGATTCTGCCGATGGGCCTGGAAGTAATCGCGGTCGGCGAAGTTGGCGGATTTGGGCGTCTGCAGGGCTGAGTCGGCGATCACGTTGCCATCCTTGTCCAACAACAGGATGTCGCCTTTGTAGGGCGCCGCTTCCGAACGGTCGAACAGCACCAGGTGACGGATGCCGGCCGATACCCCAGCCAAATCAGTGCGTTCGGTGGCGGCGATCAGGCCTTTGATCGACAAGTCGTACAGCTCGACGTTGCGCAGCACGTCGGCGTCGATCAGTTGGGTGATGTTATTGGCCGTGCGCTGGGCCGCCTGCAACGTGTTGGCGTGTTCGCGAATCAGCAGCACCGTGACCACCAGCATGATCAGCAGCACCGTGACGCAACTGCCGATGATCAGCAGCAGCTCCGGACGGTGGGTGGGGCGGGGCGGGCGGGTAGTGCCTGGGCTCATCGGGCGTACTTCTGCTTCGAGGATGCCCTTAGCGTAGTTGCTGATAACGGCTTATGTGGCCTGGCTGTGAACGATGCGGTTGCGCCCGGAATGCTTGGCGTCATACAGCGCCCGATCGGCACTCAGCAGCAGCTCTTCCAGCGAGCCACGGCTGCGTTTGTCCCAGGTACTGAGCCCGACGCTGACGGTGACCGACAGCGCGTCGCCGTCCGCCGGTGGCAAGTGCTCCACCGCACTGCGGATATGTTCGGCGATGGTGCTTGCGCCCTCGCCGTCGGTATCCGGCAGGATCACCGCGAACTCTTCGCCGCCGTAGCGCGCAGCCAGGTCGGCGGGGCGACGAATATTGCTGCCGATGACCCGGGCCACGTTGCGCAAGGCCTCGTCGCCACCCTGGTGACCATGGCGGTCGTTGAAGGCCTTGAAGTGGTCGACATCAATCATCAGCAAGGCCAGTGGCTCGCCTGAGCGTTGCGCGCGCTCCCATTCCAGGCGCAGGCGCTGGTCGAGGGTGCGGCGGTTGGCCAGGCCGGTGAGGCCGTCGGTGGCCGCCAGTTCCGACAACACCTTCTCGGCACGATAGCGGCGGCGCAGTTCCAGGCGCAGCATCCAGGTCAGCCACAACAGCCCCACACACAGTACGCCGGTGGCGCCACTGATCAGCAGGGCGGAGCGCTTCCAGGCGGCAAACACGTCATCGCTCGACAACGCCACCACCACAATCAGCGGCAGCGCGCCGACGCTGGTGAAGGTGTACAGCCGTTGCGCGCCACTGATGGCGGAGATGGCGCTGAAACTGCCGCTGCCTTCGCGCAGCATTCGCTTGAAGTTGGGCCGCGCGCTCAGGTCCTTGTTGATCATGTCTCTTTCGAGCAGCGGCTGCTGGGCCAGCAGGATGCCGTCGTTATTCAGCAGGTTGATGCTGCTGCCGCTGCCGATGGTCAGGCTATTGAACAGCTGGTCGAAATACGCCAGGCGCATGGTTGCCACCGCCACACCGGCAAACTCGCCATTGGGCCCGGGCACCCGGCGGCTGAAGGCGATGCGCCAGACTTGATCGCAGTCGCAACGAATCCTGAAGGGCCGACTGATGAACAGCCCGGCATCGGGGTTCTGCTGGTGCACCTGGAAATAATCGCGATTGGCGAAGTTGCGGGGTGTGGGCGCCAGCGTGGAAGAGTCGGCGGTGACCGCGCCGGTTTTGTCCAGTAGCAGGACTTCGCCTTTGAAAGGGGCGGCCGTGGACTGGTCGAACTGCACCATATGCAGGACTTCGGCGGAAACCTGGGGCAGGTCATCGCGAGTGGTTGCGGTGATCAGGCCGTTCAGCGCCAGGTCGTAGAGCTCGACGTTGCGCAGCACATCGGCATTGATCAGTTGGGTGATATTGCTGGTGGCACGCTTGGCTGCCTGCAAGGCGCTGGCGTGTTCGCGGATCAGCAGTACGGCAACGATGACCACGATCAGCACGACAGTAAGGCCACTGCCCAGAATCAGCAAAAGCTCCGGGCGTGCAGGCAGGGTGAAGGCGCGGCGTTGAATCATGGGACTGGCTTCGGCACTCAAGATGCTGGCAGTTTAGTTCCATGCTGTGAAAAATAAGTCGTCGCCGCTAAAAGAAAGCCTGAAGGTTAAAAAACGTCAATCGGATAGTCGACGATCACGCGGTACTCATCCACGTCCCGGTCCACTGCCGCGTAGCCATTGCCGCCGCGATTGGTCGCCCATTGCAGGCGCACGGCCAGGTCCTTGGCCTTGCCGCCTTGCACCACGTACTTGAGGTCGATGTCCCGTTCCCAGTGCTTGGCGTTCTTGCCGTCGGCACTGTACCAGGATGAGTAACCACGGCTGTCCGGATCGACCGTGGTCAGGTCGGTCTTGCCGCTGATATACGACACCGCCGAGGTCAGGCCCGGCAGGCCCAGCCCGACGAAGTCATAGGCGTACTTGAGCTTCCACGAGCGCTCGTTGGGGCCGTTGAAGTCGGAGTATTGCTGGGAGTTGTCCAGGTAGATGCTGTCGCCCTGGCTGATGTAGTCGAACGGCGTGTTGCCGTTGACCCGCTGGTAGGCGGCGGTAACGCTGTGATTGCCCACGCCCACGGTGAAATGCAGGCTGTAGGTGTTGTTGTCGATGTCGCCCAGCAAGGCTTTGCCGGTCTCCTGGGTGTGGTAGTAGTGCAGGCCCGGGTTCAGGCTGACCAGCTCGTTCAACTGCCAGGTGTAGTCCAGGTCGTAGTAGTACTGGTTCCAGATGTCCTTGAGTTCGGACGCGTACAGGTTGCTGGTCAGCCCCGGCACGCCGCTGAAGGACACGCCGGCCCAGTCCAGGTGGCGGCTGTCTTCGCCATTGGGCAATGCGCCGTAGCTGGTGCCGATGCGGCGACGGCCGCTCTGGTTGTAGAGCTTGGTGAAGCTGGCCTGGCCGCCCTCGAACATCCAGCCGTCCAGGCTGTGGTTGGTCAGGCTCACGCCGCGGAAGGTCTGGGGCAGCATGCGGGTCATGCCGCCGGCAATCACCGGGTTGTTGAGGAACAGGTCGCCGGCTTTCAGTTCGGTGTCGAAGGCGCGCATTTTCAGGGTGGCGCCGGCGGTGGAGAACGAGCCGGGCGCTTTGCCGTTGCCGGAGCTTACCGGCAGGATGCTCGAGCCGTCGGTGCCGCCACCGCCGTCGAGCTTGAGGCCGAGCATGGCGTTGGCGTCCAGGCCGAAGCCGACGATGCCGGGGGTGTAGCCGGATTCGAAGATGCCGATGAAGCCCTGGCCCCATTCCTTGCTGTCATCGGTGTGAATGTCGCGACGGTCGCGGTTCATGTAGTAGTTGCGGGTGTTGATCTTGAAGCTGGAACCTTCGACGAAGCCGTCGGTGGCCGGGGTGTCTGCCGCGTGGGCAAGGGGAACGATCGTTGCAGCGATCGCGAGGAATAACGGGGTGAACGTCAGCGAGGTTTTCACCGGTGGAGCTCCTTTGGGTCAATCGAAACCGGCCAGTGTTGTTGGGGTTCCTGGCCTTTTTTCAGCGCAAAAAAAAGCCGCTGAACTCAGCGGCTTTAAGACAGATTCCCAGTGTAGAGCCCTGGAAATAAGTCGAGGGAAATCGGGGGAGAGCGGGTCGGTCTTAACCGCTGCGCTCATCGATGCGACAAATTAGCGCAGGTGAGCGGTGCGATACAGAGTGTAACAAGATAATGACTGTTGCCCAAATCGCAACAGTCTGGCAGTGGGGTGTGAGGGGCGGCCTGACAAGCCCTACCCAAGAATGTTAGCGTGCTTGCCATTCCCACGTAGTCGATGAGCCCGCCTTCCATGAAAAAGACCGTCCTCGCCTTCAGCCGCGTCACCCCGGAAATGATCGAACGCCTGCAACAGGATTTCGATGTCATCGCCCCCAACCCCAAGCAGGGCGACATCAACGCCCAGTTCAACGAAGCCTTGCCCCATGCCCACGGCCTGATCGGCGTAGGCCGCAAACTGGGCCGCGCGCAACTGGAAGGTGCGAGCAAACTGGAAGTGGTTTCCAGCGTGTCGGTGGGCTACGACAACTACGACCTGGCGTACTTCAATGAGCGCGGGATCATGCTCACCAACACCCCGGATGTGCTCACCGAAAGCACCGCCGACCTGGCATTCGCCCTGCTGATGAGCAGCGCCCGCCGCGTCGCCGAACTGGACGCCTGGACCAAGGCCGGCCAGTGGAAAGCCAGCGTCGGCGCGCCGCTGTTTGGCTGTGATGTACACGGCAAGACCCTGGGCATCGTCGGCATGGGCAATATCGGCGCGGCCGTCGCCCGTCGGGGTCGCCTGGGTTTCAATATGCCGATTCTGTACAGCGGCAACAGCCGCAAGACCGAACTGGAACAGGAACTCGGCGCGCAGTTTCGCAGCCTCGACCAGTTGCTGGCCGAAGCCGATTTCGTCTGCCTGGTGGTGCCACTGAGCGAGAAAACCCGCCACCTGATCAGCCATCGCGAGCTGGGCCTGATGAAATCCAGTGCGATCCTGGTGAACATCTCCCGTGGCCCGGTGGTGGATGAGCCGGCGCTGATCCAGGCCCTGCAAAACCACACAATCCGTGGTGCGGGCCTGGATGTGTATGAGCAGGAGCCGCTGTCCGAGTCGCCGCTGTTCCAGCTGAGCAATGCGGTGACCCTGCCGCACATCGGCTCGGCCACCAACGAGACCCGCGAAGCCATGGCCAACCGCGCCCTGGAAAACCTGCGCAGCGCCTTGCTGGGCGAGCGTCCGCAGGATCTGGTAAACCCGCAGGTGTGGAAGGGCTGACGACTGCTTGTTGTAGGTAGGAGCGAGTTTGCTCGCGAAACGCGTCAACGATAACGCGGGCAGCCTGGATAAACACAGCGCCCTCAGGTTCTTCGCGAGCAAGCTCGCTCCTACAGTTTTTCGCGTGCAAGTCGATAACGGTCTATAGATCGTCATCCCTGATCCACAGAAGGTTTTTATGTCCACCACCAAAGCCCGCGCAGATTCACTCTCGCTTCTGCTCTTTACCTTGCGCAGCGGCAAGCTGATGGCGATCAACCTGCTGAAAGTCAGTGAAATCATTCCCTGCCCGCCGCTGACCAAGCTGCCGGAGTCGCACCCCCACGTCAAAGGCATCGCCACCTTGCGCGGCACCGCGTTGTCGGTGATCGACCTGAGCCGCGCCCTGGGGGAAATGCCCCTGCAAGACCCGGACGGCGGCTGCCTGATCGTCACCGATGTAAGCCGTTCCAAGCAGGGCCTGCATGTGCAGGCGGTAAGCAAGATCGTGCACTGCCTGACCACCGACATTCGCCCGCCGCCGTTTGGTTCCGGCGGTACGCGTTCGTTTATCACCGGCGTGACCCAGGTCGAAGGCGCCCTGGTGCAAGTGCTGGACATCGAGAAAGTCATCCACGGCATCGCCCCGGCGCAGATCGAAGCGGCGCCCACCGACCTGACCATGGAAGAAGCCGAAGTGCTGGGCAACGCCCGAATCCTGGTGGTGGACGACAGCCAGGTGGCCCTGCAGCAATCGGTGCACACCCTGCGCAACCTCGGCCTCACCTGCCACACCGCCCGCAGCGCCAAGGAAGCAATTGACCGTTTGCTGGAGCTGCAAGGCACCGTCGAGCAAATCAACGTGGTGGTCTCGGACATCGAAATGTCCGAAATGGACGGCTACGCCTTCACCCGTACCCTGCGGGAAACCCCGGACTTCCAGGACCTCTATGTGCTGCTGCACACCTCCCTGGACAGTGCGATGAACAGCGAAAAAGCCCGCCTGGCCGGCGCCAATGCGGTACTCACCAAGTTTTCTTCGCCGGAACTGACCAAGTGCCTGGTGGTAGCCGCCCAGACCGTGGCGCAACAGGGCCTGTGACCGGTGGGTGAATATTTCCAGCTGCTGCGCCGCGACCTCACCGGCAGCCTGCCCGCCCCGCAGTGGCCGGCGGATATCCAGCTGGATCATTACCGCGAAGCCATGGCCCCGGCGATCCACGCGGTATTGAGCCTGGCCCAGGAACAAGGCGGCGGACGCGTCGGCTCCCTTGAGCACTGGCGCCAGCAGTTCGTTACCGATGCCGAGTTCGACCCAAAACTGTGCCTGGTGGCGAGTAACGCCAGCGGCATTCTGGGTGTGTCCCAATGCTGGACCAGCGCCTACATCAAGAACCTGGCCATTCACCCCTGTGCCCAGGGCATGGGGTTGGGCCGTGCGTTATTGCTGCACACCTTCCAGGTGTTCAAGCAACGCGGCGAAGCGTTTGTCGACCTCAAGGTGCTGGAGTCCAACTTGCGGGCACGGCGGCTGTATGAACGTGTGGGCATGGTGTTTGTGCTTCGCGACCTTGTCCCCGAGGACTGACGGCGCTGGCGCATAACTTGCTTTGCACAGAGGCAGAACGGTGAACAGAGGCAAAAACCCGCCACCGTTCATGAGTGCCTTCTGACCTTGCCTGGTGACAGATCCTCCATGAATACCCATTTTTCCTGCGTCGGTTGCGGTAAATGCTGCACCGACCACCATGTGCCCTTGACCCTCGAAGAAGCCCGCAGCTGGGCGGCTGACGGCGGTAATGTCATCGTGCTGGTGGAAGGTTTCCTGGGCAGTGGCCTGGGGCTGCCCGAGTTGCAACGTGACCACGCACAACGCCGTTCCGCCATCGTGCCCAGCGGCAATACCGAGGCGTATGTGGCAATCACCTTTGCCGCCTATAACGCCGGGCGCTGCCGGAATCTTGACGAAGACGACCGTTGCCGCATTTACGAGCGGCGGCCGTTGGTGTGCCGCATCTACCCGATGGAGATCAATCCGCACATCCCGTTGAACCCGGCCGCCAAGGACTGCCCGCCGGAATCCTGGGAGCAGGGGCCGGCGCTGATCGTGGGGGGCGAGTTGATGGACAAGGAGCTGGCCGAGTTGATCCGCCGCTCACGCCAGGCTGACCGCGATGATATCCAGGCCAAGGAAGCCGTGTGCGGGTTGCTGGGCATCCATACCACGGCGCTCAAGGGCGATGGGTTTACCGCGTACTTGCCCGACATGGGCCTGTTTGCCCAGGCGATCGAGTTGGCGACGCAAGAAGTCGTGCAGGCCAATGAGTGGGTGTTTCATGTGTCCGGGATGGACATTGCCGAGCAACTGCTGGATGCCGGCGCCCGGATTGCCACCGAGGTGCCGGCGAACTACGCCTTCATTTCATTGCGGGCGGCTTAAGCGCTAGCGCCGCTTGCCCCAGAATTCCTCCGCCAACCGCCGCAAGTCATCCGCCAGCCCCGCCACGTCCCCTGAGCTGAGCTGGCTCTGCTGGCCAGCGCTGACCGTCACTTCCCCGGCATTGCGAATGCCGATGATGTTGCGATTGATGTCTTCGCTCACCGCACTCTGTTCTTCCACCGCCGCCGCGATCTGCTGGCTCATGGCGGTAATTCGGGTCACTCGCTGGCTGATCCCATCCAGTGCGGCAGCGGCGCGCTGGGCCTGATCGACGCTGGCCTCCACATGCTGGCTGCTTTGCGCCATCGCCTGCACCGCATCCCGGGCGCCGCCTTGCAGGGTGCTGATCATGCGCTGGATCTCATTGGTCGAATCCTGCGTACGCTGGGCCAGGCCTCGTACCTCATCGGCCACCACGGCAAACCCGCGTCCTTGCTCCCCGGCCCGCGCCGCTTCGATGGCGGCATTCAGCGCCAGCAGGTTGGTCTGTTCGGCAATCGCCCGGATCACTTCCAGCACCCCGGAAATATCGCCGCTGTGGCTTTCCAGTTGATGGATCACTGCGGTGGCCCGCGCCAGTTCCTCGGACAAACGCAGCACCGCGTCGCGGCTTTCATCCACTCGTTGATGGCCCTCGCGGGTTTCGCTGCCGGCCTGGTCTGCGGCCCTGGACGCCTGCAGCGCGTGCTCGGCGACTTGCGCCACGCTGGCGGCCATTTGATTGATCGCAGCGGCGACCTGATCCGTCTGGGTCTGTTGGCCGAGGCTGCTGGTGTGGCTGCTGTCCAGTTGTTGCACCAGCGCCGCGGCATGGCCGGACAGACGTTGCGACGCATCGCCAATCCGGCCGACCACCGCGCCCACCTGCGCCTCCAGCATCTGCATGGCAAACTCGATACGCCCGAACTCGTCCTTGCGCCCGGTGTAGATCGCCTGGCTCAGCGGGTTATCGGCAATCAGCCGTGCCCGCTGGTTCAACTGTGCCAGGGGCCGTAACAAGCCGTGCACACCCGCTATCCCCGCGGCGCAGGCCGCCGTTCCCGCCAGCAGTTGCCAGGTCAGCGAATAAGTCGCCAGCCCAAGGCCCAATGCCCAGGTTGTGGCGCAAGCCCCCAGGACCCATGCCGACAGCTTGAAGGTCATGCCCACCACGGGCCGTGCTCGCCGAGTGCCGGCACGCAGGCAGGCATAGGCCCGTTCGGCCCGATGCACCCGCCGTGCATCGGGCTTGGTGCGCACCGATTGATACTCCACCGTCACGCCGTCCCGGGTGACCGGCGTGGCATAGGCACTGACCCAATAGTGATCGCCGTTCTTGCAGCGATTTTTCACCATACCCATCCACGAGCGACCGCTTTTCAATACCTGCCACATGTGCGCAAACGCCGCGGCCGGCATGTCCGGGTGACGCAGCAGGTTGTGCGGCGTGCCCAGCAGCTCCTCGCGGGTGTAGCCGCTGATATCGATGAAGTCCTGGTTGGCGTAGGTAATTGCGCTGGTCAGGTCGGTGGTCGAGAGGATATTGGCGTCGGGGGCAAAATCCACATTTCGACCGGTGACCGGCAGATTGATCTTCATGGAAAAGCGCGCTCGTGATTGTTGGAGGAGTCGGCAGGGCGTCGACTCTAAGCGCACCGGTTGGGCAAATACTGATCCAGCTCATGTTCCGCGCAATTAATTGGCCATTACGGTCTGGAGAGCGGCGCGTCCAGGCGGTAGGGCTCGATGATGCGTTGGTATTCGCCGCTCTGTTTCAGTTGATCGAGGGCGTGATTGAGGGCGCTGCGCAAGGCGGTGTCGGGCTTGCGCAGTGCGATCGCCACGCCGTTACCCAGCAGTTCGGTGGAGACGTGAGGGCCGAGGAAGTCGAAAACCTGACCATCAGCGGTATCGAGCAGCGCCTCACGGATTTCCACGGTGCCTTGCAATGTTGCATCGATGTCGCCTGCCAGCAGGCTGCGGATCAGCTCGTCATTGCGCCAGAATGCCTTGACGATGACCCCCTTGGGCGCCCACTTCGACAGGGCGAAGGCTTCGCGGTTGCTGCCCACCAGAACGCCCACGCGCTTGCCCTTCAGTGACCGTGGGGTCGGCTTCAACCCCGATGTCTTGCGGGCCACCAGGCGCGTGGTGATCGGATAAAGGTTATCGGTGAAATTCACCCGCTGGCGCCGTTTCAGTGTAGGGGCCATGCCCATGATCGCGTCGAATTGCCTGGCTTCAAGGGCGGGGAAGTTTTCCACAAGGACCTGGTCGACCCAGGTACACCGCACATTGAGCTGTATGCATAAGGCATTGCCCAGCTCGATGTTCAGCCCTGCAAGCTGGCCATGTTGATTGCGGCTTTGGAAGGGTGGAAATTGCGCAGCAACGGCGAAACGAATTTCATGCCGTGGTTGACCGCTGGCCGCAGTGGTGGAGAAAACGCTGGCCATCAGCGACAACAACAGCACGACACAGGTGCGTATCAGAACCACAGGGGACGTCCTTTTCCAGAAAACCAGCTTTACCACGTCCAGCCCCGAGCGAAAGAGTCGGGGCAAGCGGGTGTCATGCAAGCTTTCAAGAATTGGCCGCAGGCCTACAAGGCGAAACGTCAGTAACTGTTGTAGGCATAAATCTCCATTACGGAGGATTTATTACCGGTCAGCGCTTGCCCATCGAGCGACGGGTGCCGGGAGGCGCCATGCCCGGGCTCTTGGTGTGGCCGTTCTTGGCGCCGTTTTTGTACCACGGCTGGCTGGCGTTTTTCGCCCCGGCCAGTTCGCCCGGCTTGAACGGAAACTTGAACGCCGGGATCTCGGCCTTGGTTTCGCCTTCGACGCTGTCAGGGTTGGCCTGTTGGTCGATGTCGACCGCTTCAACAGCGGGTTGTGTCGGGGAATTCATGGTGGCTCCGGGGAGTACTGAAAATGACGCGGGCCCGACTTGCAGGCCACACCGCCGCGCAGTATACCTGCGCGCCTCGGATCTTTAACCACTGCTCGTACGAATGGTCGGACTTTACTGACGGCGCTGTCAGTTAGCAGTCACTTTGCTGACCCGGTTGGCGGGCTATAAAGAGCCTTCATTCTTCCGATCCTTTGCCCTGGCGCCTCACCCCATGCACATTCAACGAAAACCTGCCTTGATCGTGGGCGTCCTTGTGGTACTGGCCGTGGTTGCCTGGGTGGTGACCCGCCCGGCCAAGACCAAACTGACCGCATCGTCGGCGATCCCGGTGCGGGTGATCAGCGTCAAACAGCAGGACATCCCGCGGTTTGTCAGCGGCATCGGCTCGGTGCTGTCGTTGCACAGTGTGGTGATTCGCCCGCAGATCGACGGCATCCTTACCAAATTGCTGGTCAAGGAAGGTCAACTGGTGAAGGCCGGCGACCTGCTGGCGACCATTGATGACCGCTCGATCCGCGCCAGCCTGGACCAGGCCAAGGCGCAGCTCGGGGAAAGCCAGGCGCAACTGCAAGTCGCGCTGGTCAACCTCAAGCGCTACAAGGAACTGAGCATCGACGACGGCGTGTCCAAGCAGACCTATGACCAGCAACAAGCCCTGGTCAACCAGCTCAAGGCCACGGCCCAAGGCAACCAGGCCGCGATTGATTCGGCCCAGGTGCAGCTTTCCTACACCCAGATTCGCTCGCCGGTTACCGGTCGCGTCGGGATTCGCACAGTGGATGAAGGCAACTTCCTGCGCATGAGCGACACCCAGGGCCTGTTCTCCGTGACCCAGATCGACCCGATTGCCGTCGAGTTCTCCCTGCCGCAACAGATGCTGCCGACCCTGCAAGGCCTGATCGCCGCGCAACTGCCCGCCGACGTCAACGCCTACATGGGCGCCGACACCGACGGCCAGACCGGCGACCTGCTGGGGGAGGGCCGCCTGAGCCTGATCGACAACCAGATCAGCGGCACCACCGGCACCATCCGCGCCAAGGCCGAGTTCAGCAACGGCGCTCAGAAACTCTGGCCGGGGCAGTTGGTGACGATCCGCATCCAGACCGCCCTGCACAAGAATGCCCTGGTGGTGCCGCCTACCGTGGTGCAACGCGGCCTGGATTCGCACTTCGTGTACCGGCTCAAGGGGGACAAGGTTGAGGTGGTGCCGGTGCAGGTGCTGTACCAGAACAGCGACATGAACATCCTCCAGGGTGTGCAGGCCGGCGATGTGCTGGTCAGCGACGGCCAGTCCCGGCTCAAGGCGGGCGCCCAGGTCGATGTGCTCAAGGAGCCGCCGCAGGTGATCCAGACCGTTGATGCCAAGGTGCAGCCATGAGTGGCAGTCGTTCGCCGTCGGCCTGGTGCGTCGACCACCCGGTCGCCACCTTGCTGCTGACCTTCGCGCTGGTATTGCTCGGGATGATTGCCTTTCCACGCCTGGCCATCGCCCCACTGCCGGAAGCGGAATTTCCGACGATCCAGGTCAGCGCCACGCTGCCCGGCGCCAGCCCGGACACCATGGCCTCATCCGTGGCAACGCCGCTGGAGGTGCAATTCAGCGCCATCCCCGGCATGACCCAGATGACTTCCAGCAGCGCCTTGGGCTCCAGCCTGCTGACCCTGCAATTCACTCTCACCAAGAGCATCGACACCGCCGCCCAGGAAGTGCAGGCGGCGATCAACACCGCGTCCGGCAAACTGCCCAGCGACATGCCGAGCCTGCCGACCTGGAAGAAGGTCAACCCGGCGGACAGCCCGGTGCTGATCCTCAGCGTCAGCTCCGACAGCATGCCCAGCACCGAGCTGAGCGACTACGTGGAAACCCTGCTGGCCCGGCAGATCAGCCAGATCGACGGGGTCGGCCAGATCAACATTACCGGCCAGCAACGCCCGGCCATCCGGGTGCAGGCGTCGGCCGATAAACTCGCGGCCATCGGCCTGACCCTGGCGGACGTGCGCCTGGCGATCCAGCAATCGAGCCTGAACCTGGCCAAGGGCGCGATCTACGGCGAGAACAGCGTGTCGACCCTCTCGACCAACGACCAGTTGTTCCACCCCGAGGATTACGCCCAACTGATCGTGTCCTACAAGGACGGGGCACCTGTACAGCTGCGGGATATCGCCAAAGTCATCAACGGCTCGGAAAACGCCTACGTGCAGGCCTGGTCCGGCGACACGCCAGGGGTCAACCTGGTGATCTCCCGCCAGCCCGGCGCGAACATCGTCGAGACCGTGGACCGCATTCAAGCCGAACTGCCGCGCCTGCAAGCCATGCTGCCGGCCTCGGTGCAGGTCAGTGTGTTGACCGACCGCACCAAGACCATCCGCGCGTCCCTGCATGAAGTGGAAGTGACCCTGCTGATCGCCATCCTGCTGGTGGTGGCGGTGATGGCGCTGTTCCTGCGCCAGCTGTCGGCCACGTTGATCGTGTCCAGCGTGCTCGGCGTGTCGCTGGTGGCCAGTTTTGCCCTGATGTACCTGATGGGCTTCAGCCTGAACAACCTGACCCTGGTGGCGATCGTGATCGCCGTGGGGTTTGTGGTGGACGATGCGATCGTGGTGGTGGAGAACATTCACCGCCACCTGGAAGCGGGCCTCGACAAGCGCGAAGCCGCAATCAAGGGCGCGGGTGAAATCGGTTTTACCGTGGTCTCCATCAGCTTCTCGCTGGTGGCGGCGTTTATCCCGCTGCTGTTCATGGGCGGTGTCGTGGGGCGGTTGTTCAAGGAGTTTGCCTTGACAGCCACCTCGACCATCCTGATTTCGGTGGTGGTCTCGCTGACCCTGGCGCCGACCCTGGCCGCATTGTTCATGCGCGCACCAACCCATCATGCCCACGACAAACCCGGTTTCAGCGAACGCCTGCTGGCCGGCTATGCGCGCAATCTGCGCCGCGCCCTGGCCCATCAACGCACCATGGCCGCGATCTTCATGGTGACCCTGGCCCTGGCCGTGGTCGGCTACGTGTTTATCCCCAAGGGTTTCTTTCCGGTACAAGACACCGGCTTCGTCCTCGGCACCAGCGAAGCGGCGGCCGACGTGTCGTTCCCGGACATGGTCGCCAAGCACAAGGCAATCGCCGAGATCGTCAAGGATGACCCGGCGGTGGAAGCGTTCTCCCATTCGGTGGGCGTGACCGGCAGCAACCAGACCATCGCCAACGGCCGGTTCTGGATTGCCTTGAAAGATCGCGGGGATCGCGACGTGTCGGCCAGCCAGTTTATCGACCGGATCCGCCCGAAACTGGCGAAAGTGCCGGGCATCGTCCTGTACCTGCGGGCCGGCCAGGACATCAACTTGAGCTCCGGCCCCAGCCGCGCCCAGTACCAGTACGTGCTCAAGAGCAATGACGGCCCGACCCTGAATACCTGGACCCAGCGCCTCACCGAAAAACTGCGGGCCAACCCGGCGTTCCGCGA
The DNA here is from genome assembly GCF_013385435.1 of Pseudomonas sp. F9001. Lineage (NCBI taxonomy): Bacteria > Pseudomonadati > Pseudomonadota > Gammaproteobacteria > Pseudomonadales > Pseudomonadaceae > Pseudomonas > Pseudomonas sp. F9001. The sequence goes on from NZ_JACAPX010000015.1 coordinate 254,285, forward strand.
CCTGTCCAACGACTTGCAACTGGGCGGCAGCATCACCCACATCAGCATCGACCGTCAGGCCGCCGCGCGGTTTGGCCTCACCGCCACCGATGTGGACCAGGCACTGTACGACGCCTTCGGCCAGCGCCAGATCAACGAATTCCAGACCGAGATCAACCAGTACCAGGTGGTGCTGGAACTGGACACCCAGCAACGCGGCAAGGCCGAAAGCCTGAACTACTTCTACCTGCGCTCGCCGTTGACCAACGAGATGGTGCCGCTGTCGGCGGTGGCCAAGGTCGACCCGCCCACCGTCGGGCCTTTGTCCATCAGCCATGACGGCATGTTCCCGGCGGCCAACCTGTCGTTCAACCTGGCACCCGGCGTCGCGTTGGGCGATGCGGTGATCCTGCTCAACCAGGCGAAGAATGAAATCGGCATGCCGACCACCATCATCGGCAACTTCCAGGGCGCGGCCCAGGCGTTCCAGAGTTCATTGGCCAGCCAGCCCTGGCTGATCCTCGCGGCACTGGTGGCGGTCTACATTATCCTGGGTGTGCTGTACGAAAGCTTCGTGCACCCGCTGACGATCATTTCCACCTTGCCGTCGGCGGGGTTGGGGGCGCTGATCATGCTGTCACTGATGGGCCAGGACTTTTCGATCATGGCGTTGATCGGCCTGGTGCTGCTGATCGGGATCGTGAAGAAGAACGGTATCCTGATGATCGACTTCGCCCTGGACGCCCAGCGCGTACGCGGCCTGCCGCCCGAGGAAGCGATTTATGAGGCGTGTGTCACGCGGTTCCGGCCGATCATCATGACCACCCTGGCCGCCCTGCTGGGTGCAGTGCCGCTGATGCTGGGCTCCGGCCCCGGCGCGGAAATGCGCCAGCCGCTGGGTATCGCGGTGGTGGGCGGGTTGCTGGTGAGCCAGGCGCTGACGCTGTTCACCACACCGGTCATATACTTGTACCTCGAGAAGTTTTTCCACAGACCCAAACCAGCTCCCCAGCTGGCAATCACACACTGAGGCTGAGGCCCCGTCCTGGAACAAAAGGCTCATGCGTGTACTGATTATTGAAGACGAAGAAAAAACCGCCGACTACCTGCACCGCGGCCTGACGGAGCAAGGCTATACCGTCGACGTCGCCCGTGAAGGCGTCGAAGGGTTGCACCTGGCCCTGGAGAACGATTACGCGGTCATCGTGCTCGACGTGATGCTGCCCGGCCTGGATGGCTTTGGTGTTTTGCGCGCGCTGCGGGCGCGCAAGCAGACGCCGGTGATCATGCTCACCGCCCGCGAGCGCGTGGAAGACCGTATTCGCGGCCTGCGCGAAGGCGCGGATGATTACCTCGGCAAGCCGTTCTCGTTCCTCGAACTGGTGGCGCGCCTGCAAGCCCTGACCCGTCGCAGTGGCGGGCATGAGCCGGTGCAGGTGACCATCGCCGACCTGTGGATCGACCTGATCAGCCGCAAGGCCAGTCGCAACGGCGTTCGCCTGGACCTGACCGCCAAGGAGTTCTCGCTGCTCAGCGTATTGGCCCGGCGCCAGGGTGAAATCCTGTCCAAGACCTCGATTGCGGAAATGGTCTGGGACATCAATTTCGACAGCGACGCCAACGTGGTGGAAGTGGCGATCAAACGCCTGCGGGCCAAGCTCGACGGGCCGTTCGAACAGAAACTGCTGCACACCATCCGTGGCATGGGTTACGTGCTGGAGAACCGCAGTGTCGGCTAACTCCATCGCCCTGCGCCTGAGCGGCATGTTCACCCTGGTCGCGCTGCTGATCTTCCTGTTGATCGGCGGCGCGCTGTACCAGCAGGTGGACAAAGGCCTGGGCCTGCTGCCCGGGGCCGAGCTGGATGCGCGCTACAGCGTGCTGGAGTCTTCGGTCAATCGCTTCGGTACGCCGGACCATTGGGCGAAGATCACCGCCAAGCTCAAGTTGTTGGGAGAGGAAGACAAGCGCATTCGCTTCTGGGTGGTGAGCAGCGACCCGACCTACGAATACGGCAACCCGGACGCGCAGATTCGCGCCTTTGCCGCCGGCCCGACCGGCAAGCGCGACTTGCGCCTGCCGGGCCATGCCTACCCGTTCAAAGTATTGGTCAGCCAGTTTCCAGCCAAGGAGCAGCGCCCGCCGCTGCGTTTCCTGATCGCGGTCGACACCGAGAACTTCCGCGCCACCCAGCATCAACTGCTGGTGGCGCTGATCGGCCTGGCGTTTGTCGGCGTGCTGCTGGCCTCGCTGCTGGGGTTCTGGGTGGCGCGCATCGGTCTCAAGCCGCTGATCAAGCTGTCGGACGAGGCGCAGAAACTTGCACCGCCGAAACTCTCCGGGCGCCTGCAATTGTCGCCATTGCCGCCGGAGCTGAAGCAGTTCGTCAACTCCTTCAACTCGACCCTCGACCGGGTAGAACAGGCCTATTCGCGCCTGGAGTCATTCAACGCCGATGTGGCCCATGAGCTGCGCTCGCCGCTGACCAACCTGATCGGCCAGACCCAGGTGGCGCTGACCCGTGGGCGTTCGGCCGAGCATTATTTCGAGGTGCTGCAATCGAACCTCGAAGAGCTGGAACGGCTGCGCTCGATCATCAATGACATGCTGTTCCTGGCCAGTGCAGACCAGGGCAGCAAGGCCACCAAGCTGATCACCAGTTCGCTGGCGGATGAAGTGGCGACCACCCTGGATTACCTGGACTTTATCCTCGAGGACGCCCAGGTGCAGGTGCGTGTGACCGGCGATGCCCAGGTGCAGATCGAGAGGGCGCACTTGCGCCGGGCGTTGATCAACCTGTTGAGCAATGCGGTGCAGCATACGGCGCCTGGCCAGGTGATCGAGGTGAAGATCGAAGTGCTGGAGGACCACGTGGCGATCGGGGTGACCAACCCGGGCGATGAGATTGCCAGCGAGCATCTGCCCCGGTTGTTCGAGCGGTTCTATCGGGTGGACGCGTCCCGCAGCAATAGCGGGGCGAATCACGGGTTGGGACTGGCGATCGTCAAGGCGATCGCGTTGATGCACGGCGGAGATGTGTTTGTGCGCAGCGAGGGCGGCGGCAACACCTTTGGCATTACACTGCCGGTGTAGCGGCTGCCCCCCTCAGTTACTCAGTCGTACCCCGCCCAAACTGCCACTTAGCTCATAGGCCGCCAGTTCCGCCTGATGCGCGGCCATGATTTCCGGCAGGGAACTGCGCAGGTATTCCACCCACGTCTTGATCTTCGCATCCAGGTATTGGCGCGACGGGTAGATGGCGTACAGGTTGAGCTCCTGGGAGCGGTAGTTGGGCATCACCCGCACCAGGGTGCCGTTGCGCAGCCCTTCAATCGCCGCATACACCGGCAACAGGCCAACGCCCATGCCGCTGGTGATCGCGGTCTTCATCGCATCCGCCGAGTTCACCAGGAACGGTGAGCTGTTGATCGCCACACTTTCCTGGCCTTCCGGGCCATTGAACGACCATTTATCCAGCTGAATCACCGGGCTGACCAGGCGCAGGCACGCGTGGTTGAGCAGGTCGCTGGGCCGTTGCGCGCAGCCGTTGGCCTTGACGTAGGCCGGCGAGGCACAGGCGATGCTGTAAGTTATCCCCAGGCGCTGCGAGACAAACCCCGAATCCGGCAGCTCGCTGGCGAGCACGATGGACACGTCGTAACCCTCATCCAGCAGGTCCGGCACGCGGTTGGCCATGGTCAGGTCAAAGGTCACGTCCGGGTGGGTGCGGCGGTAGCGGGCAATCGCATCGATCACGAAGTGCTGGCCGATGCCGGTCATGGTGTGCACTTTCAGCTGCCCGGCGGGGCGGGCGTGGGCGTCGCTGGCTTCGGCCTCGGCTTCCTCGACGTACGCCAGGATCTGCTCGCAACGCAGCAAATAGCGCTTGCCGGCCTCGGTCAAGGCGATGCGGCGGGTGGTGCGGTTGAGCAAACGGGTTTGCAGATGGGCCTCAAGGTTGGAGACCGCGCGCGAGACGTTGGCCGTGGTGGTATCCAGCTGCACGGCGGCGGCGGTGAAGCTGCCGGCTTCGGCCACACAACTGAAGGCGCGCATGTTTTGCAAGGTGTCCATTAAGGTGCTCTCAGGGGAGATGGCAAATTGTGACACGAAGTTGCAGGATCCAGTGATCCCTACGAACGGATTATCGCCTGAACGGTAACAAAGATTCACAAGAATCCCACCTTATCGCCATCCGGCCCGCCCCTTAGAATTGCGCCACCTTCCCCGCAACACCCTCTCAGGAATTCGCAGCAGTGCCGCGTCGCATCAGCAGAGAGCTGAAGACTCTCAGTGTTTGGGCCTTATCGTTAGCAATCAGCGGCTGCATCGGAACCGGAGGAATTGCCCCTCAAGGCCAGTCACTCGTCGCCAGTTCATTGGCCACCGACGAGGCGATCAAAAGCGCCGCCCAGGACGCCCACTGGCCCACCGCGCAATGGTGGCAAGCCTACGGCGACCCGCAACTCAACCACTGGATCGACCTCGCCGTGCAAGGCAGCCCGAGCATGGCCATGGCCGCTGCACGTGTGCGTGAAGCCCGGGCCATGGCCGGGATCGCCGAGTCGGCCGAGTCGTTGCAGATCAATGGTGATGCCACGCTCAAGCGCCATAACTGGCCGAGCGACCAATTCTACGGCCCAGGCGCGCTGGACAATTCCACCACCTGGGACAACAACGCGTCCCTGGGGCTGAGCTATGCCCTCGACCTCTGGGGCCGCGAAAGCAATGCCACCGAGCGCGCCGTGGACATGGCCCACATGAGCGCCGCCGAAGCGCGCCAGGCGCAGCTCGAATTGCAGAACAACGTGGTGCGCGCCTATATCCAGCTGTCGTTGCACTTCGCCCAGCGCGATATCGTGGCCGCCACCCTGGCCCAGCAACAACAGATTCTCGACCTTGCGCAAAAGCGTTTGAATGGCGGGATCGGCACCCACTTCGAAGTCAGCCAGGCTGAGACGCCGCTGCCGGAAACCCATCGCCAGCTGGACGCCCTGGATGAACAGATCGCCCTGAGTCGCAACCAGTTGGCCGCGCTGGCGGGCAAAGGGCCGGGGGAGGGCGCGCAGTTGCAGCGGCCCACCTTGTCCCTGGCCGCGCCGCTGAAACTGCCGTCGAGCTTGCCGGCCGAACTGCTCGGCCAGCGCCCGGACGTGGTCGCCAGCCGCTGGCAAGTGGCGGCCCAGGCCCGTGGCATTGATGTGGCCCACGCCGGTTTCTACCCCAACGTCGACCTGGTGGGCAGCCTCGGCTACGTTGCCACCGGCGGCGGGATGCTGAGTTTCCTCACGGGTAAAAAGCTCAACTACACCGCCGGCCCGGCCATCAGCCTGCCGATCTTCGACGGCGGCCGCCTGCGCTCGCAGTTGGGGGAGGCCAGCGCCGGCTACGACATTGCTGTGGCGCACTACAACCAGACGCTGGTGAATGCGCTCAAGGGTATCAGCGACCAGTTGATCCGCCGCGAGTCGATGGACAAGCAGCAAGCCTTCGCCGCCGAATCCGTGGCTTCGGCGCAGAAGACCTATGACATCGCGATGATCGCCTACCAGCGCGGCCTCACCGACTACCTCAACGTGCTGAATGCCCAGAGCCTGTTGTTCCGCCAGCAGCAGGTGCAGCAGCAGGTCCAGGCTGCACGCCTGAGTGCCCACGCCGAACTGGTGACCGCGTTGGGCGGTGGCCTCGGTGCAGGCAGCGACGTGCCTCAGGACAGCCAGACCTTACCGAGCAAGACCCCGGCGGCCCTCGCCGTGTTTGATCACTGAGTAGGATGCGATGACTCCCTTGCCTGCACCGCTGCGCTGGTTGCACTCGCTTGAGTGGCGCCGTGGTTTCTTCGATTGGGCACGCAGTGATGGCGTGACCTGGGTCTATATCTTCAAGGTGCTGATCGCGGCGTTCCTGACGCTGTGGCTGGCCATGCGCCTGGAATTGCCGCAACCGCGTACCGCGATGATCACGGTATTTATCGTGATGCAGCCGCAAAGCGGCCAGGTATTCGCCAAGAGTTTCTACCGCTTCCTGGGCACCCTGGCGGGCTCGGCGGTGATGGTGTTCCTGATCGCGTTGTTTGCGCAGAACACTGAACTGTTCCTCGGTTCGCTGGCGATCTGGGTCGGCATCTGCACTGCTGGCGCGACCCGCAATCGCAACTTTCGCGCCTACGGTTTTGTGCTGGCCGGCTACACCGCGGCGATGGTCGGCTTGCCGGCCCTGGCCCATCCCGACGGCGCGTTTATGGCGGCGGTGTGGCGAGTCCTGGAAATCTCGTTGGGGATTGTCTGCTCCACGCTGGTCAGCGCCGCGATCCTGCCGCAAACCTCCAGCGCTGCGATGCGCAACGCCCTGTACCAGCGCTTCGGTGTGTTCGCGCTGTTCGTCACCGACGGCCTGCGCGGTCGCAGCGAGCGCGAAGGCTTTGAACGCAGCAACGTGCGCTTTATCGCCGAAGCCGTGGGCCTGGAAGGGCTGCGCAGCATCACCGTGTTCGAAGACCCGCACATGCGTCGGCGCAATGGCCGGCTGACGCGCTTGAACAGCGAGTTCATGGGCATCACCACGCGCTTCAACGCCTTGCACCAATTGCTCGAGCGCCTGCGCAGCCAGGAGGCCGATCACGTGGTGGCTGCGATCAAGCCGGGCCTGCAAGACCTGGCGGAACTGCTCGACGGTTTTTCCGGCCGTGCGCTCACCAGCCCCGATGCGGCGCGCCTGGCCAATCAGTTGAACGCCTACAAGGAAGGCCTGCCCGCCAAGGTGCGCAGCCTGCGCACCCGCTTCCAGGAAAGCGCCCCCAGCGACGCCGAACTGTTGGACTTTCACACCGCCTATGAGCTGCTGTACCGCTTCGTCGACGACTTGCACAACTACGCCCAGACCCACGCCTCCCTGGCGGATCACAGCCACGAGCGCGAACACTGGGACGAACCCTACACCCCCAAAACCAACTGGCTGGCCTGCGCCGCCTCGGGGATTCGCGCCTCGTTTATCCTGATCGTGCTCGGCAGTTACTGGGTGGCCACGGCCTGGCCCAGTGGCGCCACCATGACCCTGATCGCCGCGGCGACGGTGGGTTTGTCGGCCGCCACCCCCAACCCCAAGCGCATGGCCTTTCAAATGGCTTGCGGCACCTTGATCGGGGCGCTGGTGGGCTTTGTCGAAATGTTCTTCGTGTTCCCCTGGATCGACGGTTTCCCGTTGCTGTGCGTGATGCTCGCGCCGGTGATCATCTTCGGTTCGTTCCTGGCTTCGCGCCCGCAGTACGCGGGAGTCGGCGTCGGGTTGCTGATCTTCTTCAGCACCGGCTCGGTGCCGGACAACCTCACGATCTACAACCCCTACACCTTCATCAACGACTACATCGCCATGGTCATCGGCATGCTGGTGTGTGCGGCGGCGGGCGCGATCATCCTGCCGCCCAACAGCCGCTGGTTGTGGCGTCGGCTGGAGCAGGACTTGCGCGAGCAAGTGGTGTTCGCCATCAGCGGCAAACTCAAGGGCCTGGCGTCGGGTTTCGAAAGCCGCACCCGCGACCTGCTGCACCAGGCCTACGGCTTTGCCGCCGGGCAACCCCAGGTGCAACGCAACCTGCTGCGCTGGATGTTCGTGGTGCTGGAAGTCGGCCACGCGATCATCGAGTTGCGCAAAGAACAGGCGATCCTGCCGGTGCACCCGGCGTATGCCGAGTCCCAGCCGTGGCGCCAGGCGATCCGGGTGATGGGCCGTTCGCTGGTGCGGCTGTTCCTGCAACCCAGCGCCAGCAACCTGGAGCGCAGCCTGGTCGCCGTGGACCATGCCATCAGCCGCGTGCAGGCCACCGACGAACCCTTCGCCCCGCACTTCGACACCTCGGCCCTGCGCCGGGTGAAAAGCTACCTGCACTTTATCCGCACCTCATTGCTGGACCCGCAATCACCCCTGGCTGCCCTCAAGCCCGAAGGACCCGCCCATGCCTCGTGAAATCGCCTTCCACGGCGTCTACATGCCCACCATGACCCTGATGTTTCTGATCGCGGCGGGCCTGGCCTGGGCCCTTGACCGGTTCCTGGCCGGCTTTGACCTGTACCGTTTTTTCTGGCACCCGGCGCTGCTGCGCCTGAGCCTGTTCGCTTGCTTGTTCGGCGCCCTGGCGCTGACCGTCTACCGTTGAGAATGCCCCGATGAAAAAGTTTTTCAGCCTGCTCGCGACCTTGCTGGTACTGGCCCTGGCGATCTGGATTGGCCGCACGTTGTGGGTGCACTACATGGAAACTCCCTGGACCCGCGATGGCCGGGTGCGCGCCGACATCATCAACGTCGCCGCCGACGTCACCGGCGAAGTGGTCAACGTTCCGGTGCGTGACAACCAGTTGGTGAAAAAGGGCGACCTGCTGATGCAGATCGACCCCGAGCATTACCAGATTGCGGTCAAGCAGGCGCAATCCCTGGTGGCTTCCCGCAAGGCCACCTGGGAGATGCGCAAGGTCAACGCCCACCGCCGCGCCGACCTCGACGCCCTGGTGATCTCCAAGGAAAACCGCGACGACGCCAGTAACATCGCCGACTCGGCCCTGGCCGACTACCAACATGCCCTGGCCCAGCTTGAAGCGGCGCAACTGAACCTCAAGCGCACCCAGGTGGTGGCGGCGGTCGACGGCTACGTCACCAACCTCAACGTGCACCGTGGCGACTACGCGCGTATTGGCGAGGCGAAGATGGCGGTGGTGGATATGAACTCGTTCTGGGTGTACGGCTTCTTCGAAGAAACCAAGCTGCCCCACGTCAAAGTCGGGGACAAGGCCGACATGCAGTTGATGAGCGGCGAAACCCTCAAGGGGCACGTGGAAAGCATTTCGCGCGGCATCTACGACCGGGACAACCCGGAGAGCCGCGAGTTGATCGCCGATGTGAACCCGACGTTCAACTGGGTGCGCCTGGCCCAGCGGGTGCCGGTGCGGATTCATATCGATGAAGTGCCGGAAGGTGTGCTGTTGGCGGCGGGGATCACCTGCACCGTGATCGTCAACCAAACACAGAACTGAATGTGGGAGCGGGCTTGCTCGCGAAGGCAGTGTGTCAGTCAACGAAAATATCGACTGATCCACCGCATTCGCGAGCAAGCCCGCTCCCACATTTTTACCGTGTCAGGCCTGTAGAAACGTCTCGTGCAAATGGCGCCACAGCAGGGCGCCACTGGCCTGCTTTTCAAACACCACGGTCGATCGCCGATCGGTTTGGGCACCGCTGCCATCCACCTGCTGCTCGCGATAACTCACCGTCGCGCCACGGGCATGTCGGTCAATCCCGGCAAACTCGCTGAGGCTGATCCTGAACCCGGGCCGCTTGCCGCCAGCCTGGCTGAACAGCTGGTTGAGCAGTGCAAAATCCAGTTGTTTGCCCGCCGGGGTGATCATGGAAAAGTCCGGCGAAAAACGCCTCAGCAAAACCTCCAGTGTTCCCTCGGGGGCTGTGCCGGCAAACCATTGCTCGATCTCGACATGGGCCTGGATCACTTCATCAAAAAAATCGCGGTAGTCAATCATCGTGTGGGCTCGCTGGCAGGGTGAAGCAGTGTCCGTACCTTGGACGCATCCAGGCACAGTACGGCAAATAATGGAAACAGGGTCAACGCCGCGGCAATCGCGAAGGTGACGGTGAACGAGTCCAGCGCAGCCAGCACCCCACTGAGCACGGCGGCACCGAGGCAAAAACTCAATTGCCGATTGATGTTCCACAAGGCGCTGGCATGCCCCATGCGCTCGGCCGGAATGTCGAGAAAGGCCAGGGTTTGCGCGGTGCTGCTGCACAGGCTGCCACCCAGGCCCATCAGGAGGTAGGCGAGCACCACGACAACCGGGTGCGGCTCGATCAGCAACAGGATGCCGAGGGCTTGCAGCAGCATGCCCGCCAGCAGCAGCGGCCTCGGCCCGCAGCGATTGAACAGTTTTTTGCTCAAGGCAATCGCCAGCCCCGAGGCCAGCGCCCACGGCAGCATCAGCGCGCCGATGAGGCTGGCGGTAAAGCCGAGGCCGTGCAGATAAAGAATCGCCACCAGGCTGGTGCCGATAAACACGCCCGGGATGAACAGGTAGACCAGCATCGCGACCCGCAGCATCGGGCGGCGAGCCTGGCCCAATACGTGACCGAGCTCCAGCGCCGGGCGTGTGGACGCGGGCGTGTCTGCCTCCAGCCAGCGCAAGGTCAGCATCACGGTGATCAGCGCCAGCGGCAGGTTGGCGAAAAAGATCCAGCGCCACGACACGCTGTCCACCACCAGGCCGCCCAATGCTGGCGACAACGCCGGAATCAGCAGCGCCACCAGCATGACCCTGGCTGTCAGTTGGCTGCGTTCTGCCGGCGGAAAATGCCGATAGGCCAAGGCTTGCCCCACCGGAATCAACAAGCCGCCACCCAAGCCCTGCAACAGGCGCCAGCCGATCAGCGCTTCAATCGAGGCGGCCTGGCCCACCAGCACCGAGGCTACGCCGAACAGCAACAGGCTGACGGCAATCAACCGGCGCTCACCCAACAGCGCCGCCAGCCAAACACTCAGGGGAATGACGACGGTCAGGCCGAGCATGTAGGCGTTGCCGATCCATGCCAGTTGCGTGACCGAGGCGTGCAACTCGCGGGCGATGTCCGGGTAAGCGATGGTGGCGACAAACATGTTCACCAGGTCGAGGGCGAAGCCCAGTAGAAAGATCCAGGTGACTTTCGAGCGGTAGGTCATTGCGCAGTTCCTGCTGTGGATGGCGGCAGGGTAGGCGGGTGCGGGCACTTGGGAAACAGCGGTTTGACTGTTAGTTTGTCAAAAATATTTTGACAAAGGAGCGCGTGACCAATGGTCAGTCTGGATCGTTTCGACACCTTCAAGGCCGTGGTCGAGGCCGGTTCGTTGACGGCAGCCGCTGATGTCCTCGGGCAGACGCGAGCAGTGGTGAGCTTCAACCTCAAGCGCCTGGAAGCCGAGCTGGGCGTGACCCTGCTGACCCGCAGTACTCGGCAACTGGCACTGACCGATGCGGGCGAACGCTTTTACCTGCGCTGCACGCGCATGCTGGAAGAAGCGCGCCTGGCGGTGGAAGAGGCCCGTTCGGAGCACAGCCAGCTCAAGGGCACATTGCGGATCACCACCACCGTCGAATACGGATTGGCGGTGGTGGTGCCGGCAGTGGAAATCTTTCGCGGCCTGCACCCGGAATTGAACATCCAGTTATCCACCTCCTCCAGCCACGCCGACCTGATCTCCGAGCGCTTCGATGTGGCTATTCGATTGGGGCGGATGCTCGACTCCAATCATCGGGCGGTGCAGCTGTCGAGCTACGAAATCCTCGCCGTGGCTGCACCGGGGTTTGCCGGGGTCGCCACGCTGGAAGAGCTGGAGCAACTGCCCAAGCTGGGGCACGGGCGGCTGACGGAGTTGACGGTGCTCGACCCGGCCGGCCATGGGCACCTGTACCGTCCAGGCCCCGGCAAGGCTTCACTGGTTGCCGACAGTGCCGCCATTCTCCAGGCGTTTGCCGTGCGCGGGCATGGCGTGGCGATCCTGCCCCTGTGGCTGGTGCAGGAAGACCTGGATGCGGGGCGTTTGGTGCGGTTGCTGCCGGGGTATCGATTTGCGCCGCAGGGGGTGTACGCGTTGTACCCGGATACCCGGCATTTGCCCCTGAAAGTGCGGGCCTTCATTGATTTCATGAAAGGCTGATCAGCCGAGAAACCGTGTGGCGCGGGAGCAAGCTCCCTCGCCACGGGGAGGCGGGGGCTCTTAGAGCTGGCCGCTCAGGCCAAAGCGTTTTTTCAAGACAGTCTCCAGCAAGCCCTTGGGCAGCAACGCCGCCATCAATGGCAGTGCCCGGCAACCATTACCCGAGCGCAACAGGCGCGGCGGCGTGCCCTGTTGCACGGCCTTGAGCACGTCCGCGGCAAAATCGCGAGCGGGCGTAGGCCGATCCTGGGAGGCCTTGGCCCGGGCGCGGATGCTTTCGCGCAGTGGCCACCAGGGCGACTTTTCATTGATCAACAGTTCGGCCTGGGTGCCGGCGTTTTTTGCAAAACTTGTATCGATGGCGCCTGGCTGCACTTCCATCACCCGCACGCCGAACGGTGCGAGCTCCATGCGCAACGCATCACTCAAGGCATGCACTGCGGCTTTCGAGGCGCAATACGCACCGGCGAACGGTGTGACCAACACGCCGGACACGCTGCCGATATTCACCACCAACCCTTTACGGCGACGCAGGGCCGGGAACAGCGCCTGAGTCACGCCGACCACTGAGAATACGTTGGTCTCGAATTGCTGCTGCATCGCCTGGGTGCCGCCGTCGAGCAACGGGCCCATGGCGCCGTAGCCGGCGTTGTTGATCAGCACGTCCAGCTCGCCGACCTGCCCGGCCAACTGCGCCAGGGCAGCGCTGTCGTTGACGTCCAGTTGCACCGCGTTAAAGCCGGCGCTGGCGAGTGCCGCCACATCCTCGCTGCGCCGGGCGCTGGCCCACACGTCAAAGCCGGCTTGCTTGAAGGCGTCCGCCAGGGCACGGCCAATGCCACTGGAGCACCCGGTGATCAGTACGTTGGGCATGGATCAGTCCTTTGTCGTTATCAGTCAGAGAAGCTGCCTTGCAAATGCTCGGCACGAAATTCCAGGGTTTGCGGGCGGTAGCCGGGGCGCAGCGGCGGCACTGGCAGGCAGTCTTCCCAGGTGGCGCCGGCCTGCAGTTCGCCGGGGCCGCGATAGCGCGGGGCAGCGTACACGTTGTCTGCCAGGTTGACCGTATCGCCCGGCGCATACGCGGCGATGCGCCAACGCAGTTCGGTCAGCGGTACGTTGTTGCCGTTGTTCAAGGTGAGCTTGAGCGGGCGGTCTGCCGGGCATTCTTTCGGCGCGTAGACGGTACGCAGTTCCAGGCGTGCCAATTGCTGGGCTTCGCGGTTGTCCAGCCACACCACCCATACCGCCACCAGGCCCAGGCCGACGGCGGCCGCGAGGGAAACCGGCAACGCCCTGGCGGGGTAGCGCAGCAAGAGGATCAGCCAGGTGATAATCAGCAAGACACCAAAGAACATGGCAACAACCTCGAAAACGGAACGGGCATCCTAACCAAGCGTAGGTGGAGTTGACCATCTTCGGGTTCCCCGGCCCCAAAGAAAAAGCCCCCGGCCCACCGGCTGCGGATAGGGGACGCAGTCGGTGGGGCGGGGGCTTGTTGTGTTGCTCTGTTTACTGCGCGATGGTTTTTACCGACACGCCACGCTCGATTGGCGTGGATCGACCGTAGATATCTTCAAAGCGTTCGATATCGTCTTCACCCAGGTAGCTGCCGGACTGCACCTCGATAATCTCCAATGGAATCTTGCCCGGGTTACGCAAACGGTGCACCGAGGCAATCGGGATGTAGGTGGACTGGTTTTCGGTGAGCAGGAACACGTTCTCGTCACAGGTGACTTCGGCGGTGCCGCTGACCACGATCCAGTGTTCGGCGCGGTGGTGGTGCATCTGCAACGACAGGCACGCGCCCGGTTTCACCGAGATGTGCTTGACCTGGAAGCGCCCGCCCATATCCACCGAGTCGTACGAGCCCCATGGACGGTACACCTCGCAGTGGTTCTGGGTTTCGCTGCGGCCCTGCTCGTTGAGGGTGTTGACCATCTGCTTGACGCCCTGGACCTTGTCCTTGTGGGCAATCATCATCGCGTCCTTGGTTTCTACCACCACGATGTTTTCCAGGCCAATCACCGACACCAGCTTGCCGTTGCCGTGGATCATGCAGTTCTTGCTGTCCTGGATCACCACGTCGCCCTTGCTGACGTTACCGTTGGCGTCTTTTTCATTCACGTCCCACAGCGATGCCCAGCAACCCACGTCGCTCCAGCCGGCAGTCAACGGCACCACGCAGGCCAGTTGGGTTTTTTCCATCACGGCGTAGTCGATGGAGTTGTCCGGGCAGCAGGCGAAGGTGGATTCGTCGATGTCGATGGTGTCGGCGGTTTGGTTGCTGCGTTCCAGGGTCAGCAGGCAGGTGTCGTAGATGTCCGGATCGTGTTTTTTCAGCTCTTCGAGGAAGCGGCTGGCACGGAACAGGAACATGCCGCTGTTCCAGAAATAACCACCGCTCTTGACGAATTCGGCGGCGCGTTTTTCATCGGGTTTTTCCACGAACTGTTGCACGCGGCTGACGCCTTCGGGCAGCAGCGAATCGTTGGTCGACTTGATATAGCCGTAGCCGGTCTCCGGACGGGTGGCCGGCACACCGAACAGCACCATTTCGCCACGCTCAGCCGCCACAGTGGCCAGGGCCAGGGCGCGTTGCAGGGCTTTCTGGTCATCCAGCACGTGGTCGGCGGGCAGCACCAGCATCAGTTCGTCGCGGCCTTCGTTGACCAGCATCATCGCCGTCAGGGCCACGGCCGGCGCGGTATTGCGGCCGAACGGCTCCATCAGGATGCGCTGGGTTTCCAGTTTGCGGGCAGCCAGTTGCTCGTTGACGATAAAGCGGTGGTCCTTGTTGCACACCACGATGGGCGCGTCCATGCCGTCGAACACCAGGCGCTCCAGGGTTTGCTGGAACAAGGTGTGCTCGCCGGTCAGGGCCAGGAACTGCTTGGGAAACTGTTTACGCGAAAGCGGCCAAAGACGTGAGCCGCTACCACCGGAAAGGATTACTGGGATCATGGTGTTTCTCCTTGAATCAAATTTGGTTAGAGCCTGTGGGAGCCGGGCTTGCCCGCGATGGCATCACCTCGGTGTACCTGATACACCGAGTTGTCCGCATCGCAGGCAAGCCAGCTCCCACAGGGGGCAGCGTCAATCTGAAAATCTAATCAGCGGGTCGACACAGGGCGTTTCACCCACACTGGCGACAGGTTGGCGCCGGTGCCGGTGACGTACAGCACTGCGGCCTCACCGCGTTCCAGAGCTACCGGCTTCACGTCGCCGACTTTTTTATCGCCTTCATACAGCGCCAGGCTGACCTTCACCGGGTTGATCTCGCGCTCGCCACGGCCCTTGGCGGCCACGGCCTGGACCACGTCGGTCTTGCCATCGGCGGTTTTCAGGGTCAGCGACTTGTCACTGAGGTTCTGCACGCGCACCAGGGATTTCTGCTTGTTCTTGAACGGCGGTTCTTCGATCAGTTGCGGTTGGCCGCTGCCGCTGCTGACCAGGGTGTAGTAGTGGTCGGCGGCGAGCTTGACCGGCAGGGTCTGGCTGCCGACCTTGGCGCTGTAGTCACCGCCCGGCATGAAGCTGAAGTCACTGCTGGCCAGCGGTGCAACCTCGTTGAGGTTGGTGCTGCCGACGGTGGCGCTGACTTCCTGGTTGCTGGCGTTGTACACCCGCACAAAGCTCGAGCCTTTTGGCGCGACGGGACCGTAGAGGGCGGCGTCGCCACCGGCGAAGGCGGACATCGAAACAACGCTCATGCCGGCGACGAGGGCAAAAGTTTTTGCGAGGTTAGTAGTGAAAGTCATGTGAGTTACCTCTCTTTCAGTTTTGCGCCCGGTCGGGCGTCTCGGAGTTCATGTTTTTAACGGTGGGGGTGTTGATAGCCATGTTCTGTTGGCGCATACCGGCTTGTTTGAGCTGCGCAACCCACTGCGGGTCGGCATCGCCGATTTCGTTGTTCACAGGCAGATAACGCTCGGGAAACTCCCAGATCAGCACCTGTGGCGGGCTGTTCTTGAAGTCGTCGCTTTTCAGGTAGCTGAGCATCGGCAGGATCGGGCCGTGGCCGTCTTCGGAGTAGTTGATGACGTCGCTGCCCAGGGCTTGCTTCAGCGCGCCGACAAAGTTCCAGTTCGGGTTGGCGCTGTAGCTGGTGCCCACCAGGGCCACCGGGTTTTCACTGTCGGTGAACAGCGCATCGTCGCCTTTGGTTTCAGCCAGGTGCGTCACGCGTTTTTGCAGTGGCTCCTTGGGCGGCATCAGGTTTTCGAACAGCGGGTCCAGCGGCAGGAACAGGCGCAGGTCGCCCTTGTGTGGCTCGGTCTTCTCGGCTTCGGTGACAAAGCGTTGAGGCTCGCCGCTCAGGGGCGTTTTGTTGGCAATTGTCTTGGCCAATTCTTTGGCCGCCACTTCAGCGCCGTCCGGGGTCCAGTGGGTGTCGGTGCGCAGGAACACTTGCTGGCCGTGCAGCTTGGCCTGTTGCAGCGGGCCCATCAGGTCAGGGGCGACGATCTTGTCGGCGGCCATGCGGGCATGGAAGTCCTGGTACAGACCGGCGCGGATGCTCGCCGGCTGCACTTCACCCAGGTGTTCCGGGTACAGCCGCACCTTGGCTGGCACGATCGCCATCACCAGTTGGATGCCCTGGGCCTTGAGCTTCTGGCGCACGCCTTCCACCAAGGCGTAGTTGCCTTGCAGGTTCTGGTCTTCGTTGACGATGGGGTTGAATTCCTCGTCGCTGTACAACCAGTGGTCGCGGCCAATCACCACGCCAGGGCGGCCTTCGTTGAACAGCTTGTAGTCCAGCGCTGCCCAGAGGTTGGTGCCCAGGCGCTTGATCGGGAACTGGTCGTCGTAGTGGGTCTCGACAGCCTTGGTCCAGCGGCCGTTGAGCACGGTGGCGTCGGCGTTGGTGCTGAAGCCCAGGAAACTGCGCATCGACCAGGCGCCCAACGCCAGCAGCACGGCGAGGAACAAGGCGATGTAGAGGACGCGTAATGAACGGGTCATGGTCGGCTCCCTCAGAACTGGAAGTAAAGGAACGGCGAGAAGCTCTGCGCCGAAAGTTTGAGAATCGACGCCACGAACAGCAGCAGTACTGCGGCGCGCATGGCGTAGCGTGGCCAGGTGGCGCTCCAGTAGGCCGGTTGCACGGTGGCCTCGGTGCCCACGGTGTAGCCGGGCTCATGGATGCTGCCTGGGTTGTCGCCCGGTACGGCCTTGATCAAGCCCGGTTGCGCAGTCGCCGGGCCGTCGGCCTGGGTGTTCACCGCAGGCTTGGTTTTTTCCGGTGGGCGGTTGCTGTAGAAGTCCCGCAGGCCGAAGAACGCCAGGGTTGCGTACGCCACCACCAGGGTTGCCACTTGCAGGCCGGTGAGGCTGGCGCGGTTGAGTTCCGACAGCGACCACTCGCCGAAGCTGAACATCGCGCCGTACATACGGCCGGCGACGTGCAGGTTTTCCGAGCGGAAGATCACCCAGCCCATCACCACCAGCAGGAAGGTGAAGGCCCAGCGCACAACGTTGAAACTGCGCGGTGCGGTGTTGAGGCCGATGGCTTTTTCAATCGCCAGCCACATGCCGTGCCAGGCGCCCCACACGATGTAGGTGATGTTCGCACCGTGCCACAGGCCACCGAGGAGCATGGTCAGGAACAGGTTGCGGTAGGTGGTCAGCGTGCCTTTACGGTTGCCGCCCAGGGTGATGTACAGGTAGTCACGCAGCCAGGTGGACAGGCTGATGTGCCAGCGCCGCCAGAACTCGGTGATCGACTGGCTGATGTACGGCTGCTTGAAGTTTTCCATGAAGCGAAAACCCATCATCAAGCCCAGGCCGATGGCCATGTCGCTGTAGCCGGAGAAGTCGAAGTACAGCTGCGCGGTGTACGCCAGTGCGCCGAGCCAGGCGTCACCCGTCGTAGGGTTTTGCAGGGCGAAGCAATGATCGGCGACCACCGCCAGGGTGTCGGCGATAAACACCTTCTTGATGAAACCCTGCATGAACCGCGTGCAGCCCTCGGAGAATTTATCGAGGGTGTGGGTGCGGTTGTTGAACTGGTCGGCCAGGTCGCGAAAACGCAACACCGGGCCGGCAATCAGATGCGGGAAGATCGCCACGAACGCCGCAAAGTCGATCAGGTTGCGGGTGGCCGGGGTGTCGCCGCGGTACACGTCGATGATGTAGCTGATGGACTCGAAGATGTAGAACGAGATCCCGATCGGCAACAGCACGTGGGTCAGGATGAAAGGCTCAAGGCCGGCCGACTTCATCATCAGGTTGATGCTGTCGACACCGAAGTTGGCGTACTTGAAGTAGCCGAGGATGCACAGATCGACCGCCACGCCCAGCAGCAGCCAGCGCTGGGCCGGCCTGGTGCGCACGCCTGCCGCGCCGACCTTGAGGCCGATCCAGTAGTTCCACAGCGTCACGGCGGCGAACAGCGCCAGGAAGTCCACTCGCCACCAGGCGTAGAACACATAACTGGCAACCAGCAGCAGCAGATTGCGATAGCGTTGCCCGCTCAGGTAGTACAAGCCGAGGAAGATCGGCAAGAACAGGAACAGGAACACATTGGACGAGAAAACCATCCCGATCTCTCCATGTTTAACCAACAGTCAAGGGCCAACGGCCCCCCCAAACCCCCCACCGAAATGAGAGGGCTATGTGATCGTTCCCACGCTCTGCGTGGGAATGCCTCACTGGACGCTCTGCGTCCGCTTTTGGGACGCGGAGCGTCCCTGGCTGCATTCCCACGCGGAGCGTGGGAACGATCAGCGACTAGCTGCCTTTGTTGCCTTTCTCATGCGCCGGGTCGTAGACCTTGGTCAGGTCACCCCCCAGGCGGAATGTCTTGAACGGCTGCATGCCGTGCTTGCGCTCGATCACATCCGGGGCGCAGGTGTAGAGGGTGCAGAAGGGCTCAAGCCAGGCAAATTTCATGTCTTCCTTGAGGTCCTTCATGTCCTGTTCCTTGCCGTTCTTCTGCTCGAAGATCTCCGGGTCTTTCACCCCGGCCAGCACCTTGTCACCCAGGCGTTTCAACGCGCCGTTGTTTTCCTGGCGCAGGTCCACACCGTTCACCAGGGCAAAACTGGCGATCATCGCCAGCGGCGGCAGGGCGTAGTTGTGGTACGACAGGGCTCGTTGCTGACGCTTCAATTCGTTCGGCAGGAAGCCTTGGGCATCCACCTGGTTGGCGCCGACCTTGTATTCCTTCACGGCCCAGTCAAACAGGTCGCGGCGGTTCACGGCGACGGAGGTCGCCATCACCGACCAGGCAGCCCAGTAGGAGTGGTTGTTGGTTTTATCCAGCGGCAGGTTGTCCCAGTCGCTCACCACCTGGTCGGCCATTTTGCTGAACCAGGCTTCGATCAACTGCGACTCCTGCTGGTGGTTGGCCAGCGGATGAGAGTCGGAGAACTTCAGGCGCACATAGGCCGACGCCATGCTGCCCAGTGCCCATTTGCGCATGGACTTGCCGGTGTGGTTGAAGTCCTTGGACATCAATGCATCGGCCTTGGCCCAGCTCGTGAGCCAGTTCAGCGTGCATTCCAACTGCTCCGGACGGCCGTCGCGCATGAATTGCATCACACGCTTGCTGGTGTCTTTTTCCAGCTTGGTGATGTCGGCGGTGCTGTCGCGAAAGGCTTTTTCGGACTGCACATTCAGGGTGGAACGAGCCTTGTCCGAACCTTCGTACTTGCTGCGAAATTGCAGCGAGCCGGTGTACGGCGCGGGCATGGCGTCGCAGTCATTCTTGAAGTCGCCGGTCTTGAATGCTTCCACCGGGGCGAAATAACCCTGGGGCGGACGCAGTGGTGCGGCGGCGTTGACTTGGCCGGCAAACATCGCCAGGCCCAGCAGCGTTGGAATCAATAACTTCTGCATAAGTAACCTCATTGCCCCGTTGAAGCAGTCTGTTGACCACCGGCGGGGAATACGTTGCGTGTGCAAATTTTCGCTTCGACTTTCTGCGCGGCCTGGCCCGCTTCAGGGCCCTGCACTTCCACGGCCAGCAGGTTTTGCGTGGCCCAGTCTTCATCGGTGCGCAGTTCAAAGGCGAAACGCCCGTCTGTATCGGATGTTTCGGGTTTCTCGATCTTGATGTCCTCGTGGCGCCCGTTCATGTACCAGAGGGTGGCTTGCAGGGTTTTCACCGATGGGTCGGCGAAGCGGATGTCGACCTGGTGACTGCTGTTGCGCAGGTCTTTGTTCGAACTGTTCACCAGCAATTCGTTCTTGCCGGGTTTCAGCGTGGTGCTGGCGCTCATCTGGGCGGTCTTGCCTTCACAGCCGTTGTCCAGCAGCGACATCATCTGGCGGTAGATGGTCTCCTGGTCCAGGCGATACAGCGGCGAGAATTCCCAGATCAGGATCTTCGGCGGGGTCTTCTGGAATTCTTCGCTGCCCAGGTACTGGATCATCGAGCCTTCCAGGCCACCACCGGGGAAGGCGACGTTAAGGATGTCGGCACCGATTTCCTGTTCCAGGAAGCCGGCGAAATTGTAGTTCTTGCCACTGTGGCTGGTACCCACGAGGGTGATCTGCGGGTTGCCGGAATCACCGAACAGGTCGCCGTCCGCCGCTTCGCCCTTGGGCTCGGTGGTGAACTGGTCCATGTACTGGATCGCGTAGCTGGTGCCGCACAGTTGCCCGGCCATGTTGTGCAGGGTGCCGGTCTTGCCCATGCGCCCAGACCGTTTGGTCTCGAATTCGCGCTGGGGGATGCCGGCAAATTCAGGCATCGCCCGCACTTTCGCGCCGACGATTTTGGCGGTGCGCTGGGCGCCGTATGGCGTCCAGTGTTGGTCGCCGCGGAAGTAGAAATCGTGGGCCGGCAATTCATCCGGCAGTTGCTCGTTGGTCAGCGGCGACAGGTCCGGTACGACGTAGCCCATCTTGGCGAAGCGCCCGAGCATGGTCTTGTAATTGCCCAGGGCCTTGTCGAAATCGAACCTGGCTTTCTCTTCAGGGTTGAGCTTGTTGCGGTTCACCAAGCCACGGGTCGGCTGGTAGACCACCACCAGTTCCACGCCCTTGCTCTTGAACGCATCGTGCAGCTGCTGCATGCGTTTGTAGCCGGCGGGGCTGGTGTCGAATTCGGTGCGCAGGTCTTCCTGGGTCCGGAACAGCCAGTCGCCCTGGGCTTGCACCAGGGTGGTGAAGTTCTGCTGGTAGCGGGTGGTGTAGTTCTTCGCGTCGTGGGCGGCCGGGCACAGGCTGCAGCACGGTTCGGCGGTGAAGGTTGGCGCCTTGATTTCGTCGGCGCGCACGCCCTGGCTGGCCGCGAGCAGGCCGAGGGTCAAACCCGAAAGGCTGAGCAGTTTGATCATGTGTGGGTGCATAAAGGTCATCCTCAGTCCTGCATTTCGGTCTGGCGTTCGACAGGGTCGATCAGCACGGCTTTCTTCTGGCGTACCAGCAAGTCGAGGATCTCTTCCTGGCGATCGCCAAGAACGCCCGAGAAGCTGATGCCACTGGATTTGGTCGGCGCAAGCATCGATACGCGGTACAGCTCGACGCTCAACGGCGAGTCGATGGACAGCGGCCCGCTGCCGTTGGCGGCCAGTTCACCGCCGACCACGATCAGCGAGACCTTGGTGTCGAACGGGTCGAGGGCGATGTCGCGGTCGGTGTCGGTCAAATCCTTGATGTGGCCGTACACGCCGGTCAGCCCGTTGGCCATGGCAATGTTCTCGTACAGGCGAATGTTCACGCTGTTACGCACGCGGATGCCGTGGCGACGGTTGCTGATCACCTTGTTGCCCCACAGCAGGTTATCGCCGCTCTCATAGAGGGTGATGCCGTCGGTGTGGTTGCGGTAGATCTCGTTGTCGGCGATCAGGTTGTTGACGCTGTTACGGTCGATCACCAGGCCCGAGAGCTTGTTGTCGAAGCTGCGGTTGTTGAAGATGAAGCTGTCGTTCACTTCCCGGGAAATGATGATGCCGTGCTTCTTCTTCGTGCCATAGACGGTGTTGTCGGTGATGATCAGGCCGTGTGAACGGTCGTGGGGGTCAATGCCGTAGACGATGTTGTCCTTGTAGGTATTGCCCTTGAGCACAAAGCCGGTGGTTTCGTAGCAGTAGAAGCCGTACCACATGTCCGAGAACTCGGAGTCGACGATCCAGCCCGTCGGTTCAGGACGCTTGAGCACCTTGGCCATGTTCGGCGTGTATTGGGAAATACTCACGCCATACGACTTACTGTTGGCGTAGCCGAAACTGGCCATCTTGCTGTTGGCGATGTAGGTCTCGGTGCCGCCCCAGGCCAGCAGGAACGGGCGGAATTCCTTGGGCGACTGGAAGGTCGCCGGGCCGTTGGTCTTCTCGCGCCAGCCGGTGATTCTGGTGTCACGTACGAACAGCTGGCCGTCGTTGATCAGGAACGAACCGGCTTCCTGGGACAGGCGCAGCTCTTGAGTCTGCTTGTCGATTTCGAGGATGCCTTTACGGCCCACCACGATCGGCAACTTGGCCAGGAACACCCCCGGCGAGGTTTCGCTGAAGTACTGCTTGGGCACTTTCTTCAGCAGGTCCTTGAGGTTCATGTAGCCGTCGTCGACAAAGATCGCCTGGGGAATGCCGTGCTGGCGCACTACCCATTCGGCCATCTTGTTGTCGCCGCCGATGAAGTCCTTCAGGGCGTCTTCCTGCATCATCCGGCGGATGCTGATTTTGCCTGGCTTGGTACGCACGATCTTTTTCGCGATATTGGCCGCGGTGTAGCCGGACACGTCCGGCAGCGCAGGCTTGGCCATCTCCAGCGGCTCGGTCGGCGGGCTGGAGATGGTGTAGGTCTTGGCCTGTTGCAGCTCTTTGGCGATGGTCGGCGCTTTGTCGGCGAAGGCCGAGGCGCTGGCCAGCAGCATGGCCGCGACGAGCAGGCTTTGAGACTTCATTGCGCAGGCTCCCATCAGAACTTCCAGATCACGTCGACAAAGGC
This sequence comes from Pseudomonas sp. F9001, assembly GCF_013385435.1. Classification (NCBI taxonomy): domain Bacteria; kingdom Pseudomonadati; phylum Pseudomonadota; class Gammaproteobacteria; order Pseudomonadales; family Pseudomonadaceae; genus Pseudomonas; species Pseudomonas sp. F9001. The sequence goes on from NZ_JACAPX010000015.1 coordinate 276,849, forward strand.
GCGATGCATGTACGAGTCGACCTGGCTGCCATAGGCGTCGCCCGGCTTGAACACGCCTGCACGGAAGCGCACCAGGGCCGACGGCTCGTCGATCGACTGGCTGAGCCCGGCCGGCAGCAGGCCTTTCTTGAAGTACTTGGTGACCACCAGGTCCATCTCCTGGCCGAGATCTTTCTTGCCGTCTTCAAGCGGCAGGGATGTGCTGGACAGGATCGCGCCGGTCACGTCATCGGTGTTGTTCTGCACGGCATCGATGCCGTTGCTGCCCACCGGCTTGTTGCCGTCGACGCGCCAGAACTTGTGGTACACCAGGCTTGCGTCATAGTCCTCGCGCAGCTGCCAGGACCCGAACAGGCTCATGGACTGCATGTTGTTCATCTCGCCGCGAAACGCTTCGCCGAAGCGATGGACGCGGGACTGGGTACCGGTCCAGTTTGAACGGTTGCTTTGCAGGCCGTTCTGCTCGTATTCGGCACTGGCGCGGGAGTAGGCGGCGCCCACTTGCCACTGCGGGTCGAGGCGCAGGCGCACACCCAGGTCGGTGGCCCAGCCATTCACGTCATCGCTGCGCTTGGCGTTGGCCGGGCGGGTGCCGTCGGCGTTCAAGGCGTTGACCGTGTCGCGGTCGCCCTGCATGCCGGTGACGCTCGCCCAGTAGTTGACGGTGTTGGTGTTGCGCCAGTTGTAGGCGTCGCTGTTGGCTTCGATGCCGAGCCAGGTCAGGTCGCCGTTCTCGCGCTTGTCCAGCGAGTCGGTGGCCACGCCCGGTTCCGGGTAGTCGAGCTTGCCGTCATCATGGGTGTGGTGCGCGCGCAGGCCGATCCACTGGCCTGGCGTCCACTGGTAGGCGGCGTCGGCGTACAGGTGCTGACGGTCCTTGTCCTTGGGCGACAGTTCCTTGAGGTCGGTGCGGTATTCGCTGAAGCGCTCGGCGACGCCGACATTGGCCTTGAGCAAGGTGGTGTCGAAGGTCCAGTTCAGCGCTTCGATATTGGTGTCGCGCCATTGGCCGTCGTCATTGCGCAGGCGTTGGCGACCGAGCTTGAGGATCTCGCCGGGGTAGGGCGTGAAGCCGCCATAGGCGACCCAGAACTCGCGCATCGCCAGGTAGTTCTTCTTGCTCTTGCGGTCGTCATTGCTGGTCTGTTGAGTGGCGTCATCCGAGGACTGTTGCAGGGTGTCGGTCTCGATGATGTCGCTGGAGGTCACGGCCTGGCCCATGGCGTAGGCGCTCCAGTTGCCGCTTTCACCGTAGATCCACGGGCGCAGGTCAAGGCCGATGCCGTTGACGTCGCCGCCTTTCTGGGTGCCCAGGTCGCGGTCATCTTCGGACTGGCCGGTGACTTTGACTTCCAGGCCGAAGTTCTTGGCTTCGGTCAGCGCCGCCAGGGTCGGGCACGACCACAGCAGGGCGAAGGTCAGGCCGATACCGGCCTTGACGAATGGGTTGAGCTTCATAGGGATTCCTCGCCGTCTTCTTCTTGCAGGGCGTGCAATTGCAGCGTGCTTTGGGCCAGGGTGCCGCGCACGGCCAGCTCCTGTTGCACCAGGCGTTGGCCTTCGGCGCGTTGTTCCGGGGTCAGCGGCGCTTCGAGCTGGGTCGCCAGGTCGTTGGCTTCCGGCGTGTCCTGGGCCTTGGCCAACTGGCTGAAGACATAGGCGTTAAGCGGGTCGGGCTTGGTGCCCTTGCCTTGGGAAAACAGCTGGGCAATCGCGAAGTCGGCGCTGTTCTGGCCGTTGCGCGCAGCGGTCAACAGATGGTCCAGGGCCTTTTGCGAATAGACCTTGCCCAGGTAGCCACGGCGGTAGATCTGGCCGAGGTAGTAGTCGGCGGCGACTTCGCGGCCGACGGCTTTCTGGAAGTGTTCTTCGGCGGCCTTGGCGTCAGCCGGGACCCACTTGCCTTCGTAGTAGAGCTTGCCCAGCAACAGTTCGGCGCGGGGCTGGTCGGCGGCGCGGCCGTTGTCGAGGTACTTCATCATCTGGTCGACGTCACCCAGTTCCGGGAAGTCGTAGAGCAGTTGTGCCAGGCTGACCCAGGAGGCCGGGTAGCCGGGGGCGATTTTTTCCAGCAGGGCCTGGGCGGTTTTTTCGTCGGTCTTGCCCAGGCTTGCATCACCCAGTACACGAGCCACGCTGTCGACCCGTTGGGCGGTGACGGTGCCGCGGCTGTAGCCGGCTTCCATCTGCTTGAGCAGTTCGGCCTGTTTTTCCGGCTCGGCTTTTTTCTGGTAGACCGTGGCCAGCTCGACGTAGCAGATATCGGTGGTGTTCAGCGCCGCCTTGCAGATGCTTTCCACTTCATCCAGGTGCTGGTCGTAGGTGTCCTGGGTGCGATACAGCAGCACCTGGGCGAGACCGGCTTCCGGGTAACCCGAGGCGCGCCATTTGCTGATCTGCTGCTGGGCGTTGATGTTCGGGAAACTGTGCGGGTATTGCAGGTAGAGCATTGCCAGCGGGATCAGGGTGTTGCCTTCGCCATTGGCAAAGGCTTTTTTCAGCAGGCCTTCGGCTTCATGGTGTTCGGCTTCGGTCGCGCCGGGCTTGGCCACCAGCAGGCGGCCCAGGCGTGCCTGGGCACGGGGCGAGGTATCGGCAGCCGCGCGGTACGTCGCTTCGGCCTGCTTGATTTGCTCGGGGTCGCGGGTGCCGACCTGGATATCCGCCAGGCCTACTTGGGCCTCGCTGTAGCCCAAATCCGCGAGCTGCTGGTAGTTCTGCTGGGCAGTGACGGTGTCGCCACGTTTCAGCGCTTCATTGGCCAGGCGTTGGTCGGGCAGGCCGGCGCAACCGGCGAGGCTGACCGCAACAGCCAGCAACGCCGCAGTTCCCATGTGGGAGCGGGCTTGCTCGCGAAGGGGCCCTGTCAGTTGATGCATGTGTTGGCTGACACACTGCTTTCGCGAGCAAGCCCGCTCCCACAGGGATTGCGGTGTTTTTGAGAGAGTCATCACAGGCATGTCCTCTGCTTACAGACCGTTGGCCATGGCTTTGTCGATCAGCCAGTTCAGGGACGGGCCGCGATCGCTGGTCACTTCAACTGGGCGACCGGCGTAGGTGCTGTCCAGCGGGGCGTCGGGTTTGATCTGCACGCGGATGTCGGAGGACATTTCGCTGCTGTTCAGGCTGGTGCTGCTGACGATGGTGCCGGTGCGTACCTGCTCTTCATCCGCTACCTGGAAGTTCACGCGGGTGCCCGGGCGAACGTCGGCAAACTGGCGATAGGAGAAACGTGCATCAACGTTGGCCTGGCTGCCGCGTGGCACCAGTTGGAAGATCACGTCGCCCTTGCTGGCGTACTGACCGTCGGCGACCAGTTGCTGGGCCACGACGCAGTCGCACGGGGAGGTGAGGGTGCCGGTCATTTGCTTGCCGAACAGCTCTTCGACCTTGGCCGGTTGCAGCTGGTCTTCGTCCAGATGGCCCTTGAGTACGTCGAGCATGCTGGTGCTGAAGGTTGCCAATGGCGCGCCTTTGGCGGCGACCGCATCGCCTTTGATCAGGCTTTGCACGGTGCCATCGCGGGGCATGGTCACGTTCATCCCGGGCACGCTCACCAGGCCGGAGGTGGCGTGGCTGACGAAGTACATGCCGTACACCGATTTGACCACGAAGCCGAATGCCGCCAGGCCCACCACGAAGATCCCGAGGCTGAACGTCACCGCCCGCAGGCGGCCACCGACGCTCATGTTGCTGCCGCCGTCCTTGACCTTGCGCGCCTTGGTGAAGTTGTCGCGTTGCAGGGTTGCCAGCACGTCACCCATGGTCACGATGTCACCGGCCAGGTGCGAGGTGATCAGGTGGCGCAGGGTGGAGATGTCTTGTGCATCGAGGTTCTGGAACTGGCAACCGGTGCGGCCGGTCTGGCGGTCGTAGGAGCGAATCTGCAGCTCGACGTCCATCGCCAGGCCCAGGTTGTCGATCACGAATTGCAAGCGACCCTTGTGCACATCGCCGACTTTCAGCGGCTGCTGCGGGGCGTTGAAGGCCAGGCCGCCGGCGGACAGGTCGATCACCCGCACTTCCATCGGTGTTTGATCGGCGCCGAAGAAGCGCAGCTTGGCCGGGATTTTGACCCGGGCGTGTTGGCGCTGGGCTTCGGATTCGTGGACAACGTTGGCGTTTACTGGGCTATTCATGGTGTTTAGTTCCTAGTTAATTCAGGCTTGGCAGGGTCAAACCATCATCAGCAACACGGCGACGAAAATGCTGCCGGCGGAGAAGGTCATGGTCCGAGACGACCAGGTGTTGAACCAACGTTGAAAGCTGGCCAAATCGCGGGTCAGTTTGGTGTCCTGGCGGGTCCAGGACTGTTGATCAAGGCGGAAGAACACGTAGATCTTCACCAGCGCGCCCATGATCTGGTTGTAATAGAGAATCACCGGGTAAGCCGGGCCGATCTTGTGGCCGGAGCACGACAGCAGCAGGGTCAGAATCAGGCGGGTGATGCCGATCCACAGCAGGTAGGCGAGGATGAACGCGCCGCCGTATTTGAAGGTGGCGATGATCGCCACGGTCAGCCCCAGCAGGGAGGTCCACATCGACACGCGTTGATCAAACAGCACGATGCTGGTGAACAGGCCCAGGCGACGCATACCCAGGCCCAGGGCACGTGAGTTCTGGCGCAGGTTGTTGCCGTACCAGCGGAACATCAGTTTGCGGCTGGCCTTGATAAAGCTCTTTTCCGGCGGGTGTTCCACGGTGTGGATCGCGGCGTCCGGTACGTAGAAAGTGTCGTAGCCCAGGCGCATCAGGCTGAACCAGCTGGACTTGTCGTCACCGGTCAAAAACTTGAAGCGGCCCAGGCGCCAGTGTTGCAGCGAGTCGCTTTCCACATCGGCAATGAAGCCCGGGTCGGTGACCACGTTGGCGCGGAATACCGACATGCGGCCGGTCATGGTCAGCACGCGTTTGGACAGGGCCATGGAGCACATGTTGATGTGGCGCTGGGCGAAGCGCAGCTTGTGCCACTCGCTCATGATGTAGCCGCCGCGCACTTCGCAGAACTCGTTGGTGGTTAGGCCGCCGACATTGCCGAACAGCTGGAACCACGGCACGGTCTTGCGCACTACGCCCTCGGCGAGCACGGTGTCGCCATCGATCACGGCCACTACGGCACGGTTGTCCGGCAGGTGGCGGGAGATGGCGCGAAAACCGAAGGCCAGGCCGTCACGCTTGCCGGTACCGGCGATGCGCACGAAGTCCAGTTTGACGTGGTCGGGCGGGTTCATCCTGGCCCACAGGCTCTTGACCAGCAGCTCATCGGACATTTCCACCAGGGAGCAGACCACGGTGGTAGGGAAGCCACATTCGATGGCCTCGCGGATCACCGAGCTGTAGACCTGGGCCGTGGTCAGCGCGTCGATCCGAAAGCTGGTAACCATCAGGAATACGTGGGACGGGTCTGCTGCCTTGCCCAGCTTGCGCACTTTGCGCCGCAGGTGCGGGTAGACCACGTACAGGAACAGCATGCCGCGAAAGAAATGCGTAGCACCCATCGAGTAGCGCCAGATACCGACGGCGCCAATCAGGAAAATAAAATTCTTCGACTCTGAGTCGAACGTACTCGCCGGCAACAGCAGGGCGAGTCCCATCAGCAGGCTCAGGAAAAACAGCCAGCCGGCAGATTGGAGGAGTACGTGTTTTAACTTGGACATAGGCGTCATTCCGCAGGTGAAGGAGGCTTCAAGCAGCAAGCGCCGGGGATCAGGACGCTTGCCGCTTGAAACTTGCCGTTGCTGTTACCAGCAAATGCCTTCGGTACGGCCGCTCACGCTGGTGGCCTTGGACATGAAGCCCACCAGGTCGACCACTTGCTTGCCGTGGGGTGCGTTGTGCGCCAGGGCACGGAACTTCTCATCGCGGTTGCCCAGGATGATCACGTCGGAGTTGTTGATCACTTCGTCGAAGTCCGAGTTGAGCAGGGACGACACGTGAGGGATCTTGCCTTCGATGTAGTCCTTGTTGGCGCCGTGCACGCGAGCGTATTCGACGTTGCTGTCGTAGATGCTCAGGTCGAAACCCTTGCCGATCAGCATCTCTGCCAGTTCCACCAGCGGGCTTTCGCGCAGGTCATCGGTGCCGGCCTTGAAGCTCAGGCCCAGCAGGGCGACTTTGCGTTTGTCGTGGCTGGAAACGATGTCGAAAGCGTTTTGCACCTGTGACTCGTTGCTGCGCATCAGCGAGTTGAGCAGCGGCGCATCCACGTCCAGAGAGCCTGCGCGGTATGTCAGGGCGCGCACGTCCTTGGGCAGGCAGGAACCGCCGAAGGCAAAGCCCGGGCGCATGTAGTACTGGGACAGGTTGAGGGTCTTGTCCTGGCAGACCACTTCCATCACTTCGCGACCGTCGACACCCACCGCCTTGGCGATGTTGCCGATCTCGTTGGCGAAGGTCACTTTGGTCGCATGCCAGACGTTGCAGGTGTACTTGATCATCTCGGCGACGGCGATGTCCTTGCGGATGATCGGCGCGTCGAGTTCTTCGTACAGCGACTGCAGAACATCGCCGGAAGCGGTGTCGAATTCACCGATGACGGTCATCGGCGGCAGGTCGTAGTCGGCGATGGCGGTGCTTTCACGCAGGAACTCAGGGTTTACGGCGACGCCGAAGTCGACGCCGGCTTTCTTGCCCGAGCAGTCTTCGAGAATCGGAATCACCACATTGGCCACGGTACCTGGCAGCACGGTGCTGCGGACCACGATGGTGTGACGGGAGGTCTTGTCACGCAGGACAAAACCGATCTCGCGGCACACCGATTCGATGTAGTTGAGTTCCAGGTCGCCGTTCTTCTTGCTCGGCGTGCCGACGCAAATCATCGACAGGTCGGTATCACGGATTGCCTCGGCGAAATTGGTGGTGCCGCGCAGTCGGCCGGTTTGAACGCCCTGGCTTAACAGCTCGCCCAGACCCGGTTCAACGATGGGGGATTTACCCGCGTTGATCAGGTCAATCTTTTCCTTGGAGATGTCTACGCCAACGACCTCATGGCCCCGTGCAGACAGGCAACCGGCACATACCGCGCCGACGTAACCCAAACCAAATATGCTGATGCGCATCGCATTTACCTCATTGTTAATCGTGCCACTAGATGGCCGGAGTTCATGTTTTGAAGCGTCACCCAGGCACTGGGAAGTGCGACGAATAAACGTCGGTATATCCAGTGCAGGCATACTAAAAGTCGAGTGACTAACTAATGCACTCAAGTTGTGCGCAACTTGGCCTTATTGTTGGGGCTTGCCCTGAAATGCAGCCAGCCTTCCTGGGGAAGGGCCTGGCGCCAGTGCCGCAAGGCGTTGACAGGGGCTTTGAGCCCTTATATATCAACGGCTTGGGTTGTCTCACTGACCCATGCAGGTGAGCTCAGCCTTGGCCTTTTCGGAGAAAGTAGTGAAACCTTTGCGTCCGCCTTCAACTAATCAGTTGATGATTTGACCATTGAGTCAAAGTTATATGACAACTTCGCTACTTCCCTTGGTCGCCACGTAAGTCATCTCTTACATCTTCAGAGATAATCGTTACCGGTGGTATGAGCGGTGCTTTAGGACATAGTTCCTGTCCACTCATCCTGTTTCCGGAAATTTCTTGAAATATTAGGAAAGATGGCACTAGTACTATTCTGATAGCACTTGCTATTTAGGCCAGTAGTTGCGGGGAGTTGCGAGGGGTAAATAGTTTTGTGCCACTACTGTTTTAAAAAAGTGGTGCCACTACGAAAAAAATTGACGAATGTCGAGTGAAATAAATGTTAGGGAATCTGAAGAATTATTTTTGACGCCAAATAAATGACGATTTCGGAATTGGAATGCAAACAAAATGTGGGAGCGGGCTTGCTCGCGAAAGCGGCGTGTCAGGCAATAAAGGCATCGACTGAACCACCGTTTTCGCGAGCAAGCCCGCTCCCACATTTGGATCTTCGTTGTCAGGTTATTCCGGGGCGTGATCCCGCAGGAACACCAGGTTATCCGGCTTCGACTGCTCCGCATTGAAGCGATAACCCTGCACGTCAAACTCCTTGAGTCGGGCCGGGTCGTTGATGCGTTCTTCAATCACAAAGCGGCTCATCATGCCCCGGGCCTTCTTGGCGTAGAAGCTGATGATCTTGTACTGGCCGTTTTTCAGATCCTTGAACTCGGTGTTGATGATCCGCGCTTTCAATGCCGGGCGTTTGACTGCCGAGAAGTACTCGTTGGACGCGAGGTTGAGCAGCACGTCATCGCCTTGTTCGGCCAGGGCTTCGTTGAGCCACTCGCTGATGCGGGTGCCCCAGAAAGCGTACAGGTCCTTGCCACGGGCGTTGGGCAGTTTGGTGCCCATTTCGAGGCGGTACGGCATCATCAGGTCCAGCGGCCGCAGCAGGCCGTACAGGCCGGAGAGCATGCGCAGGTGGTCCTGGGCGTAGGTGAAGTCGGCGTCCTTGAGGGTTTCGGCGTTGAGGCCGGTGTAGACGTCGCCCTTGAATGCCAGCAGGGCTTGTTTGGCGTTGGCGGGGGTGAAGGCGGGGGTCCAGCTGCCGAAGCGTGCGGCGTTGAGGCCGCCGATTTTGTCGGAGACGTGCATCAGTTCGCTGATTTGCGCCGGGCTGAGTTCGCGCAGTTGTTCGATCAGCTCCTGGGAGTGGTCGAGGTATTGCGGCTGGGTGAAGCGCGGGGTGACCGGCTTTGACTCGAAATCGAGGGTTTTGGCGGGGGAAATCACCGTCAGCATGAAGTCGTCTCCTTTAATCGTGGGGGGATTCTAGGGGGTAGGGCGGTTTGACTCCACCTATGATGGTGATAGATAGCTGTGCGGTCGTTGGGGGGCATATCCGTTTCTGCGGTTACGGCGGCTTATGGTTTCGCTCTTACAGCGAGTCACTTTGCAAAAGCGTTCAAAAGTGAGCCGCTGTAAGAGCGGAACCAATACAAGCCATCACTCAAATAACGCATATACACACCAACCCAATAGCGCCCCCACACGATCGGCTATAGTGCCCGACGACTCTGGAAAGGGAGACCCTTCGTGCGAATTGCGCTTTTACTGTCAGCCTGGCTCATCTGCCTGGGCGCCCAAGCCGCCCCCGTGGATGTCGCGACCCTGGACCGCGGCACCTGGCCCGAACGCCTCAGCAGCCCCGCCCTGTTCGACGTCGCCTCACGCGCAGAAATCCTGATGTTCGCCCACACCCTGCTCGCCAGCGAATCCCTCGACGAGCCCGCCCTCAAGCAGCGCCTGGGCCTGAAGATCATCAACCAGGCCTCGATCGACGACCTGCGCCGTCAACTCTGGCAACGGCTACTGGAAAACTACACCTTCGCCCAACAAAGCTGCGAACAGGACGCCTCCTTCTGCTACCTGGTGGAAAACATGGACGACCTGCGCGAACAAGCCGCCAAATTCGAAGTCAGCGACAACTCCTTCTATATACGCTGGGCCGGCCCCAGCCGCGCATTCCACGAACGCTACCTGGATGAACAGTTGCGCAAGGCCGCCCTGTTCCCCCAGATCAGCAGCGAAATCGCGCGCTTCGGCGACCACGAGCGCAACGGCGACGAACTCAACGACCGGATGTTCCTGCTGACCTTCGACAGCGGACCGTCCCCGGTCAGCGGCAATACCGACTGGCTCGCCGACTACCTGCGCAAACAGAAAATGCACAGCCTCTTCTTCGTGCTGGGCAACAGCCTGCAAACCCGCGTCGAGAAAAGCTCGGCCACCGATGTGCAGGCGCTGTACCAGGGCCAGTGCGTCGGCATCCAGGGCTGGCAGTACCGCTCCCATAGCCACTGGGTCGACTGGCAGTCGTCCATCACCCGCAGCGCCTCCCTGGCGCAAAACCTGATGCCGGAAAACTACTTGCCGCTGTTCCGCCCGCCGTACGGTCAGCGCCGGTCCGACAGCCAGGGATTTTTCCAGTCACAAGGGCTGCAAGTGGCCTTGTGGGACATCGACTCGGAAGACGAACCCGGCAAGCTCAAGGCTGATGAGTCGGCGAACCGCGTGCTCACACTGATGCTGTTGTGGCGGCGCGGGGTGATCGTCTTCCACGACACCCAGGACAAGGCGCGCATCGCTTTACCCTGGCTTTTACACGCCACGGCAGAAAGTGGACTCGGCTGGCAGGATTGCCGCGAAGCGTTTCGCTGAAAACGCACGAAAAGCCCGGCCCTGTTGGGGCTGAGGTTTTTCAGGGGGGAATTTGGGAGGTATTTCGATACAGGCGGACTTCCGACTTTAACGGTGCAATGCCGGCGCGCCTAGTGCTATTCGTCATCCTGAAAAATAAACTTCAAAAAAGCGTCAAAGTGCTTTTTCCTGTCATGTGTTTTGCGGTATTACGAAGACAGACAGCCGAAACCTGCAACACAGGTGGCGTCTTCCAAGACACCTCTTGTGTGCACCGCACTTGACGCCCCTCAAGTGCGTTCGACGGTCGAATCGAGGCGCAGCACTGTCGCGGTATTGCGTCGACTGGCTCCCACAAAGGTGACCGAGTATGGATGATCATGGACGTAACCCTTCTTCCGACCAGCCAATCCTTTATGTGCTTGATACCAATGTACTGATTCACGATCCAAACGCACTGCTCAACTTCGAAGAACACCACGTCGCCATCCCGATGATCGTGCTTGAGGAGCTCGACAAACTCAAAAGCGGGCACCACAGCGTTGCCGCCGAATGCCGCCAGGCCATCCGCCTGATCGACAAGACCCTCGGCGAAGCCTCCCCCGACGATGTCGAGGTGGGCGTACCGATCCAGCGTGGCAAAGGCGGGCCCAAGGGCTTGCTGTCGATTCTGATGAGCAAGCGCAGCGAGCCCAACAGCTTGCTGCCGGAGAATCTGAACGACAACAAAATCATCAACCAATTGATCGACCTGCACGCACGCGACAAGGACCTGCGCCTGGTGCTGGTGACCAAAGACATCAATATGCGCCTCAAGGCACGAGCGTGTGGGATCGCTGCCGAGGACTACAGTACCGACCAACTGGTTGACGACGTGTCAATGCTGTCTCGTGGTTATCACACCATGACCGGCTCGTTCTGGGATCGCGTCAGCAAGGTCGAAACCCGTCAGGACCATGGCCGCACCTGGCACCAGGTACAGCTGATCGACAACCTGCCGGCTGTGCACATCAACGAATTCATCATCGACGAACAGGGTTTTGTGGGCTGGATCAAAGAGATCCAGGTCGACAAGCTGCTGATCCTCGACCTGCATCAGGAACCCCTGTTGCACCAGGAAGCCTGGGGCCTGAAACCGCGTGATATCTACCAGAGCCTGGCGCTGTATGCCTTGCTTGATCCGGACATCCACCTGGTCAACCTGACCGGCGCCGCAGGTTCGGGGAAAACCATCCTCGCCCTGGCTGCCGCCATCGAACAGACCATGGTTACCAAACGCTATCGCCGCATCATCGCCACCCGCAGCGTGCAGGGCCTGGACCAGGAAATCGGTTTCCTGCCCGGCACCGAAGCGGAAAAAATGGAGCCGTGGCTGGGGGCGATCACCGACAACCTCGAAGCCTTGCACATGGATGACGAAAACACCCATGGCAGCGTCGATTACATCCTCAGCAAAGTGCCGTTGCAGTTCAAATCCCTCAACTACATTCGAGGTCGCAGCTTCCAGCAGAGCCTGATTTTGATCGATGAATGCCAGAACCTCACGCCGCACCAGATGAAAACCATCATCACCCGTGCCGGCGCCGGTTCCAAAGTGGTGTGCCTGGGCAACCTGGCACAGATCGACACCCCTTACCTGTCCGCGACCAGCTCCGGGCTGACTTACTTGACGGAACGCTTCAAGGACTTCCCGAACGGCGTGCACATCGCCTTGCAAGGTGTCCCTCGTTCGATTCTGGCCGAATACGCCGAATCTCACCTGTAACCACGGTCAATGTGGGAGCTGGCTTGCCTGCGATAGCATCACCTCGGTGTAACTGACATACCGAGGTGCCTGCATCGCGGGCAAGCCCGACTCCCACAAAAGCCAGCTCCCACATTTGATCGGCGTTAGGTTTACAATCGGAGCTCCTGATCAGGAGTATCCCTGTGCTGACTCATCTCGATTCCCAAGGTCGCGCCCACATGGTCGACGTCACTGAAAAAGCCGTGACGTTCCGTGAAGCCGTGGCCGAAGCGCGGGTGCGCATGTTGCCCGAGACCCTGAAAATGATTGTCGACGGCGCCCACCCCAAGGGCGACGTGTTTGCCGTGGCCCGTATCGCCGGGATCCAGGCCGCAAAAAAAACCAGTGATCTGATTCCCCTGTGCCACCCGTTGATGCTCACCGGGGTCAAGGTCGAGCTCAGTGCCGATGGCCTGGACGCGGTGCGCATCGTCGCCCGCTGCAAACTCTCCGGGCAGACCGGCGTGGAGATGGAAGCGTTGACCGCGGCCAGTGTTGCCGCCCTGACGATCTACGACATGTGCAAGGCCGTGGACCGTGGCATGACCATCGAAACCATTCGGCTGCTGGAGAAACTCGGCGGCAAGAGCGGGCATTTCAAGGCGGACCAGGCATGAGCATCAACGTACTGTTTTTTGCGCGCTACAGCGAAGCGATTGGCCTGGACTCCCTGGAGATGGAAGGTGACTTCGCGACGGTCGACGCTGTACGCCAGGCATTGGCCGGTGACCCGGAATTCGCAGTGCTCAATGAGGCCAGCCTGATGTGCGCTCGTAACCAGGAACTGTGCGACCTTGAAGAGCCGCTGCAAGCTGGCGACGAAGTGGCATTCTTCCCGCCCGTGACCGGAGGCTGACCATGGCGATTCGGGTGCAGGCCGAGGCGTTTGATCCCGGCGCCGAGGTCAATGCGATGCATGCGGCCAATGTGGGCGTAGGCGCGGTGGTGAGTTTTGTCGGCTATGTGCGCGACTTCAATGATGGCCTGGATGTGGCGGGGATGTTCCTCGAACACTACCCGGGCATGACTGAAAAGGCTCTCGGCAAAATCGTCGTGGAGGCCGAGCAACGCTGGCCGCTGCTCAAGCTGGAAGTGTTGCATCGCATTGGCGCCCTGGAGCCGGGTGAGCCGATCGTGTTTGTTGCGGCGGCCAGCGCCCATCGTCAGGCCGCGTTCGATGCCTGCGCCTTTGTGATGGACTACCTGAAGACGCGGGCTCCGTTCTGGAAGAAGGAAAACACCAGCGAAGGGCCACGCTGGGTGGAAGGGCGCGACAGCGATCACGCAGCCGCTGACCGCTGGAAATAACGTCTGGCGAGGGGCTTGCTGTGGGAGGGAGCTTGCTGTGGCGAGGGAGCTTGCTCCCGCTGGGCTGCGAAGCGGCCCCAAAAAAACGGGAGCGCTGCGCACTCCAGCGGGAGCAAGCTCCCTCGCCACACAGGTCAGGTCGAGGTTTGCAGCCGGTGGGGCGACAGCATCGCTTCGGTCAACCCGAACGCCGCCAATGCATCCGGCAACGGCTTGCCGCGCACCAGCGCCGCACTGGCCTGGCCCATCGCCGGAGACGTCTGGATCCCGTAGCCGCCCTGAGCCGCAATCCAGAACAATCCCTCCACCTGTGGATCGAACCCGCAGACCAGATCACCATCGCTGACGAAACTGCGCAGCCCGGCCCAGGTCCGCGCAGGCCGGCGGATGCTCAGGGTGGTGGCTTCCTCGATGTGATAGATGCCGGTGGCGATGTCCAGCTCTTCCGGTTGCACATCGTGGGGCTCCACCGGGTCGGCATTGGCCGGTGAGCCGAGGAACATGCCGGCGTCGGGTTTCATATAGAACGAACCGTCGAGGGCCGCCAGCTCCGGCCATGCGTGGATGTTCAGCTCGGCGGGTGGAGAGAAGACGAACGCGCTGCGACGTTTGGGTTGCAGGCCGATTTTCTGTGCACCGGCCAACTCGCCGATATGGTCGGCCCAGGCGCCGGCGGCGTTGATGATCACCGGGGCGCTGAAGTGTTGTTGGGCCGTGCGCACTTGCCACAGTCCCTGACCGTCGCGGGTCAGTTTCTGCACCTCACTGTCGGTGTGGATTTCTCCGCCATTGCGCCGAATGCCGCGCAGGTAACCTTGATAGAGCGCATCGGTATCGATGTCACACACGGTCGGGTCGTAGATCCCGCCATGGACTTTTTCCCGGCGCAGGATCGGCATCATGGACATCGACTCCTCGACGTCGAGCAGTCGCGTTTCTGGCACAAGGGCTTTGGCACTCAGGTACTGGCGCTGCAACTCACCGGGGTCGCCAATCAAGTCCACCAGCAATTCGCCCCGTGGGGTGAGCAATGGGTGTTCGGCAAAGCCTGCGGGCGGCTGATCGAAGAAGGCGCGGCTGCCCAGCGTCAGTGCGCGGACCTGGGGCGTGCCATAGGCGGCGATGTACAGGGCGGCGGAACGGCCGGTGGAGTGGTAACCCGGCATCGACTCGCGTTCCAGCACGATGACGCGGGCATGGTGTGACAGCCAGTAGCCGGCGGATGCGCCGGCGATGCCACCGCCGATGATGAGGTAGTCGGCCTGATTCATGTGTTCCTCCTGGATTTGAAAATGCTGAAACCAAATGTGCAGGCTTGCTTGCTCCTCCACAAGCCCGCTTTCACATTTATATTCAGCCTGGCGATAAAGCAGGAAATCGCTATTTCCTTTTGACCTGAAAATTCCGGAAAAACTGTTATTTCTAACAGTAGGCGGTCCCTTCTATAAAGCGCTTACTTGCATCAGGCCGGTACAAGATGTGGCGTTGATGATAACTGTTCTCTATGTTGGATAAGGAGAAGGAAATGAAAGCGGAAGATCCGAATGTTCGTTTAAAAACGTTTGATATTGAATTTCCTAGCCCTGGCGGTGGCAATGTAGTTAGTAGTGAAGTGTATCTGGGTGGCAAACAGCAATGCCAAGTCGATATAATTGTCCAGAAGGAGAGGAGAAACGCTGATGGTATATGGGAGCTGGAAAAGTTTGAGGAGAAGGAGCTTGAAAGCGCCACGGTGGTTGAGTATTCCACAAACCCAGCAGCGACAATGCCAGACGGATGGTATTGTGATACAAAAAGGAATGAGTTTCACATGGGGCGGTGGTCGGGGTTACTTGAGGCGCCCAGCACGACTACTGTCCATTCGAACCCTATTATTCAGCCGATACCCGGTATTGGTCCGCTCGAAAATGTGAAGCGTTACCTGAGGTGTGATCAGACATCAGCGGGTAGTCAGAAATTTATGGCAAGAATTACGGTGGGTAATAAAACGTACACAACTAATATGCTGAGAGATAATATTAATTATCAATCATCTGTCACTGTAAGATCCCAAGAACCCTATACATTGTCCGCTGAACGGCTCGATCATTGGGCTGATACCAACGCTTTTTCAGCGTCGAATGTGGATGTGGATATTTATTATTGGACGCCACCCCTTGGGTTGAAATTTGTCGAGAATATACCTCCGACTTGTCCCGTAATATTAGAGGATCCATCTGTTCAGGGGGATCACTTTGATATTTACTACACTTGGGATATTGGGCGTGGTATTAGACAGATCGGCGGTGTCATACGGGGTAATACTGTTGAAAACATTACAATGAATAGCCTGCTGAAAAAATCCTCAGGGGGAAATGACCCAATTCCTGCGAACAAACGCAATACCATCATGCGTGCTGCGCGAGTCAGGGCCTGGTTGCATAACCCCAACACCGATCAACAAGGGTCCAGTATTTGGACATTGGTCGATAGTTATGGCTGCTCGCATCACTATTACCTGACCCATGACGACAATTACAATGTGATGGTGCTGCGCGCCACTTCAAAACCCTGACGTTCCAGGCATTTCATCCCCTCTCCAAGTGCGAAGCGGTGGACCTATGGACATCTATTCGAACGCGTTTAATTTCAGTGCCCACCTCGGCGGTTCGGTTGACCTGCGTACCGGGCAGTATGGGTGTCTGATTCGTTTGGCAGTCTTGAGCCCAAAAGGGCCGTTAGAGGTCAGTCGAGAGATTGCCTTGGCGTTCTCGATGATGGATACCCGCAACAGTGGCTACGGTAAAGGCTGGAGCTTGTCGAATACCGAATTTGACCCGAACAGCTTCAAGCTTACGCTACTCAACGGTGAACAATATCTAACCCAAGGGCTGCCCTCCGTAGGGGACAATGCTGTTATTACCGACCATAAGTTGAAGGACCTCACCATAAAACGGGTTGCGCAAAATACGCTGCACGTAATTTACAAGGATGGCACTGTCGAAATCCTGCGTCCCCTCAGCATTTCCGGTCCCTATAAGATCAGTGCTATCCAGTTCGAAAATGGCGAGCGGCTGAGCTTCCGGTATGGCGGTAATAACTTATTGCAGAGCATTGTTGACGATAAAGAAACTGACCTGTTGATGTTGAAGTATTCCGCCGGATCGCTGGTAACCGCCGATACACTAATTGATGGTAATCGTTATGCCCGTACGCGATTTGAATATACTCATATCGACAATCAACTGACCAAGGTCACGGTTCCTTATGACTTGGCCGGGCCAGTCGCAAGTGAGGCCTATTCGTTTCAGTACCTCAGGTTGCCTGATGCAATGGTAGCTATTTCGCAGGTTATGACACCCATGGGGGGGCAGGAGATAATTCGGTATAACTCAAATGGGCATCAATACGATGCCCGTTTGTATATTCCGGTCGTCACCTACTGGGAGCAAAACCCCGGACGCGGGCAGCCCTCAGTCGTCCGCTCTTATAACTACAGTCCCAACCGTAACTTCACGGGATATCCTCTTAATGGCGGATTTCGCCAGGGCCAGGATAATTTGTATCGGGTGGATAGCGAGTACGCTTATTGGGCGGAAGAAACTTACGTTGATAATAATGGCAAGCCCCTGCGGTCTACCCGCGCCACTTATAATCGTTTTCACCTGTTGACTGAGGAATTAATGCTAGCCAATGGCAGCCAGGTCAAAACCGAGACTGTCTACAATGAAGTTCGGGGCGTCCAGTTTCCAAATCAGCCCGCCAATCTCCAACTTCCGAGCCGCATCACCAAGACCTTTGAGCTGTATCCCCAGGGTGGCAAACCCCCAAGGGCGGAAGTGGTCAGTATCACCACCGATGACTTCGGCAACGAACTAAGCCGCACCGAGGCCTCCGGCGTACGCACCGAATACACTTATTACCCGGTGACCGGCGAGCCCCGAAGATGCCCTGCCGACCCCCATGGACTCTTTCAACGTTACCTGAAGCTGGAAAAGCTTTTCCCGGCCAGATCGACCACTGCGGCTCGGACCACTGAACATTCCCACACCGACGTCTCGATAACGGGGGGCGGCTACTTCGTCATGCCGCTTGCCATCAACCTTGAAGGGGGCACCCATACGTCTTATACCTATCATTCTGTGGCCGCCAACCCCGCCCTGCATGGTCGCTTGAAAAGCTCCACGACGACGATCGACAAGCTCTCTCTGGTCTCCGATTTCACCTGCACCTTCAATGGCGACTCGATCACCGAAGTCCGGAGCTTGAAGGGGCGTGAGCCTGGTCAATGGCTCGAGTCCGCGCGCACGTGGTCACTGACCAATCAGCGTCTGCTCGACATGACACGTGATGCCGTCGGCAGCCTGGCGATGACGTACGATGTCAGTGGGCGGCTGACATCGGAAACCGCCGCGCCAGGCAAGCCCCAGATGGCCCGACGTCGTTATGCCTATCACTTTTCGGCCGGGGCCAAGATGGCCCATTTGGTCACCACGGATGCACAAGGCACCGTGCTCTTCACGTATTTCGATGGCATGGGACGCCAGCTCTCTGCTGCGCAATCGCTTGATGGCATCGCGGACAATGACAGGCTTCTGGGTTCCTGGGCGTACGACGCACTCGGGCGGCTCGTGAAGCAAACCCGTCTGGATTATCTGGGTGATGGGCCGCGTACATTGAAAACCAGCCACGCCTATAACATTTGGGGCAACCCGTGGACGGTAACTCAACCCGATGGTCGGGTATTGATCGATGAATATGACCCGCTCCTCAACCGCCGGGTGACGGGGGTGCAAGGTGACGCGCAACTGGAAACCTGGTTCAACGAACACAATCAACCGGCACGGGTTGAGCGGGTGAGCGTTGGCGGTGCGCGCATTGTGGTGGAAACCCGTACTTATGACGGGCTGGGCCGCTGCACGGAGCGCATCGATGCCAGGAAGACCAAGACTGAATACACCTATGACATTTTTGATCGTGTGGTGCGCAGCCTGGAAACCCCATCCGACGGAACGCCGCCCCGTGAGCGGTTGACGACGTATGCGCTTGGCACCAGCGAGCCAATGGTGCGCACCCTCACCGTAGACAGCAAGCTGCTTGGCACGCGTGAATACGACAGCCTGGGCCGCGTCATTTCCCAAGCGCGTGGCAACGCAACAGCCACGACCTGGGAGTACAAGCCCAACCAGGTTGCGCCAGTGGCGGTGACTTCGCCGCGCGGTGATCGTCAAGAGTACGGTCATGATCCTGAGCTGGAGACATTAACGAGCGTCAAGATGGCAGGGCATGCACCGATAGACCTTGAGTACGACCCCATCAGTGGAGCGATGCGACAATCACTCACCGCCGGGCTCAAGCATGAGATGAGTTACGACGAGAACGGCTATCTCGCCAAGGAAGTCCAGACGCTGGGCAGCCAGCCCTTGACTAGCCTGACGAGTTATTCGCCGGGTGGGCGGCTGTTGCGGCACTCCGCGGCGGATGGGCAGCACAGTGACCTCGTATATGACCAGTTCGGACGCCTCCAACAGACCTCCACCGGTTTCGTCCGCATGATCCGGACTTACGATAGTCTGGGCCGCCTTTCGGCGCGAACCCTCAATTATCAAATGCGTCTTACCGACTCGGTGACCTTTGACGCATGGGGGCGTGAGTCGGAACGCAAGCTGGAACAGGACGGTGCGCTACTGCAGAACATTGTCAGCACCTATTACGACGATGGCCTGCTGGCCACTCGCACGTTGAAAGACGCGAATGACGCCGTGGTCACGGGCGAGACGTTCACTTACGATGGTTATTCGCGACTCAAATCCTATGTGTGCGAGGGCACGCAATACCCGATGGATAAATTGGATCGGGCGATCAAGGAACAGCGTTTCAGTTATGACGGTCTCGATAATATGACTGAAGTGCGGACAACGTTTATCGATGGCAGTAGCGACCGCAGCGAGCGGTTTTTCCAGGGTAAGGACCCTGCCTGCCTGACGCACCTGACCCATACAAACCCGGTACGAAACCTGACCCTGAGCTATGACGCCGCCGGTAATTTGCAACAGGGCACCTTCGGTCGCGGTTTCACGTACAACGGTTTTGACCAGCTCACTGCTGTACAGACCGCCACAGACAAGTACAGCTACCAGTACGACGGCGAAGCACGCCAGGTGCTTGCTGCGCGAGGCAACGAAGCTCCCGTGATGCTGGCCTATGCCGGGGATCGGCTCGACACGCTGGCGCAGGTCAGCATGCGGGCACGTTACGTGCGCGACGGTGACCAGGTGGTGGCCTACCGAGATAGTGGTAATTACCAGAAACTACTGGTTCTTGACGGCGCTGGCAGCGTCCGCGGTGTGGTGGCACCGATCACGGACCAGGTGCGCCGGCATTACGCACCCTACGGTGACGCCAGGATCGAGTTGCGGGATGACGTGTCGCCCACGATGATGGAAATGCAATTGCCCGCCTACAACGGCGAGCGGCTGGACGTACCGGTCAACCTCTATCACCTGGGTAATGGGCGCCGTGCCTATGATCCCGAACTCATGGTGTTTCTCTCTCCTGATCCCCTCAGTCCTTTTGACGAGGGCGGGATCAACAGCTACGCCTATTGTGGCGGTGACCCGGTGAATTGGTCGGACCCCAGCGGCCTCTTCAGTTTTCCAACATGGGCCAGGTGGGCACTGACCGGTGTTGCACTGGGCATGTCGGTGGTCACCGCTGGGCTTGCAACTGCGGGCTTGCTCGCTGCCATCGGCGCTCAAGCCGCTGCACTGACCATTGCCGGCAAGAGCGCGCTGTTGGTAGCCTCAGGCGCGGCCTCGGTAGGTGGGACGTTGGGGATTGCCGCACTGAGCGTTGAGGCGGTCGACAATCAGATGGGCTGGGATCGCTCCAGTCAAATCAACGTCCTGAACTGGGCATCGCTGACCTTTGCAGCGGTGGGTGTCGCGGCCAGTTTAGGGGGCGCAGGCATAGCGGCGACGGGCGCTTCCCGGGCGGTTGAAGTCGCCGCAAGCCCGGCGGTCCGAAGCTTCAGTCTATTGAGTTCCCAAACAAGGGCCGGATTGCAGACCGCTGGCAAGTTGCTGACCGGTGCTTCTTACAAGTTCTTCAATGACATTACGCTGCCAAGCCAAGCCTGGGGGGTGACGCGTTTTGGCTTGCGCGTGGTCAATCTGTACCGCTCGGTCGACGGTCGGATCAGAAAGCGCCAGCCGGCAGCGCCTATCGGGGGCGATGCCGAGAACTTGCAGCAGCCACTGGGGCAGCCGCAACCCCAGCCTCAGGCCCATCGCCTTGTCGATATGTCGGGCAGCAGCTTCACTTTCCATGAGGCCTTTTCGCAGGAGGCCTCGCGTGTTCGCCAACCGATCCTGGCCGAATGGAATTCGGCCTGAGCCTTTGGCTTAAGGGCGCTTGCGTTCCACCGGACGCAACAGATGCGTCGGCGGCGTTTCGCAGCTGATCTTGCGGCCCAGCAAGGTTTCGATTGACGGCAACTGGTACGAATCGTCTTCACCGGCAAAGCTGATGGACACGCCCGCAGCACCGGCACGGCCGGTACGGCCAATCCGGTGCACGTAGTCGTCCGGCACTTCCGGAAGGGTGAAGTTGATTACGTGGCTGATGCCGTCGATGTGAATCCCGCGCCCGGCCACGTCGGTGGCCACCAGCACGCGAATCTTACCTTCGCGGAAACCTTCCAGGGTCTTGATGCGCTTGTGCTGCGGCACGTCGCCGGACAGTTGCGCTGCATTCACGCCATCACGCACCAGGCGTTCTTCGATGCGTCGCACTTCGTCCTTGCGGTTGGCAAACACCATGACCCGCTCCCAACCGTTGTCGTTGACCAGGTTGTAGAGCAGCTTGTATTTGTCGGCACCGGCCACGGCATAGATATGCTGTTCGACGTTCTCGCTGGCGACGTTGAGTGCCTCGATCTCGACGATGGACGGGTCGGTGGTCCACTGCTTGGCGAGGTTCATCACGTCTTCGGTGAAGGTCGCGGAGAACAGCAGGGTCTGGCGCTCGTTCTTCGACGGGGTCTGGCGAATGATCTGACGCACTTGTGGGATGAAACCCATGTCGAGCATGCGGTCGGCTTCGTCCAGCACCATCACTTCGACCATGTCCAGGTGCACGTCGCCGCGCTGGTTGAAGTCCAGCAAGCGCCCCGGGGTGGCCACCAGGATGTCGCAGTGGCGCGCTTCCAGATGCTTGAGCTGCTTGTCGAAGTCCATCCCGCCAACAAACGTCATCACGTTGAGGCCGGTGTACTTGGTCAGGTCGGCGGCGTCCTTGGCGATCTGTACCACCAGCTCCCGGGTCGGGGCGATGATCAGTGCGCGGGGTTCACCCATGTAGCGCTCTTTTGGCGGTGGGGTCTGCAACAACTGCGTAATGATCGAGATCAGGAACGCAGCGGTCTTGCCGGTACCGGTCTGGGCGCGACCGATGGCGTCTTTGCCGGCGAGGGTGAAGCCCAATACTTGCGCCTGGATCGGCGTGCAGTACGGGAAACCCAGGTCCTGGATGGCGTGCATCAGTTCCGGGGCGAGCTTGAAATCATGAAAGCGGGTTTTGCCTTCCTGGGGTTCGACAACGAAGTCTTCCAGTTTCCAGGGAATAACCACAGGTTTGGGCGCGCGTTCACGGCGCGGCTTTTCCTGGCGTGGCTCCTGGCGTGGTTGGTCGGCGGCTGGCTCTTCAGCGACGTTAACCGTGGCGGGTGTGGTCACCGGCTCTTTTTTTGGCGAGGCTACAGGTGCGGTCCGGCCAGGCTGCTGGCCGTCATTGCGGCTGCCTTGAACGTGGGCGGGGGCACTGGAACCTGGCGCGAGCTGCTCAGCCTCGCTTTTACCGAACATCTTCTTGAGTGCTTTGAGCACGGTCATCTCATCAATTGGTTAAGGAATGTACGCCGGCCAGTGTAATGCAAGAATCGGGCGCGGCGTAGTGCGTTGGTCATGCGGCTACACAATGGGTGGTTTTCAGCCCAGGCGGGCGGCCAACCAGTCACCGATATCGTGTATCTCCTGGGGTAACACTTCGTGGCCCATTGGGTATTCCTGCCATGCGACGGTGACACCGCGCGACTTCAAATGCTCATAGGCGCTGCGACCCATGGCGTTCTGCACCACGTCGTCGTATTGGCCGTGCAGGCACAGCGCCGGAATCCGTTGCTGGCTCGCCGACAATTCGAGTTCGTCACCGAAAGTGGGAGCGTAGGTGGAAAGGGCGATCACGCCACCCAAGGCGCCCTGCCATTTCAGGAACGCGGTGTGGAACACCACGGCGCCACCCTGGGAAAAACCGGCGAGGAAAATCCGCGAGGCGTCTATCCCGCTGCTTTTTTGTTCCTTGATCAGGTCGGTAACCATTTTTGCCGAGGCTTCCAGCTCTTCAACACTGATGGAACGCGCCGGGCTCATGGCCTTGATGTCGTACCAGCTCGGCATCTCGTAGCCGCCATTGATGGTCACCGGGCGTGTCGGCGCCTGGGGCAGGACAAAGCGCGTCGACAGGAGTTTTTCCTGCAGGGCTTCGGCCACGGGCAGGAAGTCGTAGCGATCGGCACCCAGGCCATGCAACCAGATTACGCAGGCGTCTGCGGGCTTGGCGGGCTGAAGAATCAAGGGTTCGGTCATGTCTGCTCCATAAATGTGCGTGCGCTCCGATTGAGTGCGTCGGAACGGTGCGCGACGGGTTGATCTGTTAAGAGAATGTCGCAAGGTTGAATCTTTTGCTCTTGACCATGGGCTGAAACGACTCAGCCATCAGTCTGGTACGGGGCTTGCTACGTGAAACCCGATGTCAAGGCTCACCCCAGGCGGTAACACTATCAGTGACTGGCGCCTGTGGGATAGCAACTGGACTTAAAGCAAAAACCTCATGCTGTTTGACCCCAAAAAAAGCCAACACGGGTCGATGTCGCCTCATAAGGGTGCGGTGGGGTTCGAGCTCCGACACAACAAGAGCAAAACTGGAGGTTTGAATGAAGGTATTGAAATCCACCCTGGCCATCGTGACCGCGGCTACCGTACTGGGTGTCAGTGGTTTCGCCCAGGCTGGCGCCACTCTGGATGCCGTACAGAAGAAAGGCTTTGTGCAGTGTGGCGTGAGCGACGGTCTGCCGGGCTTCTCGGTGCCGGACGCCAGCGGCAAGATCCTCGGGATCGACGCTGACGTGTGCCGTGCTGTTGCCGCTGCCGTATTCGGCGACGCAACCAAGGTCAAATTCAGCCAGTTGAATGCCAAGGAGCGTTTCACCGCGCTTCAGTCTGGCGAAGTCGACATCCTGTCGCGCAACACCACCATGACCAGCTCCCGCGATGCCGGCATGGGCCTGAAATTCCCGGGCTTCATCACCTACTACGACGGTGTTGGTTTCCTGGTGAACAACAAGCTGGGCGTGAAAAGTGCCAAGGAACTGGACGGTGCAACCATCTGCATCCAGGCCGGTACCACCACTGAGCTGAACGTTTCCGACTACTTCCGCGCCAACAACCTGAAGTACACCCCGATCACGTTCGACACCTCCGATGAAAGCGCCAAGTCGCTGGAATCCGGTCGTTGCGACGTACTGACCTCCGACAAGTCCCAGCTCTACGCACAGCGCAGCAAGCTGGCTTCGCCGAAAGACTACGTGGTATTGCCGGAAACCATTTCCAAAGAACCACTGGGCCCTGTCGTGCGTAACGGCGACGACGAGTGGCTGGCCATCGTGCGCTGGGTTGGCTACGCCATGCTCAACGCCGAAGAAGCCGGTATCACCTCCAAAAACGTCGAAGCTGAAGCCAAGTCCACCAAGAACCCGGACGTTGCCCGTCTGCTGGGTGCTGACGGCGAATACGGCAAAGACCTGAAAGTGAAGAAAGACTGGGTCGTACAGATCGTCAAGCAGGTCGGTAACTACGGCGAAGTGTTCGAGAAAAACCTCGGCAAGAGCACGCCTCTGGAAATCGATCGTGGCCTGAACGCTCTGTGGACCAACGGTGGCATTCAATACGCACCACCTGTGCGCTGATCGCTGATGGTTCTATCACCCGGTGGGCCAACCGCCGGGTGATGTTCTGTTCCATTATTTCTGGGGCACTTAATGCAAAATCAAATCGGCGCACCAAAACAGAAGCTCAGCTTCAGTGATCCAAAAGTGCGTGCGTGGCTATTCCAGATCATCACGATTGTGGCGGTGGTCTCGTTGGGCTGGTACCTGTTCAACAACACGCAAACCAACCTTCAACACCGGGGCATTACCTCGGGTTTCGACTTTCTTGAGCGCAGTGCCGGCTTCGGCATCGCTCAGCACCTGATCGACTACACCGAATCGGACAGCTATGCCCGGGTCTTTGTGATCGGTCTGCTCAACACCCTGCTGGTGACGGTGATCGGTGTGGTCCTGGCGACCATCCTCGGGTTCATCATCGGTGTGGCGCGCTTGTCGCCCAACTGGATGATCAACAAGCTGGCCACGGTGTATGTGGAAGTGTTCCGCAACATTCCGCCGCTGCTGCAAATCCTGTTCTGGTACTTCGCGGTATTCCTGACGATGCCGGGGCCGCGCAACAGCCACAACTTCGGCGACACGTTCTTTGTCAGCAGCCGTGGCCTGAACATGCCCGCCGCGTTGATGGCGGAGGGTTTCTGGCCGTTTGTGATCAGCGTGGTGGTGGCGATCATCGCCATTGTGTTGATGGCCCGTTGGGCCAACAAACGCTTTGAAGCCACCGGTGTTCCGTTCCATAAATTCTGGGCCGGCCTGGCGCTGTTGGTGGTGATCCCGGCACTGTGCGCACTGGTTTTTGGCGCGCCACTGCACTGGGAAATGCCCAAGCTGCAAGGCTTCAACTTCGTCGGCGGCTGGGTGCTGATTCCCGAGTTGCTGGCGCTGACCCTGGCCCTGACCGTGTATACCGCGGCGTTTATCGCCGAGATCGTGCGTTCAGGCATCAAGTCCGTCAGCCACGGCCAGACCGAAGCGGCGCGTTCCCTCGGGCTGCGCAACGGTCCGACCCTGCGCAAGGTGATCATCCCGCAAGCCCTGCGCGTGATCATTCCGCCGCTGACCAGCCAATACCTGAACCTGGCGAAAAACTCGTCACTGGCCGCCGGTATCGGTTACCCGGAAATGGTTTCGCTGTTTGCCGGCACGGTGCTCAACCAGACCGGCCAGGCCATCGAGGTTATTGCCATCACCATGAGCGTGTACCTGGCGATCAGCATCAGCATTTCCCTGCTGATGAACTGGTACAACAAGCGCATTGCGCTGATCGAGCGGTGAGGAAACCTGCATGAGTACGCATACTTTCAAACCTGATATGCCGCCACCGAACAAAGTGTTCGGGCCGATGGCATGGATGCGCGCCAACCTGTTTTCCAGCTGGCTCAACACCCTGCTGACATTGCTGGCGTTCTACCTGATCTACCTGGTCGTGCCGCCGATCCTGCACTGGGCGATCCTCGATGCAAACTGGGTCGGTACCACCCGCGCCGACTGCACCAAGGAGGGCGCCTGCTGGGTGTTTATCCAACAGCGCTTCGGGCAGTTCATGTACGGCTACTACCCCGGCGACCTGCGCTGGCGCGTCGACCTGACCGTGTGGCTGGCCATCGTGGGTGTGGCGCCGTTGTTCATCTCGCGCTTCACGCGCAAGGCGGTCTACGGCCTGAGCTTTTTGGTGGTGTACCCGATCGTTGCCTACTTCCTGCTGCACGGCGGGATCTTCGGCATGACCAACGTGGCCACCAGCCAGTGGGGCGGCTTGATGCTGACCCTGGTGATCGCCACCGTCGGCATTGCCGGGGCCTTGCCGCTGGGCATTGTGCTGGCGTTGGGTCGGCGTTCGAACATGCCGGCGATTCGTGTGGTCTGCGTGACCTTCATCGAGTTCTGGCGCGGCGTACCGTTGATCACGGTGTTGTTCATGTCGTCGGTAATGTTGCCGCTGTTCCTGCCGGAAGGCATGGGCATCGACAAATTGCTGCGGGCCTTGATCGGCGTGATCCTGTTCCAGTCGGCCTATGTAGCCGAAGTGGTGCGGGGTGGCTTGCAGGCGATTCCCAAGGGCCAATACGAGGCTGCGGCCGCGATGGGCCTGGGTTACTGGCGCAGCATGGGCCTGGTGATTTTGCCCCAGGCACTGAAGATGGTGATCCCGGGGATCGTCAACACGTTTATCGCGTTGTTCAAGGACACTAGCCTGGTGATCATCATCGGCCTGTTCGACCTGCTCAACAGCGTCAAGCAAGCCGCCGCCGACCCGAAATGGTTGGGCATGGCCACTGAAGGCTACGTGTTCGCCGCCCTGGTGTTCTGGATTTTCTGTTTTGGTATGTCCCGCTATTCCATTCATTTGGAACACAAGCTGGACACAGGCCACAAGCGTTAGGAGTGTTGTGATGAGTGAAGCGATCAAACAGCCTGTGAGCCCTGAAGGCATTATTCAGATGCAGGGCGTCAACAAGTGGTACGGCCAGTTCCACGTGTTGAAAGACATCAACCTGAACGTCAAGCAGGGCGAGCGTATCGTGCTGTGCGGCCCGTCGGGTTCCGGCAAGTCCACCACCATCCGCTGCCTCAACCGCCTGGAAGAGCACCAGCAGGGCCGCATCGTGGTCGATGGCGTGGAACTGACCAACGACCTCAAGCAGATCGAAGCGATCCGCCGCGAAGTCGGCATGGTGTTCCAGCACTTCAACCTGTTCCCGCACCTGACCATCCTGCAGAACTGCACGCTGGCCCCGATGTGGGTACGCAAGATGCCCAAGCGCAAGGCTGAAGAAATTGCCATGCACTACCTTGAGCGCGTGCGTATTCCGGAACAGGCCCACAAGTTTCCGGGGCAGTTGTCCGGCGGCCAGCAACAGCGCGTGGCGATTGCCCGTGCGCTGTGCATGAAGCCGAAAATCATGCTGTTCGATGAGCCGACCTCGGCGCTCGATCCGGAAATGGTGAAAGAGGTACTGGACACCATGATCGGCCTGGCGGAAGACGGCATGACCATGCTCTGCGTGACCCACGAAATGGGCTTTGCGCGCACCGTGGCCAACCGCGTGATCTTCATGGACAAGGGCGAGATCGTTGAACAGGCGGCGCCGAATGACTTCTTCGACAACCCGCAGAATGATCGGACCAAGTTGTTCTTGAGCCAGATTCTGCATTGATCCATGGGTAATGCTTGAAACAATAAACCCGGCCTGGTGCCGGGTTTATTTTTGCCATCAATCAAGTTGTCGTCAGGGTCTCGTGCTCTTTATGTACCGTATGCACGGAATTGCGAAGATCTGCGCCTTCACTCAGGATTTTTGCTTCGACCAGCAAGTGGGGGTGACGCTCAAGCAAACGCATCAGGACTACCAGGGATTTGGGGGGCAATACCTCACCGCGCTCGTAACGAGATAAGGCGTTGTGGCCACCACCCGATAGCAGTTGTACCGTTTCTTTTTGTGAAAGGTGCAGTTTGCGGCGTATGCGCTTCATCTCGGTGCCGACCATCTGCCTGAAACTGTGAACGATTTCATCGCAGTGGTCTGAATAGCGTTCCGCGTCTTCGGGGTCCAGGATCACCTCTCCACATGCCTGGCACTCCCATCCAGACAGATCGTCTATACGGCGATGCAAACCTTTGACTTCCGATGTTTCGCTACGTCCTGAGAAGTGATGCATTCCGTCATGCCTGCCGCAGCTGAAGCATTGCTCTGTTTTCATGGGTTTTTCTCCTTGAAGGAGATCACCGGAGGTTTACCATCCGTGCGGTAGGTCACCTTGATGTAGATCTCCAGATCATGTGAGTGAATGTGATACACATCTTGCCAAACTCGATGGTCGTCATGAGTGGTCATCGACTTGTACAGCATCGTGTTTTTCAACTCGAAAATGACCGCCTGCATTTGTTCGATGCTTAAATCAAGATCCTCGCCGCAACGGCGTGCGCTTTGAGTAAATGCTTGCTTTCCAAGCCGCCTGACATCCGCCTTTATCACCGCCAAATCGTAATGAGGTGTGTACTTTTCCATAAGACACCTGAGCCCAATAATTACCCTCTGAGGGTAATTTTACCAATCGAAAATACTGCTCCTTTGCCTGCCCAAGAACCCTAGTGCGTTGCCTTTGTAGGCAACTCCGAATAGGCTGTGGGAAAATTCATCCTATGATTGGATGAAAGGACGAAACCCATGACAGACATCGCCCCCCTGATCAAACGCTCCCTCGTCGATCAAGCCCTCGAACAGTTGCGCCAGCGCATCACCCAAGGCGTATGGGCCATCGGCGAACGCCTGCCCACCGAGCCCGAGTTGTCTGCCGAGTTGGGGATCAGCCGCAACACCGTGCGTGAAGCCATGCGCGTATTGGCATTCTCCGGGTTGATCGAGATCCGCCAGGGCGACGGCAGCTATTTGCGCTCCATGACCGACCCGCTGGGCGCGATGAAAGCCTTGTCCCACTGCACCCTGGCTCAGGCGCAGGAGACGCGGCAGATTCTTGAAGTCGAGGCAGTCGGCTTGGCCGCGTTGCGCCGCACCGATGAAGACCTGGTCGCTTTGCGCGCGGCCCTCAACGCCAGCGGCGACCATTACCACGGTGATCTTGAGCACTACATCAGCTGCGACCTGGTGTTCCACAAACGCCTGG
The DNA here is from genome assembly GCF_013385435.1 of Pseudomonas sp. F9001. NCBI lineage: Bacteria > Pseudomonadati > Pseudomonadota > Gammaproteobacteria > Pseudomonadales > Pseudomonadaceae > Pseudomonas > Pseudomonas sp. F9001. The sequence continues at coordinate 305,654 of NZ_JACAPX010000015.1, forward strand.
TGGACGCGGCCCACAACCCGGCCTTGAGCGAGCTGTATCAGTACTTCTCGAGCATCGTCGGCGCGCAACTGCGCCAGACCCTGAACATCCAGCCGCGTCGGCAAGCGGTATTCGACCTGCACGGCGCCTTGCTCGATGCCGTGGAACAACAGGACCCGGAACGTGCCAAGGCGCTTTCCCGGCAGTTGATCAATGAACCTTGAATCCGAGATCCCCATGCCCCGTTCAGAAAACGCCCTTGAAGAACTGCTGATCGACGCCGAAGCCGATGACGATGAGGTCCAGCACAGCCCGCCGGTGGTGAGCCGTCCGTGGTTGTTGCTGTTGGGCCTGATCCTGGTGGCGCTGAACCTGCGCCCGGCGTTGTCGAGCATGGCGCCGCTGCTCGCTGAGGTCTCCCATAGCCTGGGGCTCTCGGCGGCCAAGGCTGGGCTGCTGACGACGCTGCCCGTGTTGTGCCTGGGCCTGTTCGCACCGTTGGCTCCGATCCTGGCCCGGCGTTTTGGCGCTGAGCGGGTGGTGCTGGGCATTCTGCTGACCCTGGCCGGCGGCATCATCCTGCGCAGTTCATTCGGTGAGGCCGGGCTGTTCGCCGGCAGCCTGCTGGCGGGCGCGAGTATCGGCATCATCGGGGTGCTGTTGCCCGGTATCGTCAAGCGCGATTTCGCCAAACAGGCCGGCACCATGACCGGCGTGTACACCATGGCCCTGTGCCTGGGTGCAGCGCTGGCGGCGGGATCCACGGTGCCCCTGAGTCATTACTTCGGCGACAGCTGGAACATCGGCCTGGGGTTCTGGATTCTCCCGGCGTTGGTCGCGGCGTTGTTCTGGTTGCCACAGGTCGGCCAGAAACACGGCGCGCACCAGGTGGCCTATCGCGTGAAGGGCTTGTTGCGTGATCCGCTGGCCTGGCAGGTGACCCTGTACATGGGCCTGCAATCCTCCCTGGCGTACATTGTGTTTGGCTGGCTGCCGTCGATCCTGATCGGCCGTGGCCTGAGCGCCACCCAGGCGGGCCTGGTGCTTTCCGGTTCGGTGATTGTGCAACTGGCCAGTTCCCTGGCTGCGCCCTGGCTGGCCACCCGCGGCAAGGACCAGCGCCTGGCCATCGTGGTGGTGATGGTGCTGACCCTGGGCGGCCTGTTCGGTTGCCTGTATGCACCGTTGGACGGCTTGTGGGGCTGGGCGATTCTGCTGGGCCTGGGCCAGGGTGGCACTTTCAGCCTGGCGCTGACCTTGATCGTGCTGCGTTCACGGGACGCCCATGTAGCCGCCAACCTGTCGAGCATGGCCCAGGGCATCGGCTACACCCTGGCGTCCATGGGGCCGTTCGCGGTCGGGCTGGTGCATGACTGGACCGGTGGCTGGAACGCCACCGGCTGGATTTTCGCGGTGATCGGCCTGGGCGCGATCATCGCGGGACTGGGCGCCGGGCGTGCGCGGTATGTCGCTGTGACCAGCGAAAAAGTCTAGAGGTACAGCACTTCCATGGTGCTGGAACCATCAATATGCACGTCGCTGCTGAGGTCGAGATTGTTCTTGGCAGCGATCACCGTATCGACCCTGACCAAGCTGCTCAGCGTCTGGAAGGCCGTCGGCCCGCTGGTGCTGCCGACGGTGTCGGTAAAGCCGAGAAAGCTGCGCGAACCGATGTCGATCGGGTTGCTGTTGGCGGTGCGCCAGGCGATCCCGCCGCTGGTGGACTCGGTGCCGTAAACCTCAGGCAGGCCGTCGATCACCGTCTGCTTGGGGTCAAAGGTCAGGGAGTACAGCCCGATCTTGTTGCCACTCGGGTCCAGGCCCAGCCCGTAGTAGATTTCGCTGTTGACGTTGGCGGTGCCGTCGCGGTTGTCGCTCATGCGCAGGGCGTAGCGAGTCGCTGCCTCGCAGTTGATGGTCACGCTCAGGTAGCGCACCGGCAGGCGTTTGCCGCGATCAATGTTCAACTCCTGTTGGGAAATCTTGCCGTAGTCGATCAGCCCGTTGCTCGACAGCGCCGGTGTACAGGCGCTGGGAGTGAGCAAGCCGGTGATGCCGAGTTCAACACTGGAGGCTGCCGTGGCACCGCTGCTGAGGGTCAGCAGGGCAAGTGTTGCGAGAGAACGCTGGCGTAGGTGCATGACCATACTCCTTGATCAGAGGTAGATGATTTCAATCGTGCCGGAACCGTCGAGCAGTACTTCCGTACGCAGGTCCAGGCTGTTCATGGGGGACAGGACGGCGCGCACGCTGATCTGCCCACTCAGGTTCTGGATCGCGGTGGGGCCGGCATTGCTGCCGGGTAGAGCGGTAAAGCCGAGCAAACTGCTGCTGCCGATGGGAATGGGGTAAGCGTTGGAACTGCTCCAGGCCACGCCGCCAGTGGTGGAGTCGGTGCGGTACACCTGGGGCAGGGCGTCGGCGCGCAGGTCGAAAGGGTCGAAGTAAAGAAAGTAGCGGCCGATCTTATTGCGGCTGTCATCGACGCCCAGGCCGTAGGCGGTTTCATCGGTGCCGCCGGTGGCCGAGCCTCTACGGTTGTCGTGCATGCGCAAGGCAAAGTGAGTCGGACCGTCGCAGCCGATACTCAGCAGCAGGCTGCGGGAGGCCAGGCCGGTTTCCTTCTCGGCGTTCAGGCTCTTGGCCCACATACGGCCAAAGTCGATGATGCCGCCGTTGGACAGCGTGGTTTCGCAGGCCGCCGGGGCGAAACCTGCTTGCAGCGACAGCTCCCGGGCGCGGCCGGTGGCGACGGCGTCGATCAGCCCGGTGGCTTCCCAGGTCACCGCGTCACGCACTTGTGTGGCGTCGGCCTGTGCCCAGGCATTGACCTGCAGTTGTGCCGAGAAGCTGCTGCCGGTGGTCGGCGCGCCGTCGCGCAACGGCACGATGGCCTGGTCGGGTCGCCAGTCGAGCGTCCTGCCCCTGGCGCTGGGCGCCTGGCCTTGCCCACCGGTCAACCCCAGTTCAACCGCCTGGCCGTCGAGTACCGCATCGCTGATGTGCACGCGGTAGCTGCCACGCTCGGTAAAGCGGTAGCGCTCGGCGGTCGCGGCCAGGGCCCGGTAGAACACGTGCATATCGGTGGGTGTCGGGCAGTTCAGGTTGAGGCTCAGGCGGCGTTCTCCCAGCAGGATTTCTGCGCCGGGGTTGCGCTGCACGGCGCGGTTCATCACGCCGAAATCCAGGCGCGACTGGCTTAGGGTCAGTTGGCATTCGTCGGCGTGCGCCCGGCTCTGGACGATGGCGCCCAGGGCCAATCCCAGCAGTAACAATCGCTTCATCACAGTCTTCCTCATGGCGTCACACAGCGGGCCGGGGCGGTTTCGAAATACACCTGCGGGTCGGCTTTTTCCGCGAGTTCAACCTGCAGTTCACAGCGGCTCATGCCCGGTGCCTTGACCCACAGGGGACGTGGGTCCAGCACGTTCGGCAGGAACACCTGGCTGCCTTCCTGCACCAGGGTCACGAACTCGCCATCGACGGTACTCACCGTGGCGCCACGGGGCAGCGGCGTGCCGTGGTCGGTGGTCACTGTGAGCAAGGCACGACGGGTCAGGGCCACGCCGAATTCCACGCGATCCACCGCGCCGCGCCCGGCGCTGATGACGGCCAGGCCGTTGCTGATATCGGCGTTGCGCGGCAGCGACTGGGTTTGCACTTCCACGGGGCTGCGCCCGTAGGCGGACACCTGCGGGACCACGGCCTGGCCCTGGAAGTCGGTCCATACCGGGCCGCTGGGCGTGGTGAGCTTGACCCCGGCCATATCGCCGACAGATACCAGCGCAAAGGTGTCGCGCACCGGATAAGGCGAGAAGGTCACGCCACCGCTGTGGGCCACCACCGCACCGCGCACACCGCCCTGGTAGCTGGAGCGCTCGGCGTCAGAGCGGCTGTAGTTCATGTCCAGTTGTGCATAGCGCGGCAGATAGGACACGCCGAGGGTGGATTCCACTTGTTGGTCGCGGCTGTCGTGCTCGGCACTGACCCGGTAACTGAGTTGATCGTTGACCTGCTCGTTCACCCCCAGGCCGATGCGATGCTCGCCACCGGAGTTGCGCACCCAGGAGCGCCCACGCCGGTTCTCACCCAGTGGCACGCTCAGGTTCAGGTACACCGCGTTCTCGTTATTCTGCCGGCCGCTGACCTGCCACTCGGCACTGGCCGACAGCGACACGCCGCGCACGCTGGTGCCCCATGAGGCCAGGGCACGGCTGCTGTTTTCGCCGTTGAACGTGGTGGTGCGCGACAGGCCGGCATTGAAGGCGCCCAGCCATGGATGGGCCCAGCCCAGGGCCAGGCTCTGCTGGTCGCGATAGCGGGTGAGGCGACCTTCGTCGTCCCGTGAGTCGTAGTAGGCGGCGTCTTCCAGCTCCCGGTAGCCCATGGTGCGGTGGGAGGCGCCGGCGGTGATCGACCATTGCCGGCCCAGGCGCTGGGACAGGCTCAGGTCGGTCTGTACGCCGCGTTCACCCAGGCGTTGGGCATCGGCAATCTGGGTCGACAGTTGTACCTGGCCGTCTGGCCACGGCAACAGGCCGAGGCTGGCACCCGTGGCACGGTAGTCTTCGGCGGCAAGCGCGCCGGCTCCCAGGCTCAGGCGCGGGTTCAAGGCGCCGCTCCAGCCGCCACTGATCACCCACGGATCGTCGCCGCGCGTATCGCCGATATTGCGCACCCGGCCCGCCCCCAACGAGTAACCCGGGGCTGGCAAGCCGATGCCGAGCATCGCCGCCGGCACGGTGAAGCGTCGCTCTTCGCCGGTGCTTTCCTTGACCGTCACTTCAACGTCGGAGCGTGTGTTCAGGCGCCTCACGTCGGTCAGCGAGAACGGCCCGGCCGGCACCACCGTGGAGTGAATCAGCGCGCCGTTCTGGCGCACCTCCACCTGGGCCGGGCTGTTGGCGATGCCGCTGATGGTCGAGCCCTGTTCCTGGTCCTGCAGGGCCTGTTCGGTAAACAGTTGCATGCCGGTGATCTGCGCCGATGACACTACCGGGTTGTAGAGGTTGATCTGCCCGGCCTGCAACACTGCCTGCTGCTCGGCGAAGGTGCGCTGGGCATAGGCTTCCAGGTGAGTGCTGCGAGACCTGGAATCCTGCCAGGTCTGCACCTGGCGGCTGCGCACGATCCAGTCGCCCGCGTTGAACCCCACTTCGGTATTGGCCGAGCCGAAGCGGTTGGTGTCGTCGCCATAACGGTTGTACAAACCGGTGAGATCGTAGTTGAGCAAGCCGGCGAACCCTCCGGTTTCATAACCGGACAGCTCACGTTGGCGCGGGCGCAGGGCATCGGTGGGCACCATCAGGCTCACGCTCAGGCTGGCGGGGTCTTGCTCCACCACGGTTTGCGGGTATTCGCCGAGGAAGTCATGGCAGCGGCTGTCGGCCAGCGGGGCCGGTATCACCAGGTCGGCGGCGTCCAGCAGCGGGCGGTCAAAGCACAGCGCACCCTGGCTGTCGAACTGAACATCGAGGCGGCCACGGCGCTGGCCGTTCACCGTCAGGCTCACGGCGTGGCGGCCGCTGGTGTAGCGCGGTGCGTCCAGCAACAGGTAGGCCAGTTCCGGGTCGATACCGCGCTGGTGCAGGGTTTGCGCGTCGAAGGCGTCGGCCCAGGCATCGGCCGACAGCAACGCCATGGTCAGTGGCAGCGCGGCCCGCATCCGGGCGGGGCGTAAAGGACAGTCGGGCACGGCTTCGCCAGCCGGGTCAGTGGTTACTGTGTTCACGTAAAGGCACTCAGGTTATGGAAGCCTGCAACGGTTGGCGGGCTTCCCGGTGACAGTCACAGGGCCGTCACTTCGTTATTCAGCGTTTGCGGCGGTTATCGGTGCTTCATAGGCGGCGACGGCAAAGCCGTACACGGTGGCCGGTTGCAGGCGTACGGCCGTGGCGGTGTGGGGCGTGCTGAGCCGCAGGGTTTCGCCGGGCAACACATAAGTGCGCGGCAGCACCAGGCTCTGCTTGCCGGGCAGCAGTTGCAGCTCCTGGGCCAGGCGCACCACGTAAGGCGTGGGGTTGGCGACGTTCAGGTGACCGGCGTTCAACGACCAGGTCAGCCCGGTCCAGGGTGTGCGGTTCGGCGCCAGGCCCTTGGGATGAATGATCACCGGCAGGTTCTGGCGCACGGTCACGCCCACCCGCGCATGGCCAGCCTGGGCGGCGTCACGGTCCTTGGGCATGCCTTCGAAGATCACCCGCTTCAGGCGTTGGGTTTTCAGGGGCGTGGGGTTGCGCAGGATAAAGCGCACCAGCTGGCTTTTGTCGGCCTCGACCCGGGACAGGGGCGGGGTGACGAACAGCAGCGATTCGGTGTCTTCCGGAATGTCTTCCAGGGTGACGTGCAGCAGGGCCAGTTTGCCGTCGGTGTTGGTCACCGACACCGAAGCTTCGCCGTCGGCCTCGTTGACGATCACCACCGAGGTGTCGGGCACCATGCCGTCGGCAAACGCCTGGGTGCTCAGCAGCCAGCCCAGGGCCAGCAAGGTTGGATAGGTCTTCATGACGCAGTTCCTAAAATGATCACAGGGCTTAGAGGTAACGCAAATCCAGGACCAGTGAGCCATCGAGGGGAACGTCTTGCCTGAGGGTCAGACGGTTCGCCGGGTGGATGGTGGTCTGTGCGCGGATCCGGGTAGTCAGGGTGACGATGGGTTCCGGAAACGGTCGGCCGGGACGGGCAAAGCCCATCAGGGTCTTGGGGTGGATGGCTGGTTGGGGGAACCAGAGGCCGGCTCCGGGGTTTGACACCAGTGACTGCATGGCCTGACCGTCCCCCAGCGCGGCTTCGAACGCCAGGCCGACGGTGCCCAGGTGTTCCGTGGGGGCGTTGGGGTTTTTCCCCAGGCCGTAGGCGGTGTCCGGTGCGGCAGACGAATCTTCGCGGCTGTCCATGCCGATGAGGGCAAACAACAAGGGGCCGCTGCAGTGGATCTCCACGTCCAGCCATTGGCTGGGCAACGGGGTGGGCGCCTCCTGATTGAGGGTATGTGCAGGGATGCTGCCGTGGTCGATGACGCCGCTGCCGGAGAGCGCGATGGTGCAGGAACTGGGGGTGACCAGGCCCGAGAGGGTCATTTCGGTGGCGGTGCTGGCAAACACGCTAGAGCCGGTGTTGAGCAATAACAGCGCCGCGTACAGGCGTAGGGTTCTGTTCATCATTCGGTCTTCAATGTGTTCGGTGCAAGTAAGGCGCCTCGCCGCGAACGGCGAGGCCGCGGGTTTACAGGTACTTCACTTCGAACGTGGCGGAGCCGTCGATGGGGTGTTCATCGCTCAGGTCCAGGCTGTCGGCCCGGGCGATATGACCGTAGACGAGCAAGTCGGTGGTTACTTGCTCGATCGCAATGGGCACCCAGGTGCCGCTTGATCGGTCACCGAAGCCGGCCAGTGAGGTGGGCAGCAGCGCGGTATCGTCCAGGTCATGCCAAGTGGTGCCGTTATCCGATGACTCCAGGACGTTGGTGTTAACGCTATCGGCGACCGCGTTTTGCAGGGTCAGGTAATAACCGCCCAGCTTCTGCGTGCCGTTGATCAGGCCCAGGCCATACCCGTTTAACGTGCTGCTGGAGCCTGCGCGGTTGTCTGTGCCCTTGATCGCAAACAGGGTGCTGCCCTCGCAGGTGATGGTCAGTTGCAGTGTGGCTGTTGGCAACTGCGTCAGGGTCGTCAGGTTCAGGTCCTTGGCGGAAATCTTGCCGTAGTCGATCACGCCGGTACCGGACAGGCTGGGCGTGCAGGCGTTGGGGGTAATCACCCCTTTGACGGTCAGGTCGACGGTTGACGCCGCCAGGGCAGAGGCGCTGGTGCTGATCAGCAGCGCGGTGGCCAGGGCATTGAGCGTAGGTTTCATGGGGCACACCTTTCCTTTCGAGTGGGGCCGGTTGAATAAAGGGTTACAGGTACTTCAGTTGTACGGTGGCATGGCCGTCCAGCGGCACTTCGTCGAGCACGGTCAGGCGGTCGGTGCCGTCGACCATGGTGTACACCCGCAGGTCGGCGTTGAAGCGCATCACGGCGATCGGCGTCACGCTGTTACCGGCCGCGGCGATGGCCGTAATCAAGCTATGGCCGAGGAACACCGACGGGCTCCAGGTGGCCCCGCCATCGGACGAGGTAATGGTTTTGGCGGCGAGGCCATCGGCCACTGCGTTGTAAAGGCCGAAGCCGGCGCTGCCGAGCTTTTCTTCGTTGGCCGTCGTGCCCAGGCCGTGCCAGTTCTGGTTGATCGCCGCAGTACCTGAACGGTTATCGATGGTGCTCAGCGCAATGAACATCGGCGCGTCACACAGGATTTCCAGCTGCATGGTTTGCCAAGGCAGTGAAGTGGGGCGATCCGCACTGAGTTCCTTGGCTGCCATCTTTCCGTAATCCACGACACCTCCGCTGGAGAGCATGGGTTCACAGGCATTGGGCGTGATGGTGCCCGTGACGGCGAAGTCGGTACTGCTGGCGGCCAGCACGGAGGGGGCCAGCAGCAAAGTGGCGAGAAAGACAGCGGATGAGGAATTCATGGGCGAGCGGCACCTTTGGTTGCAGAGTCGATGACGTAAGGGTTTAGAGGTACATCACTTCGATGGTGGCCGAGCCGTCGATATTGACTTCGTTGCTCAGGTCCAGGCTGTCGGCGCGGTTGATGTAGCCGCTGTAGGCCACGGGAGTGACCAGTTGTTGGGTGGCACGCGGGGTGCTGGGGTCCGCCAGAGTGGCGACCGAGAGATAGGTGCCGGTTTCAAAGCTGTTCCAACGCTCCCAAGTGACGCCATTGTCGAAGGACCCGATGGCTTGCACGGTCTCGCCGTCAGCCTGGGGTGGGTTAGCGAAGGTACCGAGGGTCAAGCGATAGGAGCCCAGCTTTTGCGTGCCGTTGATAAAACCCAGCCCAAAAGCGGTGCCGGTTCCAGAGCCCATGCGGTTATCGGTGGTCTTGAGGGCGAAGATGACCGGCGCATCGCAGGTCACGGTCATTTGCAAATTGAAATGTGGCAACGGTGTGATCTGGGTGGCATTCAAGTCCTTGGCCGACATTTTGCCGTGGTCGATGACGCCGCCGTCGGACAGGCTTGGAGTGCAGGCGTTCGGGGTGATGATGCCCTTGACCGTCAGGTCCACGGTGCTGGCGGCGAAGGCGGGGGCGGTGCCAGTGATCAGCAGGGCGCTGGCGACGGCGATCAGGTGCTTGTTCATGGTCTGTTGTCTCGGTGTTGGGTCAACTGACGGGTGCGCGTCACCGCAGCGCAGAAAGAGGCGCGGTTGGGCGTCGGGTCAGTTCGGATAGTTGGCCGCCAGGTGAGTTGGCGGGTTGCCCTCTTGGGGTGGGGCGCAATTTAGCGCCGGGGGAGAGGAGGGGAAATACAAGAATTACGACAATCCGCTATCCCTCTAGCTCGCCTGCGTCAAGTCGGAATAGGTGGGCGGTGCTGTAGGAAAAACTGTCTTTTCGTAGTTCTTGTATCGCAAGAGTGGTATTCATGTGGATAGCTTGATTCGGTAATGGGTGCCAGGCGGATGGGTTAAGGATCACCGTCAAGCGCACCCTCACTAGACGATATGCCAGGGCCATCTGATGGCCCTGGCAGGTCGGCGCCGATATCGAGGTGGCCATGATGCCAAGCGTGTTTGCTGACGACGCCCCCAGGCAGCAAACGGTGCCATGGCGCAGTCCTCCTGTTCACTGGAAGCACCTGAGCGTGCTGATCGTCGAGGACCATCAGGCCTATCGCGCCTTGATGGGCTGGTTCCTGCAAAAATTCGAAGTCGATCACGAACTGGTGTGCAACGGGCAGGCCGCGTTGACCGCCATCGCCCTGCGGCATTTCGACCTGGTGATCAGCGATTGCCGCATGCCGGTGCTGGATGGCTATAGCATGGCTCGTGAGATCAGGCGGCGAGAGGCCGTACACAGCCGCCCGCGTGTGCCGATCATTGCCTTGACCGCCAAACTCTCTGCGGACGATGCGCGCCGCTGCCTTGAGGCCGGCATGGATGCCTGGCTGCTCAAACCGCTGACCCTGGAACAATTGCGCGGGGTGCTGGAGCAGTGGCTGCCACAGCCGCCGGGCGCCAGTACGAACCCGCCTGCCACAGCCTGCGCCGCGGCGCACTGGCCGACTCGTGCCGAACTGATCAGGACATTTGGTGATGAACAGGTGGTGAACCAGATGTTGCGCACCCTGGTGCGCGAGGCCGAGGCTGATTACGCAGGCCTGGTACAGGCTTGCCGCATCGTCGACCCGCATGCATTGGTCGACTGCCTGCATCGCCTGGCGGGAAGCCTGGCGTTTTTTGGCGAGACGGAGCTGGATCGCTGTGCGGGGGAGTTGATCGAACAGGTGCGCAAGCACGGGATCCGGTGCAACAGGCGGGCATTGCAGCGGTTCGACCAGGACCTGCTGGTGTATCTGCGCTATTTGACAGATTTATGACATTTTCCGCGATTCTGTAGGGGGTATTACCTCTGTCTGTGGGCTTAGTTTGTAGGTGGTTTCCTTTTTTGTTGTAGGTAAAAAATCACCCGCTTAAGAACACGGGACGCCATTGAAAACCGCTCCCAGGTGGGCGGTTGTTGCCCGGGACGGACAGGGTTATTTTGCGCAAATCAATTTGCCATCACTCATGGATTTCTATGCTTCGCGTAATTATTGCTGACGATCATCCCATTGTTCGGATCGGGCAGAAGGTGGTGATCGAGGCCAACGGCAAGTGCAAGGTGGTCGGTGAGGCCAACGGCCCGGATGAGCTGCTGCGGGTACTGGGCAGCACCCCTTGCGATGTGCTGGTGACGGACTTCGCCATGCCGGGCGGGCAGCAGGCTGACGGCTATGTGTTGTTGGGCTTGTTGCAACGCCAATACCCCGGGGTGCCGGTGATCCTGGTGACGATGTTCGCCAATATCGCCACCCTGCGTGCCTCGTTCGCCGAGGGCGCCCGAGGCATTGTCGCCAAGAGTGCATCGGCCAAGGAGTTGCCCACGGCCATCAAGGAAGTCTGCGAGGGCAAGACCTTCGTCAGCGAGTCCCTGCGGACCCAGTTGGTGCAGGCGGGCACGGGCGATCAATCACAACCGCCGCAACTGTCGGGCAAGGAACGCGAAGTGGTGCGCATGCTGGCCAGCGGCATGACCGTCAGCCAGATTGCCGCGCGGGTCAACCGCAGCATCTCCACCATCAGCAAACAGAAAAGTACCGCGATGAACCGGCTGTGTATCTCCACCGATGTGGATTTGTTCCACTATGCTCGCAGCAGCGGAATGGTGCCCTGAAGGGACGGGATGAGGTATTCCTGGCGTTGATGCCAGTAGTGTTCCCCGGCCTTGGGGATTATCGTACCGGCCATCCCAACTTCTTTTGCGGAACCTGCCCATGAGCGACGCCCATAACGCCTTGATCACCGAATTCTACAGTGCCTTCCAGCGCCTGGATGCCGAGGCCATGAGCGCCTGCTACAGCGACGACGTGGTGTTCAGCGACCCGGCATTCGGTGAACTGCGTGGCCGTGATGCCGGCGACATGTGGCGCATGCTGACCACCCGGGCCAAGGACTTTTCCCTGACCTTCGACAGTGTGCGCAGCGATGAAATCACCGGCAGCGCCCACTGGGTGGCGACCTACCTGTTCAGTGCGACGGGCAACACCGTAGTCAACGATATCCGGGCGCGCTTTGTGTTTCGTGACGGCAAGATCTGCGAGCACCACGACCACTTTGACCTGTGGCGCTGGTCGCGGCAGGCGTTGGGCACCAAAGGCCTGTTGCTGGGCTGGACGCCGCTGGTGAAAAACGCCGTGCGGGCCCAGGCGCTGAAAGGGTTGAAGGCGTTCCAGGCCAGTCGTTGATAAGATTGGCGTTCCTTTGGTTTGCCGAATTGATCCGTGACGACTCCTTCTGAAGCCAAACCGTGGTTTGTCTACCTGGTGCGCGCCGCCAATGGCTCGCTCTATTGCGGTATCAGCAATGACCCGGTGCGCCGCTTTGCCATGCACCAGAGTGGCAAGGGCGCACGGTTTTTCCTCTCAAGCCCCGCCGTGGCGCTGGTGTACACCGAGGCATGCATCAGCAAGGCCGAGGCGTTGCGCCAGGAACGGCTGATCAAGAAACTCAAGAAAAGCGCCAAGGAGTGCCTGGCGGCGATCGGCCCATCAGTTTGACTGATAGGTTCCCATGCGCGCCTTTGCCGGGTTTGCAGGCTAAGCTGGACGCTCACTCATTGAGCGGAGCCTGGCATGACTGAGTTGATCCTGCACCACTACCCGCAATCCCCATTTGCCGAAAAGGCCCGCCTGTTGCTGGGCTTCAAGGGCTTGTCCTGGCGTTCGGTGCACATCTCGCCGGTGATGCCCAAGCCTGACTTGACGGCCCTCACCGGTGGTTATCGCAAGACCCCGGTGTTGCAGGTGGGCGCCGATATCTACTGCGACACCGCACTGATCGCCCGCCGCCTGGAGCAGGAAAAGTCCGCGCCGGCGCTGTTTCCCCAAGGCCTGGAACTGGTCAGCCAAAGCTTCGCCGCCTGGGCTGATTCGACGGTGTTCTCCCATGCCGTGAGCCTGGTGTTCCAGCCGGAATCCCTGGCGGTCAAGTTCGCCAAAGTGCCGCCGGAAATGCTCCAGGTGCTGGTGGCCGACCGCAGCAAATTGTTCAGTGGCGGCACGGCCACCCGTGTGCAACTGGATCAGGCCAAGCATCAATGGCCGGTGATCATCGGTCGTATCAATCAGCAGTTGCAGCACCAGCAGGGCGACTTCCTGTTCGGCGAGCCGTCGATTGCCGACTTCGCCCTGGCGCACCCGCTGTGGTTCCTCATGGGATCGTCGGTGACCTCGCCGCTGGTGGAAACCTATCCTGCGGTGGCCGCCTGGCTCGCCCGGGTGTTGGGTTTCGGGCATGGCACGTCGAGCCAGATGAGCGCCGAGCAAGCCCTCGAAGTCGCGCGCAATGCCACGCCGGCCAACCTGCCGGAAGAAATCTTCGAAGACCCGAACGGCTTCAAGCCCGGCCAGCAAGTGACCATCAGCGCCACCGACTACGGCACCGATCCGGTGGCCGGGGAGTTGCTGTTTGCCGGCCGCGAAGAGCTGATTCTGCGGCGCACCGATGACCGCGCCGGCACCGTGCATGTGCACGTTCCGCGCTTCGGATTTCGGATCCAACCGGCGTGACTGAAATTATTTTCAAATCGGTGTGAGGTAAACCTGTCGGCCATCCGTGTAGTGCTTGAAACTGCGATTAATTCGCATTAACAGCGTTTTTACACACGGGTTCTCAAGCATGAAGTCCAGGGCAACGTCGGCGGGTTCGGTTAAACATTGGCTGGGAGCCTCGGTATTGGCAGTTTCGGGGCTGGCGCTGTTGCCCCTGGGCGTGGCGCAGGCGGCCGAGGCGCAGCAGCAGAGCACGCTGTTCAACTTTGCCCTGGCCGCCAAGCCGCTGCCCCAGGCCTTGAGCGACTTCACCCGGGTGACCGGCATCAGCGTGGTCTACACCGACGAAGCGCCGTACGCCATCAAGGCCCCGGCCATCACCGGGCAGATGAGTGCGGCCCAGGCCATGCAACGCCTGCTGGGTAATTCCGGCTTCACCTTCCGCCAGGTCGACGCCCGCACCCTGGCCCTGGAACCGCTGCCCACCGACGGCGCGCTGAACCTCGGTGCCACCACCATCAACGGTGCCGCCCTGGCCTCGGATACCACCAGCTATCAGCCGCCGCCCACCAGTTCGGTGATGCGTTCCCACGGCCTGCTGCTGGAAACCCCACAGACTGTCAACGTTGTACCGGCCCAGGTGATGCGCGATCAACAGCCGCGCAACCTCGACGATGCCCTGACCAACATCAGTGGCATCACCCAGGCCAACACCTTGGGCAGCACCCAGGACGCGGTGATGCTGCGGGGTTTTGGTGACAACCGAAACGGTTCGATCATGCAGGACGGCATGCCGCTGGTGCAGGGCCGCGCGCTGAACTCCACCGCCGAGCGCGTCGAAGTGCTCAAGGGCCCGTCGTCGTTGCTGTATGGCATTCAGGATCCGGGCGGCGTGGTCAATATCGTCAGCAAGAAACCCGAGCTGATCCAATCCACCTCGCTGACCGTGCGCGGCTCGACCTTTGGCGACGGCAAGAACGGCAGCGGCGGCAACCTCGACACCACAGGGCCCATCGGTGACAGCGGGTTGGCGTACCGCTTGATCGTCGATCACGAAGACGAAGATTACTGGCGCAACTACGGCACTCACCGCGAGAGCCTGATCGCACCGTCGCTGGCCTGGTACGGCGACAACACCAAGCTGTTGTTTGCCTATGAGCACCGGGAGTTTCTCTCGCCGTTCGACCGGGGCACCGCCATCGACCCCAAGACCAACCACCCGCTCAACATCCCGTCGACTCGCCGCCTGGACGAGCCCTTCAACAACATGGAAGGCCGCTCCGACCTGTACCGCTTCGAGGCCGACCACGATTTGAATGACGACTGGAAAGCCCACTTCGGCTACAGCTGGAACCGCGAGACCTACGACGCCAGCCAGGTGCGTGTGGTCAAGGTCAACACCAATGGCACCCTGACCCGCAGCATGGACGGCACCCAGGGCGCACTGACCACCGACCGCTTCGCCACCGCCAGCCTTGAAGGCAAGGTCAACGTCGCAGGCATGCAGCATGACCTGACCTTCGGCCTGGATGACGAGTACCGCAAGATCTACCGGGCCGACCTGATCCGCCAGGCGCCCCGTGGCACGTTCAACTACAACGATCCGGTCTATGGCAATGAAGTGGCGGGCACCACCGTCAGCGCGCCGGACAGCAACCAGACGGACCTGCTGCGCAGCGACTCGCTGTTCCTGCAGGATGCGATCCACCTCACCGACCAGTGGATCCTGGTAGGCGGCGCGCGTTATCAGATGTACGACCAATACGCCGGCAAGGGCGTCCCGTTCACCGCCAACACCGACGGCAATGGCCAGAAGTGGGTGCCACGGGCGGGCCTGGTGTACCGCTACACTGACGAGCTGTCGTTCTATGGCAGCTACACCGAGTCGTTCAAGCCCAACTCCACCATCGCACCGCTGGCGAACAAAAGTGTGCTGGATGGCAGCCTTGAGCCGGAGCAGTCGAAGTCCTGGGAGTTGGGGACCAAGCTCGATATACCGGGGCGCATCACCGCCAGCGCCGCCCTGTTCAACATCGAAAAACGCAACGTGCTGGTGCAGGTCGGCGATGGCTTGACCTCGGTCTACAGCGTCGCCGGCAAAGTGCGCTCCCGAGGCCTGGAACTGGATGCCAGCGGCCAACTGACGGATAAGTGGAGCGTGATCGGCAGCTATGCCTACACCGATGCAGAGGTTACCGAAGACCCGGAATACAAAGGTAATCGCCTGCAAAACGTGGCGAAGAACACCGGCTCGCTGTCGGCGGTGTATGACTTCGGCAGCATTCTCGGTGGCGACCAACTTCGGGTCGGCGCCGGGGCACGTTATGTCGGCGAGCGAGCAGGGGACGCGGCCAACAGCTTCGACCTGCCGGGCTACACCGTGGCCGATGCGTTCGCCACCTATGACACTAAAATCGAGGGGCAGAAGGTCAAGTTCCAGCTCAACGTGAAGAACCTGTTTGACCGTACCTATTACACCTCGGCCGTGAACACCCAGTTCGTGTCCATCGGCGATGCGCGGCAGGTGTCGGTGTCCAGCACCCTGACGTTCTAAATTCGGCTACACCCTATGGCGCGGTAGCCGGCTGCCTCGCCATACGGTTGTCGAGCTGCTAGCGTGGCCGCCATTAATGACTTTGCGGGAACACGATAGCGATGCAGTTGGGACGATGGATACACACCGGCGGGCTGCTGCTGGGCTTGAGCTTGTTGCTGGGCGGTTGCGCCACGGCGCCGAAAACTTCCACCAGCGCCAGCCTCGACCAGTTGCTGGCCGACCCGGCACTGCACGGTGCCAGCGTGTCGCTGATGGTGCGCGATGCCCGCAGTGGCAACACGCTCTATCAGCACAACCCGCGTACGCGGCTGAGCCCGGCTTCGAGCCTCAAGCTGTTGACCACTGCGGCGGCGATGGATGTGCTGGGGCCGCAGTATCGGTTTTCCACGCAACTGTTGAGCGACGGCATCCGCCAGGGCGCGGTGCTTGACGGCAACCTCTACCTGCGCGGCCTGGGCGACCCGACGATCCAGTGGGCGGACTACCAGGCGCTGGCGGCCAACCTGGCGCAGCAGGGCATCCGGCAGGTGCGGGGCGACGTGGTGTTCGACGACACGTTCTTCGACGCCGAGCGCCTGGGCACCGACTGGTCCCAGGACGATGAAAGCACCTACTACGGCGCGCAGATTTCGGCGCTGACGGTGTCGCCCAATGACGACTTTGATGCGGGCTCCCTGCTGGTCACGGCCAGGGCGCCGGTCGTGGCAGGGCGCCCGGTGACGGTGGAGATCAGCCCGGCTACCGATTACGTGCAGCTCAGCAACCGTGCGGTCAGCGGCACAGGCAACAGCTATGGAATCAATCGCCAGCACGGCACCAACCTGTTGCGCCTCAGTGGCGCGCTGGCGCCGGGCAGGCAGAGCCCGCAACTGGTCAGTGTGTGGGAGCCGACGCAACTGGTGGCCAACCTGTTTGAACAGGCCTTGGCGCAGCAGGGGATTGTCGTGCAGGGGCGTCGGATGATCGGGGGGGGGACGCCGACCACGGCGACGGTGCTCGCGCTGCATGAGTCGGCGCCGTTGCAGGAACTGATCACGCCGTTGCTCAAGCTTTCCAATAACAACATGTCTGAAGCCTTGCTCAAGAGCATGGGGCGCAAGACCGTGAATGCCGGTACGGCGCCTGCCGGTGTGGCGGCGGTGGCCGGGTTCCTGAAACGTCAGGGGATTGATACGGCGACGTTGAACCAGGTGGACGGTTCGGGGTTGTCCCGGCGTAACCTGGTGTCGTCGCAGAACCTCACGGATGTGCTGCTGGCCGCCAGCAAACAGCCCTGGTTCAACGCCTGGTACAACGCGTTGCCGGTTGCCGGTAATCCGCAGCGACTGGTGGGCGGCAGCCTGCGTTACCGCCTGCGGGGCAGCGCTGCGGAAAACAACCTGCACGGCAAGACTGGCTCCATGAGCGGCGTGTCGTCGTTGACCGGGTATGTCACCGATGCCAATGGGCGCAAGCTGGTGTTTTCGATGGTGACCAACAATTACGTGGTCGCAGGCGCGCGGGTCAAGGCGCTGGAAAACCGCCTGGCCACGGCACTGGCCAACAGCACGGACTATTGAGCACCGAAGATCAAAGGTGGGAGCGGGCTTGCTCGCGAATGCGCTGGTTCAGTCAGTACATGTGTTGACTGTCACACCGCTTTCGCGAGCAAGCCCGCTCCCACATTGGACCTGTGCCGTCAGGCAGATTGCATTTCAAGGCAGGAACGCCTGCCGGTATTCACCAGGGGTGGCGCCCATCGCTTGGCGGAACCGGTTGGTAAAGTGGCTGGCACTGGAAAACCCGCACGCCAGGGCAATCTCGCCCAGCGGCAACGACCCACCCCGCAACAACTCCCGGGCGCGGGCCAGGCGCCGCGCCAGCAGATATTGATGGGGCGGCAGTCCAAAACTCTCGCGAAACATCCGCGCAAAGTGGTACTCCGACAACGCACACAAGCCTGCCAACTGCCCCAGGCTGATCGGCTCCGCCAGCTGCTGGTCGATGTGCTCCACCAGTTGCCGGCGCTGGTGGGCGGCCAGCCCGCCTTTCAAACGCAAACCCTCGCGCATCCCCACTTGGCTGAGCAAGGTATGGCTGAGCATTTCATGGGCCAGGCTGCTGGTCAGCAGGCGTTCGCCGGGCTCTTTCCAGTTCAGGCCGATCAACTGGTGAAAACGCCGGGCCTGCCGCGCATCGTCGAGGAAGGTGCTCTCGCGCAGTTGCAACTCGCGGGGTTCGCGGTCCAGCAAGGTGACGCAGCCCAGGGCGAATTGCTCGGGGCTGAAATACACGTGGGCCAGGCGGATTTCGCCGTTGATCACCCAGGCCGATTGATGCTCGGCCGGCAGGATGCACAGCTTGTCCGGGCCGCCCTTGGTGCCGGGCTGGTCGCGGCGAAAGGTGCCGGTGCCGCCGCCGATGTAGCAGGACAAGGTGTGGTGGTCGGGGGCTTCGTAATCCTGGGCGTCGTGATGGTTGCTCCACAAGGCTGCAGACAAGCCGTCACCGAGCTCGGCGCACAGCTCGAGGCGAGCGTTGGGCGAGCGGTTGAGGGATTGAAAGACTTGCAGGGTTTCCAGTGGCGGCATATTCGTACTCTCTGACGGCTTGCATCCTACTCCCAGTGGCGGCGGCTGTGATCCCGGCAGCCGACAAAAGCGCAAGAATGTGCAAGAGACCTGGTGCCGCCAGGGGCGAAACTGTGGCTCAACCCTCGGAGCCCGCCATGAACCTTTTCCTGTATTTACTCACCGTATTGATCTGGGGCACCACCTGGATTGCCCTCAAGTGGCAACTGGGCGTGGTGGCGATTCCGGTGTCCATCGTCTATCGCTTTGGCCTCGCGGCGCTGGTGCTGTTCGTGATGCTGCTGCTCAGCCGCAAGCTGCAGGTGATGAACCGGCGCGGGCATCTGATCTGCCTGGCCCAGGGCCTGTGCCTGTTTTGCGTCAACTTCATGTGCTTCCTGACCGCCAGCCAGTGGATTCCCAGCGGCCTGGTGGCGGTGGTGTTCTCGACGGCCACCTTGTGGAACGCGCTGAACGCCCGGGTGTTCTTCGGGCAGAAGGTCGCACGCAATGTGTTGATGGGCGGCGGCCTTGGCTTGCTGGGCCTCGGGCTGTTGTTCTGGCCGGAACTGGTGGGGCACACCGCCAGCCCGCAAGCCTTGTTCGGCCTGGGTTTGGCATTGCTCGGCACCATGTGTTTCTCGGCGGGCAATATGCTGTCGAGCCTGCAGCAGAAGGCCGGCCTCAAGCCACTGACCACCAATGCCTGGGGCATGGCCTATGGTGCGTCGATGCTGGCGATGTACTGCGCGGTGCAGGGCATTCCGTTCGACATGGAATGGAACAGCCGCTACATCGGTTCGCTGCTGTACCTGGTGATCCCGGGTTCGGTGATTGGCTTTACCGCCTACCTGACCCTGGTCGGGCGCATGGGGCCGGAGCGGGCGGCGTATTGCACCGTGCTGTTCCCGGTGGTGGCGTTGAACGTCTCGGCGTTTGCCGAGGGCTATCAGTGGACGGCGCCGGCGTTGGCGGGGTTGGTGCTGGTGATGCTGGGGAATGTGTTGGTGTTTCGCAAGCCCAAGGCTGGCGCGCCGATCAATCCAATCTACAAGGCGAAGCAGGTTTAGTGTGGGGGCTCGACAGCTCCCACATTTGATCTCCTTTACCTGAGAATCACCGTTCATTACTTCAGGCCCAGGCGCTTGGCCATCCGCCCCAGGTTGGCCCGGTCCAGGCCCAGCTCGCGGGCGGCACTGGCCCAGTTGTGCTGGTGGCGTTCCAGGCAGGCGCTGATGACCTGGCGCTGGTAGTTCTCGGTGGCCAGGCGCAGGTCGCCGGTGACGTCCGGCACGGGGTCGGGCTGCGCTTCGAGCGGTGGCGCGGTGGCGTTCGGCAAGTCCAGATCCGCCGCGCTCAGGCTGAGAATCTTCGGGCGCTCCCGGCAGTTACCCAGGGCTTTCAAGGCGCTGCGGCCGATCAAGTGTTCCAGTTCGCGCACATTCCCCGGCCAGGTATAAGCCAGCAGTGCCGCCTGGGCATCGCTGGTCAGGCGCAGGCTGCCCAGTCCCATGCGTGAGCGGTTCTGTTCAAGGAAAAAGCCCGCCAGCAACAGCACATCGCGACCGCGCTCACGCAGCGCCGGGACTTGCAACGGGTACACACTCAAACGGTGATAGAAGTCGGCACGATAGCGGCCGCTGCGTACTTCTTCGGCCAGATCCCGGTTAGTGGCAGCGATCAGGCGCACATCCACCTGGTGCTCCTTGTCAGACCCCAGGCGCTGCAACTGGCCACTTTGCAGCACCCGCAGCAGCTTGGCCTGCACGGTGAGGGACAACTCGCCCACTTCATCAAGAAACAGCGTGCCGCCATTCGCCAGCTCGAACTTGCCCCGGCGTTCGTTGAGCGCGCCGGTAAACGCCCCGCGCACGTGGCCGAACAGTTCGCTTTCCACCAGGGTTTCCGGCAGGGCGGCGCAGTTGAGGCTGATCAGCGGTTTCTCGGCGCGGTTTGATGCAGCATGGATCGCCTGGGCCACCAGCTCCTTGCCCACGCCGGTCTCGCCGGTGATCAATACCGTCAGGTCACTGCCACCCACCAGGTTGATTTCTTCCACCAGGCGTTTGTGGCTCTTGCTCTGGCCGATCATTTCCTTGTGCTGCTGGCCGCTGGCCTGGCGGTAGATTTCGGCGCGCTGGTGTTCGTCTTCGGCACGCAGGGCCAGGCGTTCAATGCGTTCAGCGACATTGACGGTGGCGGCGGCGAGGCTGGCAAAGGCTTGCAGGGCGTCCAGTTCCACCCGTTCGAAGCGCTCGGTATCCAGGGCGTCGAGGGTCAGCAGGCCCCAGGGCCGGTCGTCGACAAACAGCGGGCAGCCCATGCAGTCGTGAACCTCCAAGTGGCCGTGCAGGCCATCCACCAGGCCGTCATAGGGGTCGGGCAGTTCGCTGTCGCTGTCAAAGCGGGTAGGGCCGGGGCTGCTGAGCAGCACGGCGAAACGCGGATGTTCGCTGACCTTGAAGCGCCGGCCGAGGGTGTCGGTACTCAAGCCATCCACCGCCAGCGGCACCAGCCATTCGCCGTCGAGGCGCAGCAGGGCGGCCGCGTCGCAGGGCAGCAGGGCGCGCATGGCCTGGAGCAGGCGCCGGTAACGCTCGCCTTCGGGCAACTCGCGGGACAGGTCGGCGACCAGGGGCAGCAGGGTGGTGAGCAGCGGCTTCGCAGTCATAATGACTCCTTGTAGTCATAGTGACTATATAGCGTAGGAAGTCATACTGACTACATTAATATTAAGTATTTGATTTATAATGATTTATTAGTTGGCATGAATACTGAGTAGTAAAGGGTATTCAGTAAGAAGACTCAGGAGTCTGCCATGCTTAGTGCCCAAGACCGTGCCATCGTTAAATCCACCGTGCCCCTGCTGGAAAGTGGCGGCGAAGCCCTGATCACCCATTTCTACCGGATGATGCTGTCCGAATACCCAGAAGTACGCCCGCTCTTCAACCAGGCCCACCAGGCCAGCGGCGACCAGCCCCGGGCCTTGGCCAACGGCGTGCTGATGTACGCCCGGCATATCGACCAACTCGACCAGTTGGGCGATCTGGTGGCAAAGATCATCAACAAGCACGTGGCCCTGCAGATCCTGCCGGAGCATTACCCGATTGTCGGTACCTGCCTGCTGCGGGCAATTTCCGAAGTGCTGGGCAGCGAAATCGCCACCCCTGAAGTGATGAGTGCCTGGGGCGCCGCCTATGGCCAATTGGCCGACATCCTGATCGGTGCCGAGGCGGCTATCTATAAAGAGAAGGAACAAGCACCGGGCGGCTGGCGTGGCGCGCGGCCGTTCACCTTGGTCAAGCGTGTGGAGGAGAGCGCGGAAATTATCTCGTTTTACTTCGCGCCTGTGGATAACGGCCCGATCCTGGCCGCCGAGCCTGGGCAGTACATCGGCATGAAGCTGGTGCTGGAGGGCGAGGAAGTGCGCCGCAACTATTCCCTGTCGGCGCGTGGCGATTCGGGCCAGTACCGCATCAGCGTCAAGCGCGAAGCCGGTGGGCGGGTGTCGAACTACCTGCATGACCAGTTCCAGGTGGGTGCGACCATCGATCTGTTCCCGCCTTCGGGGGAGTTCACCCTGGCGGCCAGCGACAAGCCATTGGTGCTGATCAGCGGCGGCGTGGGCATCACGCCAACATTGCCGATGCTCGAAGCGGCGCTGGCCACCGAGCGTCCGGTTCACTTTATCCACTGCGCGCGTAATGGCGGCGTGCATGCGTTCCGCGAATGGGTGGACGGCCTGGCGGCGCAGCATCCACAGCTCAAGCGCTTCTATTGCTACGCCGAGGATGATGGCGTGAGCCCGGCGGCGGACAAGGTCGGGATGCTGAGCCAGGAGCAACTGGCGGCGTGGTTGCCCCAGGAGCGCGATGTGGATGCGTACTTCCTGGGGCCTAAAGGCTTCATGGCGGCGATCAAGCGTCACTTGAAGGCCCTGGGTGTGCCGGAAGCGCAGAGCCGGTATGAGTTCTTTGGGCCGGCGTCGGCTCTGGAATAACTTACTCGGTCAAAAATGTGGGAGCGGCGGTGCGACGATTCGACTTGCTCGCGAAGGCGGTGTATCAGGCACACATTCAGTGACTGACACTCCGCTTTCGCGAGCAAGCCCGCTCCCACATTTTGATCTCCATTTTCCCTGATTAATCTCCTGTTAATGCCTCCTGTTTAAACCTCCACACGCCAACTGCTCAACTTTCACCGTCCGCGTGTAAACTTGCGGCCATTGGCACAACCATCATTGGCTAAAGGGAAACGGGGATGATCGACGAATTGCGTTTGGGCAGGGAGCGACGCTTTCTGGTACTGCTGGGCATCATCTGCCTGGCGCTGATCGGCGGGGCGCTGTACATGCAGGTGGTGCTGGGCGAGGCCCCTTGCCCGCTGTGCATCCTGCAACGTTATGCCTTGCTGCTGATCGCGATCTTCGCCTTCATCGGTGCCGCCATGCGCACCACCCGCAGTGTCACGGTGTTTGAAGCACTGGTGACCCTCAGCGCCCTGGGGGGCGTCGCCGCTGCCGGCTATCACGTGTACATCCAGTACTTTCCGAAGGTCAGCTGCGGCATCGACGTGCTGCAACCGATTGTCGATGGCTTGCCGCTGGCCTCGGTGTTTCCCCTGGGGTTCCAGGTCGACGGCTTCTGTGAGACGCCGTACCCGCCCGTGCTCGGCCTGTCCCTGGCCCAGTGGGCGCTGGTGGCCTTTGTGCTGACGGTGATCCTCGTGCCACTGGGCATTTACCGTAATCGCCAGGGCAACGCCTAAGCGGTTACAACTCAACGCCCCGGCCTTCCTCTAAAGAAGGCTGGGGCGTTTTTGTTTGTAGGCATTTGTGAAGAGGCCGTGACGCGGGGCAAGTTTGGGTGTGCGCAGCGTGCGACATGTTGTCACACGGAAGCTGTCGCAGGACGTTTCTGACGCTCGTAAACGCGCCATAAATTTGCATGAAGCGGCGTTTTATGGCTGTCAGTTCGTCGTCTGGCCGACGCCGCGAGTGGCGTGCGGTCGGCGACATTGCCCGATGTCCGAATGCCTTGTTTTTAGGGGACTTGGATCCGTTTTCGATGCCCTTACAGGCTGTAAGGGATGTGGCAGATTGCCCAATAACACGGTATTTTTTGTGGTTTTTGTCGAGAATCAAACGCGATACGATCGCGGACCTTTGCAATAATGGTGAAGGATTATTGCTGGAAACGATAAAAATTATTTCTGGATAAGACATGGTTTATACATCGCTAGCTAACTACAATCGCCCGCACTGAATGTCCGGTGCTGCTCACCCCTGAGCAAACTAGGGCGGTCGAGAAGCGGATGTAACGTTTCATGCGACCCCAGGTGCCGGCAGCCTTTCAACTATCCGCACCAAATGGAATTGGTCTGTAACAAGGCCTTTGACCAACGAATTCGAATAAGAACTCACCGCTAGCCCGGGACGTGTCGATTCGCGCAAGGTGCGACGGGCAGGCCCTTATTCAATCGAAGAGAAATGCCAACCCTTGGCAGGGTGAAGTGTTGGCGATCAAAACCCAACTGCATTGCGCAAGCTGCTTTAGAGGTCGTGAGATGAGTAAAAACAGGTACCCCCGATTACTAGGCTTTTTGCCGCTGCTTGGCATGATGTTAATGCTGGGAGGCTGCAAGTGGACCTTGCTCGACCCTAAAGGTCAGGTCGGTCTGGATCAACGCAACCTGATCATCACCGCCACCCTGCTGATGCTGTTGGTCGTGGTGCCCGTGATCATCATGACGTTCGCGTTCGCCTGGAAATACCGCGCGTCGAACACCAGCGCCACCTATGCGCCGAAGTGGTCGCACTCCACCAAGATTGAAATCGCGGTGTGGCTGGTGCCGATCCTCATCATCATCGCCCTGGGTTACATCACCTATAAGTCGACCCATGAGCTGGACCCGTACCGTCCGCTGGACTCCGACGTCAAGCCGATCAACATCGAAGTGGTCGCGCTGGACTGGAAGTGGCTGTTCATCTACCCGGACCTGGGTATCGCCACTGTGAACCAGATCCGGTTCCCGGAGAACACCCCGCTTAATTTCCGGATCACCTCCGACGCCGTGATGAACTCGTTCTTCATCCCTGCACTGGGTGGCCAGATCTACGCGATGGCAGGCATGCAGACCCGTCTGCACCTGATCGCGAACGAGAAAGCTGAAATGGAAGGCATCTCCGCCAACTACAGCGGTGCTGGCTTCACCGGCATGAAATTCAAAGCGATCTCGACAAGCCAGGAAGATTTCAACGCCTGGGTAGCCGAAGTCAAGGCCGCACCTAAACAGCTTGATCAAGCTGAATACGACGCCCTTGCCAAACCAAGCCAGAACAACCCAGTCGCCCTGTACTCCACGTACGAGCCGGACCTGTTTCAGAAAATCGTCGACAAGTACGAAGGTATGAAGCCAGGCAAGCCGATCGAGCACGAGAAGAAAGAAGTGGCCGCGGTTGAAGGTTCTGACACGGGCTCGCATTCAACTGCTGGGGCAGAGGAGTAAACGATGTTTGGTAAATTAAGTTGGGATGCGGTCCCGTTCCACGAGCCGATCGTGATGGTGACCATCGCCATGATCGCGCTGGGTGGTCTGGCACTGTTTGCAGGTATCACTTACTTCAAGAAGTGGACCTACCTGTGGACCGAGTGGCTGACTTCGGTCGACCACAAAAAAATCGGCGTCATGTACGTCATCGTTGCCATGGTCATGCTGCTGCGTGGTTTTGCCGACGCCATCATGATGCGTACCCAGTTGGCCATGGCCACCGAGGGTTCGCCTGGCTACCTGCCTCCTGAACACTATGACCAGATCTTCACCGCCCACGGTGTGATCATGATCATCTTCATGGCGATGCCTTTCTTCACCGGCCTGATGAACCTTGCCTTGCCGCTGCAGATCGGTGCGCGTGACGTTGCGTTCCCGTTCCTGAACTCCCTGAGCTTCTGGCTGCTGGTATCCGGCGTAGTGCTGATCAACCTGTCCCTGGGCGTCGGCGAATTCGCCAAGACCGGTTGGGTTGCGTATCCGCCATTGTCGGGCCTGGCCTACAGTCCGGGCGTGGGTGTGGATTACTACATCTGGGCGCTACAGTTATCAGGACTCGGGACGACACTGACGGGGGTCAACTTCCTGGCCACCGTCTTGAAAATGCGCGCCCCTGGCATGAAGCTGATGGACATGCCGATCTTCACCTGGACCTGCACCTGGGCCAACGTACTGATCGTTGCATCGTTCCCGATCCTGGCTGCAACCATGGCGTTGCTGTCGCTTGACCGTTACCTGGATTTCCACATTTTCACCAATGAACTTGGTGGCAATCCAATGATGTACGTGAACCTGTTCTGGGCATGGGGTCACCCTGAGGTGTACATCCTGATCCTGCCAGCGTTCGGTATCTTCTCTGAAGTGATCTCGACCTTCTCGGGCAAGCGCCTGTTCGGTCACCACTCGATGATCTACGCCTCGGGCGCGATCTCGGTACTGGGCTTCATGGTTTGGCTGCACCACTTCTTCACCATGGGTTCGGGGGCCAGCGTCAACGCGTTCTTCGGACTGGCGACGATGCTGATTTCCATCCCGACGGGGGTGAAGCTATTTAACTGGCTATTCACCATCTATCACGGTCGTCTGCGTATCACCAGCCAGGTCCTGTGGACCCTGGGCTTCATGGTGACCTTCGCGATCGGCGGCATGACCGGCGTACTGCTGGCCATCCCGGGTGCTGACTTCGTACTGCACAACAGCCTGTTCGTCATTGCTCACTTCCATAACGTGATCATCGGCGGCGCAGTATTCGGCTACATCGCAGGTTTCAGCTTCTACTTCCCGAAAGCGTTCGGCTTCAAGCTGCACGAAGGCTGGGGCAAGGCTGCATTCTGGTTCTGGATCTCGGGCTTCTTCGTCGCGTTCATGCCGCTCTACGCTCTGGGCTTCATGGGCATGACCCGTCGTCTGAACGCCACGACCAACCCTGAGTGGGTACCGTACCTGTACGTTGCCATGGTGGGTGCACTGATGATCGCTGTGGGTATCGCCTGCCAGCTGATCCAGCTGTATGTCAGCGTGCGTGATCGCAAGCAGAACATGTGCGAATCCGGCGACCCATGGAATGCACACACCCTGGAATGGTCGACTTCGTCGCCACCGCCGTTCTACAACTTTGCCGTACTGCCGAAGGCTGACAGCATCGATCCGTTCACCGAAGCCAAGGAAGACGGTACTGCGTACCAGAAGCCTGCGCGTTACGAACCGATCCACATGCCTAACAACACCGCTACCGGCGTTGTGATGGGCGCGCTGTTGACCGTGTTCGGTTTCGCGATGATCTGGCACATCTGGTGGCTGGCCATCGTGAGCCTGGTGGGCACCATCGGCTACTTCATCGTTCACGCTGCCCGTGATGACCAAGGCTACATGGTGCCGGTCGACGTGATCGAACGCATCGAAGCCGAGCAACACGCTCGCCTGGTTGCCGAGAAGAAGATCCCGGCCAACCGTGTTGAAACCTCGTTGGAACAGGCTTAAACCATGTCGAACTTAGTGACCAATGCTGGACACGCCCATGTCGATGACCATGGGCACGATGACCATCACCACGACTCGGGGCCAATGACCGTATTCGGTTTCTGGCTCTACCTGATGACCGACTGCATCTTGTTTGCGTCGATCTTCGCGGTGTACGCGGTACTGGTAAACAACGTAGCGGGTGGCCCGTCGGGCCACGACATCTTCGAACTGCCTTACGTGCTCGGCGAAACCGCCTTGCTGTTGTTCAGCTCGATCACCTACGGCTTCGCCATGCTGGCCTTCTACAAGGGCAGCAAGAAAGGCGTCCTGAGCTGGTTGGCACTGACGTTCCTGTTCGGCCTGGGCTTCATCGGCATGGAGGTCAACGAGTTCCACCTGCTGATCTCCGAAGGTTACGGCCCGCACCGTAGCGGCTTCCTGTCGGCGTTCTTCACGCTGGTAGGCACCCACGGTCTGCACGTGACTGCCGGTCTGATCTGGATGGCGACCATGATGTATCAGGTCAACAAACATGGCCTGACCAACACCAACAAGACTCGCCTGAGCTGCCTGAGCCTGTTCTGGCACTTCCTGGACGTGGTCTGGATCTGCGTCTTCACCGTTGTCTACCTGATGGGGACTCTGTAATGGCTAATGCACATTCCCATGACAGCCATGATGACAGCCACGGCAGCGTCAAGTCGTACGCCATTGGCTTCATCCTGTCGGTCATCCTGACGCTGATCCCGTTCGGCCTGGTGATGTACCCAACCTTGCCAAAGTCGATCACCTTGATGATCGTCCTGGCGTTCGCGGTGATCCAGGTCCTGGTTCACCTGGTGTACTTCCTGCACCTGGACCGCTCGAAGGCTCAGCGCGATAACGTGATTGCGTTCGTGTTCGCAGGTTTGGTGATCCTCCTGCTGGTTGGCCTGTCGGTATGGATCATGTTCAGCATCCATACGTTCATGATGGCGAAGTGAGGTAAGACCCGATGTCGCTTAAGCACTTTATCCAAATCACCAAACCGGGGATCATTTTCGGTAACGTGCTTTCTGTGGCAGGCGGTTTCTTCCTGGCCTCCAAGGGGCATGTCGATCTGGCCATTTTCCTGGCTGCGATGATCGGCACGTCCCTGGTGGTAGCTTCCGGTTGTGTATTCAACAACTGCATCGACCGCGATATCGACATCAAGATGGAACGCACCAAGAATCGTGTGCTGGTCCAGGGCCTTATCTCCCTGAAACTGGCACTGATCTTCGCGACCATCCTGGGTATCGCCGGCGTGGTGTTGCTGTACAAGGTGGCCAACCCGCTGGCGGCGCTGTTTGCCGTGATCGGCTTTGTCATCTACGTCGGCTTCTACAGCCTGTACCTCAAGCGCAAGTCGGTTCACGGCACGCTGGTGGGCAGTCTGTCGGGGGCGATGCCGCCGGTGATTGGTTATGTGGCTGTGACCAATAGCTTCGACATGGCCGCGTTGGTGCTACTGGTGATGTTCAGCCTGTGGCAGATGCCGCACTCCTATGCCATCGCGATCTTCCGCTTCAACGACTACCTGGCTGCCTCGATTCCGGTTCTTCCGGTCAAGCGTGGCATCAAGGTCGCCAAGAAACACATCCTGCTCTACATCCTGGCCTTCCTCGTGGCGACCTTGATGTTGACCTTCAGTGGCTACGCCGGCATGAGCTACCTCGCCGTTGCCGCCGCCATGGGCATGTACTGGTTGTACATGGCCTGGACCGGCTACAAGGCGGTGGATGACACCGTCTGGGCACGCAAGCTGTTCGTCTTCTCGATCTTCACCATCACCGCCTTGAGCGTGATGATGTCCCTGGATTTCCAGGTGCCGAAAGAGTTGCTGCTGACGTACGCTCACTGAGTGATCGAGCAGTAAAAAACCCCGCCTTCGAAAGAAGCGCGGGGTTTTTTATTGAGGGGCCTTTAAACTATGCCAAATCTTACAAATGCAGGAAGCAGCGTGATGAGTAAAAAAGCCGTTATCGTATTCAGTGGTGGGCAGGATTCGACCACCTGCCTGATCCAGGCACTGGCGCTGTATGACGAGGTGCACTGCATTACCTTCGATTATGGCCAGCGCCATGTGGCGGAAATCGAAGTCGCACAGAAACTCGCCAAACAGCTGGGCGCCACCGTTCACAAAGTGATGGACGTGTCGCTGTTGAACGAGCTGGCCATCAGCAGCCTGACCCGCGACAACATTCCGGTACCCACGGTGAACAGCTCGGGCGAGAGTTTGCCGAGCACCTTCGTGCCGGGGCGGAACATTCTGTTCTTAACCTTGGCGGCGATCTACGCCTATCAGGTCAAGGCGGAAACGGTGATCACCGGGGTGTGTGAAACCGACTTCTCCGGCTATCCCGATTGCCGGGACGAGTTCGTCAAGGCGCTGAACAAAGCGCTGCAACTGGGCATGGAATACGACGTGCGCCTGGAAACGCCGTTGATGTGGCTGAACAAGGCCGAGACCTGGGCCCTGGCGGACGATCACCAGCAGCTGGACCTGATCCGCAACCAGACCCTGACCTGCTACAACGGCATTATCGGTACGGGTTGTGGCAACTGCGACGCGTGCAACCTGCGCGCACGTGGCCTGAACGACTACCTCGAAAACAAGGCAGCCGTCATGCAGAGCCTGAAAAGCAAACTGGCGTGATGTCGATCGTTCCCACGCTCCGCGTGGGCACGCATCCCGTGACGCTCCGCGTCACAAAGGCGGACGCGGAGCGTCCAAGGCGGCATTCCCACGCAGAGCGTGGGAACGATCATCAGCTGGCGTGCGGTTGGGCCTGGGTATCGCCCGTGATGTAGCGCTTGAACAGCGAGCGGGCACCGTAGGCCGGCAGGATGTTGATGAAGGCAAAGCAGACCTGTTAATCGTTCCCACGCTCCGCGTGGGAATGCATCCCGTGACGCTCCGCGTCACAAAGGCGGACGCGGAGCGTCCAAGGCGGCATTCCCACGCAGAGCGTGGGAACGATCATCAGCTGGCGTGCGGTTGGGTCTGGGTATCGCCCGTGATGTAGCTTGAACAGCGAACGGGCACCGTAGGCCGGCAGGATGTTGATGAAGGCAAAGCAGACCTGTCGATCGTTCCCACGCTCCGCGTGGGAACGCATCCCGTGACGCTCCGCGTCACAAAGGCGGACGCGGAACGTCCAACGCGGCATTCCCACGCAGAGCGTGGGAACGATCATCAGCTGGCGTGCGGTTGGGCCTGGGTATCGCCCTTGATGTAGCGCTTGAACAGCGAGCGGGCGCCGTAGGCCGGCAGGATGTTGATGAAGGCAAAGCAGACTTTGATCGCGATCTGCACGTAGATCATGTTCAGGATGTCGCTGGTCTGCATGGCGCCGTAGAACGCGATGAAGCAGAACAGGAAACTGTCGATAATCACCGCGAAGAACGTACTCAGGAAAATCCGCAGGAACAGATACCTGGAATTGGTCAGCTCCTTGATCTTGCACAGCAGGTACGAGTTGATGTTCTCCGACACCAGGAACGAAACCGAAGAGGCGATGAGCACCGACGACACCTGGATGATCACGTCGTTGTAAGGCCCGTCGAGCTTCCAGCCTGGCAAGCCGGGGAGGAAGGTCGAGCCGTAGAGCAGGATGATGATCATCGCGTTACTGGCAAACGCAAACAGGATGGCCCGTCTCGCCAGCCGCAGGCCGAATTGTTCGTTGAGCAAGTCCACGATCAGAAACGTCAGCGGGTAAAGGAACGTGCCGGGCGTGACGATAATGCCCAGCGACTCCAGGTAAATAGGTTTGGTCGCGGCGATGCTGGTGAAGATATAGAACGTAAAGAGCAGCAGGTTCAGGATGATGTAAATCATCCATGAGTTCTCGTTGCGGTCGTTGAGGTCGTACGCGGTCAGCGCTCCGCCCTGTGAGTAGAACTTCTTGTACATGTTCTTGACTTCCATTTTATTTAAATTGTCCATGATTTCGCTGTTCAGCACTTCGCTCAGCTTTATCCGAATGATCTTGCCCGTGGCGATCACCATGATCACCGCCAGGCTCTTGTCATTCTCGAACCCCAGCAACTTGTATTTGCTGTTCTCGACTTCGTGCTCATACGTTGTCATTGAAGCGCTCCTCGATGATATCTCCCACCACACAGATACGATCCGAGCTGACACACGCTTGATCCGTGATAAATAGTTTTTTGCTGAGCCTGTCGTACACCAACTTTTCCTTGTCGTCGCTCGACGTCCCTTTCTGCACGATCAACAAATCGCCCGGCTCGTTGACGCCGGCAATCGCATGTTCCAGCAGCACGGCTATCAAGTTGTAGGAAGTGCCGAAGTAGTAGGTCAGCGGGTACAGCGTGGCGAGTTCGCCAATGCGCTTGTCCATGCTCGTCATGACCTGGCTTTGCTTGATGATCGGCACGGCAGCAGGGTTCATGTTGCCCTGGGGGGAAATACTGCTGTCGATGATCTCTTTTTCTTCGAAGTCGAGGGTCTCGATTTCTTCATAGGAAACGCCGAAGAAATCCGAGATCTTGCGGATGGTGGACTGCTGTACGTTGACGACCTTGCCTTCCAGAATGTTGTAGATCGTGGTTCTGGTCAGGCCGGCCGCATTGCACAACGACAGCTGCGTCTCTCCGCGGCTCTTGATCAGGTATTTGATATTGCTCTTCAAATACTCGGTGCGTTCTTTTCTGTGAATCAAATGCCCACCACTTCCTTATGTTCTACACAGAGCGTCCATGTTGCGCTGGGGTGCGTGCTTCGCCGCGGCGCGAAGTGTTGCATGCGCCTGCCACAAGAATAAAGACTGTGATCAGTTTTTTGGCGATTGGCCATCATCCAGCCAGGAAAAACCGCGTCTTGTCCCCCTGTGTGCGGCCAAAAAGAATCATTTAATTTGGAAAATGTTCATTTTTCTGCTTAATTGCCCTGCGCCCAACGGAAAGGCGCACGGGATTTTCAGGGAAGGAACACAGGACAATGGCAGTCGACACGCAACCACTTACCCACCAGGCCGACCTGCTGCAACGAGGGCTGGCGGATCTACGGGCAGAAGACGCGGAGCTGGCAGCGTTGCTGGATGCGGAAGTCACGCGCCAACACCAGACGCTGTCGCTGGCCGCTTCGTCCTGCGCAGTGAGGCCGAATATCCTGGCGGCGTCCGCCTCGCTGCTGGTCAACGTGACCGCCGAGGGCACGCCCGGCTGGCGTCATCACGCCGGCTGCGAGAATGCCGACCGGGTCGAAGCCCTGGCTGTGCGCCGAGCGCGTGAGCTGTTCGGTGCGCAATACGCCGGCGTGCAATCACACTCGGGGTCGACTGCCAACTATCAGGTACTGGCGGCCTTGCTGGAGCCGGGAGACACCGTGCTCGGCATGGCCCCCGATCACGGCGGGCATCTGAGCCACGCCAGCCCCGTCGCGTTCACCGGCGCGAACTACAAGGCGCTCAGGTACGGCACTACCTCCAAGGGTGTTATCGACTACGACCAGGTGCGCACACTGGCGCTGGCCCATCGCCCGCGCGTGATCATCTGCGGGGCGACGGCCTACTCGCACACCATTGATTTCGCGCGCTTGCGTGGGATTGCCGACGAAGCCGGGTCGATCCTGCTGGCGGACATTTCGACCATCGCCGGCCTGGTCGCCACCGGGCGCCATCCGAGCCCGATCGACGCAGCCCACGTCACTACGCTGTGCACCCATAAACAACTGGGCGGCCCGCGTGGCGGCCTGATCCTTTCCGGTCGCGACGCCGAAACCAAGGTGCCGGGCCTTAAGACCAGCTTCAGCCGGCTCCTCGATCAAGCCGTGTTCCCACGAATGCAGGGCGCACCGGCCTTCAACATGATCGCGGCAAAGGCGGCGGCGTTCGGCTACGCCATGTCCGCGGATTTCGACGCCTGGATGGCGCGTATTCGCACCACGGCCGACGAACTGGCCAGCGCGTTCCAGGCCTGTGACTACGAGGTGGTGGGCGGGCGCAGTGAAAACCACTCGGTGCTGATTCGCTTGCGTGGCGGCATCACCGGCGCCATCGCCCAGGCGGCGCTGGAGCAGTGCGGCATCATCGTGGACAAGCATCGGGCACCGGGAGAGACGCGACCATCATTCGTCGCTGGCGGGTTGTGTATCGGCACCGGCTCCCTGGCGCAACGCCAGCTCGACGCCGATGGATGTCGGCAGGTCGTCGAACTGGTGTGCCGGGTACTCGATGCGGTCACGCCCCTCAACGAGCACAAGTTCACCCTGGATCCGAATGCACAGGAATCCCTGCGCTTGCAGGCTCAAGCCTTGTGCGCGAAGTATCCCCTCGCGGATTACCTGCACAACTGAGCAAACATCCAAATGGATGTTTCATGTTATTGCAGGATAAATTGCTGTACGGTGTTTAAGCGGCTGTTATAGACGGTCGCGTTGTTGCTCATTCTCATCATTAACAAGCTGCACGACAGCTTGGCGTTCTCCTGGCAGTTATAAAAAGGGCTCTTAAAGTCCGTTCAACCTCCGTGAACGAAGTACTCAGCCTTTTGCAGTGAAGTCGAACTAGGCCCGTGCGCCGATAGTTGTTCGACTCATGAGGAGATATCCCGTGATAACCCGAAGAAAACTCCTGTATACAGGCGCAGCCTTGACCGGTGCTGGCCTGTTTGCCCCACTGTGGGCAGGTGCCGCGCTGGCGCAGGAAGTCAGCAGCGCCGCCAGCGACGACATTGAATCCTTCCGCCAACTGTCGATGTTCCTCCTCGAACGCTCGAACCTGGATGCCGCCTTGTCCTTGCGCATCCTGGCTCAGTGCACCCGGAACGACCCTGCATTCCCCGAGAAGATCAAAGCCTTGTGGAGCAAGGTTGGCCAGCATCACTTGCGCAACGTCGGCCAGTTGTCCGGCAGCCCGTTCTACGCCGACCCGGTGATCAAGGACACGACGCAGAAAATCGTCTCCGCCTGGTACCTGGGCTACACCGGCACGCCGGTGTCCCTGCGCGCCACCGACGGCACGCGCCTGGTCACCTTCACTGGCGCCCTGGCCTATGCGCCGACCGCGGACGCCACGGTGATCCCGACGTACTCCCGGGGAAAAACCAATTACTGGGTCAATCCTCCGGCCACGCTGGCCAACGACTAAGACAAGGCACTTTTATGAATCAGGATTTTGACGCCGATGTCATTGTGGTT
Organism: Pseudomonas sp. F9001; assembly: GCF_013385435.1. Classification (NCBI taxonomy): domain Bacteria; kingdom Pseudomonadati; phylum Pseudomonadota; class Gammaproteobacteria; order Pseudomonadales; family Pseudomonadaceae; genus Pseudomonas; species Pseudomonas sp. F9001. The sequence goes on from NZ_JACAPX010000015.1 coordinate 339,571, forward strand.
GGCTCCGGCGCATTAGGCAGTAACGCAGCCTTTGAATTGGCCAAACTCGGCAAGTCAGTGATTATTCTGGAAGCCGGTGAACATATTCCCCGCTGGAAGATAGTCGAGAACTTCCGTAATTCGTCGAACAAGGGCAATTACAACTCACCCTATCCGAATGAGCCGTGGGCCCATCATTCTTATGATGAGCAATACATCGAGAACACCGGTTCTTTCGAGTTCCGCCCCGGCATGTTGAAACTGGTGGGCGGTACCACCTGGCACTGGGCGGCAGCGTGCTGGCGTTACTTGCCCAACGACATGAAGCTCAAGACGCTCTACGGCGTAGGTCGCGACTGGCCGCTGGAATACAGCGAGCTGGAACCCTATTACGTGCGTGCGGAAATTGCCCTGGGCGTATGCGGCAGTGACACCCAGGACCAGAGCGGGCAGGGCGGCGGCGCTTTCCCGCCACGCTCAAGCCCGTACCCGATGGCGCCGGAAGGTGATACCTACCTGTTCCAGCGCCTGCGCGAACGCATGGCACCGGCGGGGTATCACTTTATCCATGAGCCCAATGGCCGTGCCACTGAACCCTACGACGGGCGCCCGGCGTGCAGCGGCAACAACAACTGCATGCCGGTCTGCCCCATTGGCGCGATGTACAGCGGCGACGTGCACGCCCGCCATGCGGAACAGGCCGGCGCCAAGCTGATCACCGACGCCACCGCCTACAAGCTGGAAAAAGGCGCGGACGACAAGATCGTCGCGATCCATTACCGCAGCTCCACCGGCGCCGATGTGCGGCTCACTGCCAAGTACTTCATCGTTGCCGCCCACGGCCTGGAAACCCCCAAGCTGCTGCTGATTTCCGAGGTGGCCAACTCCTCCGACCAGGTCGGTCGCAACCTGATGGACCACACTGGCCAGGGCCTGCAATTTATCGCCGACGAGCCGTTGTGGCCGGGACGCGGCGCGGTGCAGCAGGGCGGGATTTTCAACCGCCGCGACGGCGAGTTCCGCAAGGAGCGGGCCTCGGTCAAACACTCGATCTCCAACAACGTGCCGAACATTGCCGTGGCCAAGCGGCTGATCGCCCAGGGCGTGTACGGCAAGGAGCTGGACGAACGCATCCGCCACGATGCGGCGCGTTGGGTCGACGTCTCTACCGTGTATGAAACCCTGCCATTGCAGACCAACACCGTGCGCCCGAGCCGCACCCGCAAGGACGCCCTGGGCATTCCGATGCTGGTGGTCAACTACGAGGTGGGCGACTACGTGAAGGCGGCCAAGGCCGGCGTCACTGAAGACTATGCGCACTTCGTGCAGCTGATGGGCGGCACGGTGGTGGAAGACAACACCGGCTACCAGAACCGCGACCACCTGATGGGCACCGTGATCATGGGCGCCAACCCCAAGGATTCGGTGGTCAACCACGAGTGCCGCACCCACGACCACGCCAACCTGTTTCTCGCCACCACCGGGGTGATACCGGCCTCCGGCACCATCAACCCGACCCTGGCCGGCGTGGCGCTGAGTATCCGTATGGCCGACATCATTGCGCGGGAGGTCTAGGTCATGGGATTGCTTAAATTTCCATTGCTGGCCTTGCTGCTCACCGCGTTGCCGGTGTTTGCCGCTGAAGACACTGCCGCGCTGATCCAGAAAGGTGCGTATGTCGCCCGTGCCGGCGACTGCGAAGCCTGCCACCGTACCGCCGAGAATGGCGGCGCGCCGCTGGCCGGCGGGTATGTGATCGACTCGCCCATGGGCAAGATCATCTCCAGCAACATCACCCCGTCCAAGGCCTACGGCATCGGCGACTACACCGAGCAGCAACTGGCGGACGCCTTGCGCAAAGGCATCAACGCCAAGGGCCAGCACCTGTACCCGGCGATGCCCTACACCTCTTACCAGGGCATGAGCGATGACGACATCCACGCCTTGTATGTGTACCTGCAACAGGGCGTCAAAGCCGTGGACCAGCCGGTGCCGGAAACGCACCTGGCGTTCCCGTTCAACATCCGCCAACTGATGTTCGGCTGGAACCTGGTGTTCCTCGACAGCCAGGGTTTTGTGCCCAAGCCCGGCGCCACCGAACAGACCCGTCGCGGCCAGTACCTGGTGGACAACCTCGCCCACTGCGGCGCCTGCCACACCCCACGTAATGCCTTGATGGCCGAGGACAACAGCCAGTACCTGGCCGGTGCGAAACTGGGTGGCTGGGTCGCGCCCAACATCACCTCCGACAAGGTCAGCGGGCTGGGGGACTGGAGCGAAGATGACCTGGTCAACTTCCTGAAAAACGGTCACCTCGCCGACAAGGCCCAAGCCGCGGGCGGCATGGCCGAAGCCGTGGAAAACAGCTTCCGCTACCTCAGCGACAGCGACCTGCATGCCATGGCCGCCTACCTGCACAGCGTGCCGCCGATCCGCGATCCCGGGCAAACCGAGCGGGTGGTGCGTGACGTCAAGCCGGTGGACATGAGCACCCTGGAAACCGGCCAGGGCGATCAAGCCTCACTGGCCGACGCCACCGGACTGGATGGCGCACGCCTTTACAACTCGGCCTGCTCCAGCTGCCACGGCCGCGATGGCCAGGGCTCGGCTGACAAGTTCTACCCGTCCCTGAGCCTCAACACCGCGCTCAACGGCAACCAGGCCAACAACCTGGTGATGGCGATCATCGCGGGCATCGACCGCAAAGGTGCCGACGGCGCCGTGAGCATGCCGGCCCTGGGCGGTGACCTGAACGACGCGCAAATCGCCGCCATCGCCAACTACAGCCTGCACACCTTCGGCAACCCGGCGTTGAGCGTCAGTTCCGAAGAAGTCACCAGCCTGCGTCGCGGTGGGGATGCGCCGTTGTTGATCACGGCCATGCCGTACCTGCTGTGGGGCGGTGGCCTGGTGGTGCTGGTGCTGATCATCGTGCTGTTGCTGTGGCGCCGTCACCACCAACACCTGCGGGCAGTGGAGGCCAAGCGGATCGCGTTGAACCGGCGTTTTCATTCCAACTAGCCGGAAACGCAAAAGCCCCGCCTTCGGTATGAAGTGCGGGGCTTTTTGTTGGTTGGGTAAATCACCGGCTGTTTTCCTCGTCATACCCAATTGCAGGAACGGGGGCGAATCCCGCACCTGAAGCTGCGAGCCGACAAGGAGAGGTCTTCATGGTCAACGTGAGTCGTCGTTCCCTGATCGCACTGGGCGCGGTCTTGCCGTTGCTGGGTCGCCTGGACTGGGCTGAGGCAAGCCCCGCCGTGGCGGCGCCCGAGGTGCTGCTCAACTACAACGAAAGCCCCTACGGGCCGTCGCCGGCTGCGCGGCAGGCCATGCAGCGCGGCATCGCCACCTCGGGGCGCTATCCTTACCCGGACATGTACGCGCTGGTCGAACAGTTTGCCAAACAGCAGGGCATTCTGGAGGAACAGGTGGCGGTGTTCGCCGGCTCCATGGCCGCGTTGCGCTACGCGGTGCTGGCGTTTACCAGCGAAACCCGCAGCCTGGTGATGGCCACGCCTTCCTACGAAGTTCCGCGCCAGGCAGCCGAGTCGTGCAAGGCCAGGGTGCATGAAGTGGACCTCAACGCCGATCACGCCCATGACCTTCCCGCCATGCTCACCGTTGACCGCCAGCCCGGCCTGATCTACCTCTGCAACCCGAACAATCCCACCGGCACCCTCACACCCGCCAAGGCCATCGAACAGGCACTGGCGCGCAAACCCCAGGGCAGCATTTTGCTGGTGGACGAGGCCTACATCGACTTCAGTGACGCACCCAGTTGTGTGGCGTGGGTCAAGGACCATGATGACTTGCTGGTGCTGCGCACGTTCTCGAAAATCTATGGCCTGGCCGGCGCACGCCTGGGGCTTGCGATCGGTCATCCGCAGCTGCTGGAACAACTGGCGGTGTTTGGCGGGGACAACGTGCCGGCGGCCTCCAGCCTGCTCGCCGCCCGCGCCAGCCTTGCGGATGCGCAACTGGTGCCGGCGCGCAAGGCACTCAACACCCGATTGCGGGATGAGACGGTGGCCTGGCTAAAAAAACGCGGATTCGCCTGCACGGCGTCTCACAGCAACTGCTTCATGATTGATGTGCGCCGTCCGGCGGAACAGGTCATCGAGCGGCTGGGCGAGCAGGGCGTGAAGATAGGGCGCGTGTGGCAAAACTGGCCGAAGTGGGTGCGGGTCACCGTGGGCAGCGCTGATGAGATGCAGCGGTTTCGCGAGGTGTTTGCGGCTCAAGTCGTAGGCTGAATTCGCTGCGACGCAGGTCAAATGTGGGAGCGGGCTTGCTCGCGAAAGCGGAGTGTCAGTCAATGCATACGTGACTGACCCACCGTCTTCGCGAGCAAGCCCGCTCCCACATTTAGATCGAGTTACTGCTGGGCGATGCTGTAGCCCTCAAACGCCGTCTGCTGCTGCAGCGCGGTGATGATGCTTTTACGCGTCAGTGGCTGCTCGGCGCCCGAGTTATCCACAAAGGTTTCAACTTCCAGTTCCGCCTCGTCACCTTCACCGACAAAGGTAAAGCCGAGGAATTCAAACGCCTCACGGTCCACGTTCGGCTTGGAGCGCGGTGAACGCAGCGGCAGGGTGACGCTGATGCCGTCCTTGCTGATGGCGAACACTTCCACTTCCTTCTTCGGGCGGGAAGCCTTGCCTTTGCCGGCGCTCGGGTTGCTGATGGCCTGGTGGGTCTGGTTCAGCACCTTGAGGGCCAGGCCGTAGACCAGCTCCTGGAACTCCGGGTCGTCCTTGAAGCTGGACAGGATGCGGCTGATGGAGAACTTGCTGTTCAGGTCTTCGAGGGCGGCGTTGTCGGCGGCTTCGGCGTCCTTGAGCTGCTTGAGCTCGCCCATCAGGTCGTAGGCCTTGTCGTCGTCGAAGGCGTCGTGGGCCTGGCGGATGGCCACGCGCAGCTCGCGGATCTGGTCGCTTTCCTTGGAGGTGTGGAACGCGTCCAGCACCATTTCACTGATGGTCTTGGCCGCCGGCACGTGCTGTGAAAGATTGATGGCGTTTTCGTATTCAGCTTTGGATTGCAAGGCGACTACGGATTCTTCGGTGCGGGAATCGGACATTGAAATTTCACTACTTCAGTAAACGGGGAGACGGGAAAAGCGTCGCGCATTTTCAGCGGGGAGGGGGATCAGGTCAAGGCAGCACAATGCCCTCATCCCGGTTGAATGATGCCAACGCCCGCTGCAGCTTGATCGCCCGCCCGCAAAACAGCCCAACGGTAAAACCCGAAGCCCCGCCCGCCAGGGCCAGCATTGGCGCGGTGCTCGACAGCAACGGGTGCACGGCGTGCTGGTAACCGAGGTAATACTTCACGGCGAAGAACAGTTGGGAGATCAGCAGGATTTTCCAGGTGCCGGGCAGCACCAGCGTGTGGCCATCGAGGCTTGCACCCTTGGCGGTGAACATCGCCATCGCCAACAGGCAGCCCACGGCGGCACCGCCCAGCCAGCAACCGATCGACAGCGTTGAATGCTCAATGGACAACAGCGACCAGATCACCAGCACCACCGGCAGGATAACCAGTGACCGGTGGTTTTCGCGGCTGCCGCGGGTGGCTTTGATCCCGTACCAGCAGATCCACAGATAAACGGCGTACACCCAAAGGGGCGTGCCCTGAAGAATGTCGAGCATGGTCAGCGTCCGTGCCTGATGAAGTTGGGCGTCGATATTCGCCGGGCCGCGCGTGGCTTGTCCATCGATTTAACCGAGGCGCTTGCCCATTTCGAAGGCGCGTTTTTCGTAGCCCAATTCCTCGTACAGCCGCTGCGCCGGTTCGTTGAAGGCCCAGACGGTCAGGCGCAAATCCCGGGCGCCCTGGCGGATGGCCCAGCGTTCGGCGAGCGCCATCAGTTCACGGCCAATGCCCTGGCCGCGGTGTGCCTCCAGCACGCAGATCGAGCCGATCCTGGCAACACGCAGCGGCTGCAACAACGGGCTGGCGGTCTCGATGATTTGCGCGGTGATAAATCCAACACCAACGCCGTGCTGCTCGGCAAGAAACACCGCCTGAACCCGGCTGGTCAGGCAGGGCCGCCAATGGGACTGGTCGCGCTCCACCTGGTCGGTGGCGTCACGGTAGATATCGGGCCGTTCCTGGTGGTGCAGGCGGTTCAGCGGCTGGCCCAGCACGCACAGGGTGTGCAGGTCATCCAGGTGCGCCTGGCGATAGGTCAATCCTTGAGACATGGCAGTCCTTCGAACGGGGCAAAGGGCGTTTTATGCCCGTTATCGGCGATCACGTAAAGGCGCGGCGTCGGCCCCAAGCCCTTCGACGAAGCCGGCAATGCGCTGGCAAGCCTCCCTGAGGGTGTCATCGGCGACGGTAAACGAAACCCGCACAAACCCTTCGGCGCTGGGGCCAAACGCTTGGGCGTCAAGCACCGATACGCCGGTCTGGCGATACAGTTGCCAGGCGAATTCCCGGCCGCTGAGCCCGGTGCGGCGTACGTCCACCAGCATGAACATGCCCGCCTGGGGGACTCGGCAGTCCAGCTCGCTGATCGCACTCAACGCGTTCACCACCAGGTCACGCCGGCGCCGATACACCGCGCGGGCATCGCTGACCACGGCCTCATCCAGTTCCAGTGCCTTGAGCGCCGCCGCCTGGATAAACCCTGGCAGGCCATAAATCATGCACAGCAGCAAGTTTTCCAGATGGTTGATCAATGTGGGCGGGCCGGCCACCCAGCCAACCCGCCAGCCGGTCATGGCGTGGCTTTTCGACAGGCTGTTGAGCACCACCGTGCGCTCGGCCATGCCGGGCAACGCGCTGATGCTCAGGTGTTGATCGTCATAAATGAGCTGCCCATACACTTCATCGCAAATCACCCACAGGTCGTGGGCGCGTGCCACTTCCGCGACGGCTTTCAGCTCTTCGCGGCAGTAGACGTTGCCGGTGGGGTTGCACGGTGTAGCGAGGGCGATGCCCCGGGTCTTGTCGGTAATCGCGGCTTGCAGCGCGGTGCGGGTCAGGCGAAAACCGTTGGCGGCCGGTTGTTCGACGGTTCTAATGCGTGCCCCCGAGGCTTGGACACAGGCCTCGTAGGTCAGGTACATCGGCTCCGGCACCAGCACTTCATCGCCGTGGCTGAACAGGCACAAGCAGGCCGCGAACAGGCCATTCTGCGCGCCGGCGACCAGGGCGATATTGTCGGCGTGCACCGCAATCCCTTGCAGCAGGCTCTGCCGGGCCGCGATGGCTTCCCGCAGTTCCGGGCGGCCGAGCACAGGGGTGTAGTGGGTGTCGCCGGCGCGCAGGGCGTCCACGGCGGTTTCACAGATCGCGCTGTGTGTGGCGAAATCCGGGTCGCCGACACTGAGCACAATCACGTCTTCGCCACGCAGTTGGGCTTCGGCGGCGGCGTAGTGAATATCCCAGGCACTGACGGATTCGCCGCCAATGCGCCCCACAAAGGGTGAATAACGCATCCTTGCTCTCCTCGCCGGCATCGATGCCCGCGTCAATTAGTCAATTTCAGTTCCACTGTAGAACATGCCGCCTGATCCACATCAAGGGCTGCGCGCAAAAAATCCGCTACAACGAAGCTGGGGCTGGCCATGCCCCGGTTATCTGCCTGATGACCCAATAAAAACGATTGCAGACCTGCGCCGAGGGGACCGCCCCAGGCCGGGTTATTAAAGGAATAGTGCGATGATTTTTCCCCTGTCACGTCTGGGCCTTGTGGGGGTGGTGCTGTGCCTTTCCCTTCCCCTGCACGCCAACGAAGCCGACCCCACGCTGATCGAACAGGGCAAATACGTTGCCCAACTGGGCGACTGCATCGCCTGCCACACCGCCAAGCAAGGCGCGCAAATGGCCGGCGGGCTGGAACTGGGCACGCCGATGGGCACGATCTATTCGAGCAACATCACCCCGGACCGTGACACCGGCATCGGCCAGTACACCTTCGAGCAGTTCGACCGGGTGATGCGTGAAGGCGTGACGCCGGCCGGGCAGAACCTGTACCCGGCGATGCCTTACCCGTCCTACGCGAAGATGAGCGAAGGCGACATGCGCGCCTTGTTCGCCTACCTGATGCAGGGCGTGGAGGCGGTGAACAAACCCAACCTGGACGCCGAGATGGGCTTCCCGTTCAACCAGCGCTGGGGCCTGGCGTTGTGGAATTTGGCGTTTCTCGACAAGCAACCATTCGTGCCGGACCCGGCGAAGGATGACGTGCTTAACCGTGGCGCCTACCTCGTCCAGGGCCTGGGCCACTGCGGCTCGTGCCACACCCCGCGCGGCATCGCCTTCCAGGAAAAAGCCATGAGCGACGCGGGCCGCAGTGGCCGGCATTACCTGGCCGGTGAGACTGTCGAGCACTGGCGCGCCTTGAGCCTGCGCAACCTGTGGACGGTGGACGACACCGTGCAATTGCTCAAGACCGGGCAGAACCGCTTTGCCACGGTCGCGGGCAACATGGCGGATGTGATTCATCACAGTACCCAACACTTCACCGATGCCGATTTGACCGCCATCGCGACGTATCTCAAATCCCTGCCGCCGGGCAAGGACGACCTGCCGATGCCCGCCGTGGCCCACGAACCCGCCGCACCGCCCAAGGACTTGTTCACCAGCCGTGGTGGCCTGGGCTATATGCAGTTTTGCAGTGACTGCCACCGCAGCGATGGCGGCGGGGTGAAAGGGCTGTTCCCGCCGTTGGCCGGCAACCCGAGCGTTGCCTCGAACAACCCGACGTCACTGCTGCACATCACCCTCACCGGTTGGGAAACCGCCGAGACCGCAGCCCATCCACGGGTCTACACCATGCCTGGGTTTGCGCGGTTGGCGGATCAGGAAATCACTGAAATCCTCAGTTTCGTGCGCAGCCGTTGGGGCAACGAAGGCACGCCTGTCACGGCTGCCCAAGTGAAGAAAATGCGCGGCCAGCTCAACCCGGTCACCACCGACTCGTCAGCGTTTGAAACCCCACGCCTGGCCGAATTGTTGGCGGCGCCGAATGCCGATCAGGTGGTACGCGGCATGCGCCTGCACCTGCAGACCAAGGAACTGCTGCCCAATAACGTGGGCAACTCGCTGAACTGCACCAGCTGCCATCTCAACGCCGGCACTGTGGCGGATGGTTCGCCGTTTGTGGGCGTCTCGGCATTTTTCCCGAGCTATGCGCCGCGTGCGGGCAAGGTGGTGAGCCTGGAAGAGCGGATCAACGGCTGCTTCCGTCGCTCGATGAATGGCAAGCCGTTGCCAGCGGAATCGGCGGATATGCAGGCGATGGTGGCGTACTTCGACTGGATGAAAAACAACACCAGGCCCGAAGACAAAGTCGCCGGGCGCGGGGTGGGCAAGGTCGACCCGGCGATCAAGCCGGATATGCAGAATGGCAGGCAGGTGTACGCCCGGCAATGCGCGGTGTGCCATGGCGACAATGGCCAAGGGTTGACGCGGGCGGATGGCGAGTTGGTGTACCCGCCGTTGTGGGGCGAGCAGTCGTTCAATATCGGGGCGGGGATGGCGCGGCTGTACACGGCGGCGGCGTTCGTCAAACGCAACATGCCAATCGGTTTCCACGAGAAATTCCCGTTGGGGCAGGGCGGGTTGTCGGATCAGGAGGCGGTGGATGTGGCAGCGTACTTCTCCCAACAACCTCGTCCGGATTTCCCGGACAAAGTGAAGGACTGGCCGAAGGGGGGTAAGCCCGTGGATGCGCGGTACTAACCCCACAACCTGTTCGAAGTGGGCACAGTCAATGTGGGAGCGGGCTTGCTCGCGAAGACGGTGAGTCAGTCACCCATGTATTGACTGACACTCCGCTTTCGCGAGCAAGCCCGCTCCCACAGTTTTAACCGAGTGCAGTCAGTTAGAAGGTGGTGCGCAACCCAACCTGCACACTTCGACCCGGCGCCGGGGCGATGTCCCGCAGGATCGAGCTGGCGTAGCGCACGGTCTGGTTCGTCAGGTTCTCGCCGTTGACGAACGCCAGCCACTGGCTGCCGCCGACATTGAAGCGGTAGCCGGCGCTGGCGCCCAGGGTGGTGTAGCCGTCGGTGCCGCTTTCGTTGTCCGGCACCCGGCCCTGGCCCGCCGCGTGTTCAACGTCGATCCGCGCCTGCCAGCGATCCAGTTCCCACAAGAGGCCGCTGTTCAAACGCAACGGCGCAATGCGGGGCAACGCTTCACCCGTGTCCAGGTTGGTTGCACGGGTGTAGTCGCCCGACAGTTCCAGCGCAAACTTGCCGTAGGCACCTTCCCCCAGCTTGATGTGATCCTGGGCTTCAAAGCCTGCGAAACGCGCACGCACACCGGAATATTTGTACTCAGGGATGCCGCCGGCGTCTTCCTCGCCTTCGTCATTCAAGGTGCGACCGCTGCCCAGCAGGCCGATGTAGTTGGAGAAGTGGCTGTAGAACACGCCGAAGCTGCCCTTGTGGGTGCCGTTGTCGAAGCGCAGTGCCAGGTCGCTGGACACGGCTTTTTCTTTCGACAGGTTGGCATCGCCCAGTTCATAGGTGCCGGTGGCGACGTGAGCGCCGTTGGCATACAGCTCGTAGAAGGTCGGGGCACGTTCGGTGTAGCCGAGGGTGGCGGCCAGGGACCAGATCGGCGTGAGGGTGTACATCGCGCCGGACGACAGGCTGCCGGCGGTGAAGTCGGCGGATTTGTCCGCATTGGCGAAGCGTGCGTTGCCCTTGCCGTCCGGGTCGACGTTAGTGTGTTCCAGGCGCCCGCCGAGGCTCAGCTTGAGGCGCTCGGTGGCCTGCATTTCTTCGAGGATAAACAGCGCGCCGGCGTTGGTATCGGTCTGCGGCACGAAGGCTTCTTCACCCAGGGCCGAGAATTCATTGCGACTGACTTGGGCACCCACCACGCCGTTGAACGGCCCGATCGGCAAGTGTCGCGCTTCCACCCGGGCTTCGTAGCCCTTGTTCTTGAAGGTGGTGCCGGTCTCGCCGCCTTCGATTTCCATGTGCTTGTAGTCGGTATAGCCGGCGTCGAGTTTGACCGAGGTGAACGGGCCTTGCAGGTTGCGGATTTCGGACGCAAAGGCGTAGTGATCCTGCTTCATGCGGATGCGCACGTCCTGCTCGGCCGGGGAGCCGTAGTTGCTGTCGTAGTTGCTGTAGGACAGCCCGGCGTAACCGTCGTCCCAGGTGTAGGAACCGCCGACTGCACCACCGTCCTGGCGTCCGTCGCTGTTGCCGAGGCGACCGTTCTTGCCTTCACCGTCGTCGCTTGGCGGTGCATGGCGGCTGCGGGCAAAGCCGGGGATTTTCAGGTCGTTGAATTCCCGCGCGCTGGCGTCCAGGTGCAAGGCGAAAGTGCCGTTGCCGGCTTCCAGTTTGCCAGCGCTGCTGCGGGTGGTGTCGGCGCCGCCGTAGCGCAATTCACCGGCACCGTGAATGCCTTCGATGGCTTCGGTGGGGATGCGGTTGTCGAAGGTATTGACCACGCCGCCGATGGCGCTGCCGCCATAGAGCAGGGCGGCCGGGCCACGCACGATTTCGATGCGGTCGACGTTGACCGGGTCCAGCGGCACCGCGTGGTCATAGGACAGCGACGAGGCATCCAGCGCGCCCACGCCGTTGCGCAGGAGGCGAATGCGGTCGCCATCCTGGCCACGAATGATCGGCCGGCTGGCCCCCGGGCCGAAGTACGACGACGACACACCGGGCTGCTTGTTCAGGGTTTCACCCAGGCTGCCTTTTTGTTGCAGGGTCAGGTCATCGCCTTCCAGCACGGTGGTGGGCGAGGCGAGGGTTTCGCTGCCCAGCGGGTTGCCGGTGATGACTTGAGGTTGCAGTTCCAGGGCGTTGGCCTGGGAGGTGATCAACAGGGCGGCGGCCAGCGGGGTAAGGCGCCAGAGAGAAGAGAGGGACATCGGTCGTTCCTTGGCAAACGGCAAAAAGAGAAGGCTGAAAACGGTAAGGGATTCGATACCCTTTGATAGTTATAGTTACAATATAACATCACTTTTTTCCCTGCCAAGGGGAACTTTCCCAAACCCCGCTCGATCACTCCCACGCTGATCGTTCCCACGCTCTGCGTGGAAATGCATGCCGTGACGCTCTGCGTCACCATTGCGCAGGGTTAAAACTTGCGTCGACCGAGGGACGCAGAGCGTCCAATTCGGCATTCCCATGCAGGGCGTGGGAACGATCGAACAGTGGCCTATAGTGAAGGCAACGCTTCCACCCGCACGGCCCGTCCGCTAAGGTGCGCGGCTTCGTTTTCTTCTTTTCTGCACAAAAGGCCCGGCATGACCGCGACAAACAAAGACCCACTGCACGGCGTCACCCTGGAACAGGTCCTCACCGCGCTGGTGGCGCATTACCAATGGGAAGGCCTGGCCGAGCGCATCAATATCCGTTGTTTTTCCAGTGACCCGAGCATCAAGTCGAGCCTGTCGTTCCTGCGCAAGACGCCGTGGGCGCGGGAGAAGGTCGAAGGGTTGTACGTGAAGTTGATGCGCACCAAGCGACCGGTCGAGGACTGAGGTGAAACGTCACCTTATCGGCCTGGCAGCCCTCGGCGGCTGGGTTGGCCTGGCGCTGCAGCAGTACATCATTTTCTACTTCCGCTGGGTCGATGGCGCCAGCCTGTTGCCGGGCCTGGTGAATTTCTTCAGCTTCTTCACCGTGCTCACCAACACCCTGGTGGCGGTGGTGTTGACCCATGCGTGGGTGCAACGGCCAACCGCGGCGAGCCGGTTCTTCCTCGGGCCCGTAGTCAGCAGCGGGATTGCCGTGAGCATTGTCGTGGTCAGCCTCGCCTACAGCCTGTTGTTGCGCCACATGTGGCAGCCTGCGGGGGTGCAGTTTGTGGCGGACGAGTTGCTGCACGATGTGATGCCGTTGGTATTTGTCGCGTATTGGTGGTGGTGCGTGCCCAAGGGCAGCCTGCGCCTCAAACACATCGGGCTGTGGGTGATTTACCCGGTGGTGTACTTCGCCTATGCGTTGTTGCGCGGGTATGTGTGGGGCCTGTATCAGTACCCGTTCATTAACGTGGACACCCTGGGTTATCCACAGGTGTTCATCAATGCCGGGGGAATTCTGGTGGGGTTTGTACTGGTTGCTTTGGTGGTGGTGGGGCTGGATAAAATCTGTAGGAGCGAGCTTGCTCGCGAAGAACGTTAACGATAACGCAGTGTGTCTGGTTTGACGCGGCGCTCTCAGGTTCTTCGCGAGCAAGCTCGCTCCTACAGGGATCACTGTTGCCAGTAACCAACCGCCTTGAGGAATGCCTCATTGATGTTGTGCGTGTCCAGCAGCACCCGTCGTACCTGGCGCGACAGCTTGCTCTCGGTGGCGACAAAGCTGTACAGCGAACCGCCCGGCAGCGTCAGGTTCTGCACCGTCTCGAGCAGGTCATCCTGGCCGCGCACCACCCAGATCACTTCCACTTCGGCAGCGCTGGCCAGCGGCTGCTGTTCCGCCGCATTGGCGATCTCTATCACCGCCAATACCTTGCGCCCCGCCGGCAATTCGTCCAGGCGCCGGGCAATCGCCGGAATCGCGGTTTCATCGCCGATCAACAGGTAGCTGTCGAAGATATCCGGCACGATCATCGAGCCACGCGGCCCGCCGATGTGCAGGTGCTGACCGACCTTGGCCTGCTCGGCCCAGGTGGAGGCAGGGCCATCGCCATGCAGCACGAAGTCGATGTCCAGCTCGCCGATGTCCAGGTCGTACCGGCGTGGGGTGTAGTCGCGCATGGCGGGTTGCGGGCCGTCGCCGCGCAGGTTGAAGTCGGGGCTGTCCAGCGCCGCTTGTTCGGCGGCGTTCTGTGGGAACAGCAGCTTGATGTGATCGTCACTGCCCAGGCTGATAAAGCCCGCCAGTTCCGGCCCGCCCAGGGTGATGCGGCGCATGCGCGGGGTGATGTCGACCACCCGCAGGACTTCGAGGCGGCGGCGTTTGATTTCGTGGGTCACGCGGTGGATGGCTTGGGTATTCATTGAGCTTTCCCGTCGGCAATGGCTTGGGCGGTGCTGTTGAGCAGCGCCGCGACACGAACGATTTCTTCCGGGCTCCAGCGCCCGTGGTGCGAATGCAAGGCGTGGCGCAGGTTATGCACCGCCTCGTGGATTTCCGGCGGACGGTCCTGGCCCCGCAGCGAACGTTTGCTCACATCCATGCGCATGCGAATGCCTTCGAGGGCAACCGCCTGTTCGCTTAAGAAGAGACGACCGGCGTCGGTGATTGTGTAGCGTTTTTTTCCGTCTTCGGCATCGCCGGTAATCAATTCGCTTTCTTCGAGAAAGGTCAGCGTGGGGTAGATCACGCCGGGGCTGGGGCTGTAGGCGCCGTCGAACAGGGTCTCGATCCGGCGAATCAGGTCGTAGCCATGGCACGGCTGTTCGGCGATCAGCGCCGGCAGCAGCAGTTTCAGGTCGCCGGGGGCGAAGACCCGCGGGCCACGGCCGCCGCGCTCGCGGCCTGGACGTTTGTCGAAGCCGTCGCGGCTGTCACCGGGGTCGCGGTGTGAATGATGGTCTCTCATTTCGGGTGCTCTCGTTTGGTTTAGATACAACGTAAGATATATCTTATTGCCGCCGCAACCCCGGCAGACGAACGGTCATCTCGCGTCTTGTGAGACGGGACTCGAAACGGGCCGATCAGCGCACTGACCCTTTCGACATATTCGCCAACTTGTTAGTTGGCGTGCCCCAGTAATTACTGTTGTTTTTTATAATATGTAATCCTATTCTTACGGACTTGTTCTGCACTAAATCATTCTCGTTAAGTTGATGTAGTCCGTTTCTTACGGTTGATTCAAAAGTTTTGGCAAAGTGCCATAATTTTCCTATGTGTCTTGGTGTGACAAGGCTACGTGAATAAGCGAATCGACCGGCTTTCATATTCAAAATCGAAATGGATAATTGCCCGGCCTCGAACGAACTCCTGAATTGCAATACAAGTAATTGGAAAGCATCCAATTTCCATTGCTTCGGGAAATTGTTCTGGCGCTGGGTTAATTAAGTCCTGTGCGCAACTAAGCCAGGATTTCGTTTTGATTTTTAATACATGTGAGCTCTGCAAATGAAGACTAAAGTAAAAGCTGCGCTGTTGACTGTCGGCCTGTTGGCGGGTTCGATCTCTGTTGCTAATGCGGCGGACGGGACGATTACATTTACCGGTTCGGTCCATTCGGGTGCTTGCTCTATCAAGCCTGAGTCTGTGGATCAGTCAGTTGCACTTGGCGCTATTGCAAAGCATCAGTTGCAATCCGGCGGCAAGTCCACCGCCCGCCCCGTGGCGATCGAGCTTGAAGGTTGCGACCTGTCTGGCCTCACCGATAACACCGTGACCACTACCTTCACCGGTGCACCGTCCAGCGTTGTGCCTGGCGGCATCGGCACGGTCGGCAGCGCGGGCGGCATCGGCATCATGATGACCCACGGTGGCAAAGCGATTGAGCTGGGCGTGCCAACCACTCCGCAGGCCATTGTTGCCGGTAATAACACCCTGCAGTTCGGCGCCTACGTACAAGGCCAGGCGACAGGCGACATCGTTCCTGGTGATTTCAGCGCGGTCACCAACTTCACCTTGGCTTATCAGTAAGTGTTTCCCCCGCCACCACTGGTGGCGGGGGAAAACTGGCGGGAGATCAAGGTGAAAACATTCATAAGTCTCGCTATTGCCTCTTCATTGACGTTGTTCATCAGCCCTTGTGATGCCGCGCAGACGCGTGTGCAAGGCGATGGGCTCGTCACGCTGGGAGGCGAGATCATCGACTCGGCCTGCGGGCTGGAAGCGGTCACTGCCGATCAGACCATCGACATGCCTCCCGAACCCATCGGCCGCCTGTTGCGAGAGGGCGCGGGGCAAATGCAGCCGTTCCAGCTACGGCTGGTCAACTGCACCGTGACGCGTCCCGACCCGCTGCGCCCCGGCGAAACGCTGCCGGACTGGGAGCATCTTCGCGTGACGTTCGACGGGCCCAGCGATATGGGCGGGCGCACCTTTGCGGCCTTTGGGGCCTCGCAGGGGGTTGCTTTCCATATTGAGGACGCCGCTGGCCAGGTGAGTGTGCCGGGAGTGCCGATGGCGCTGCTGCCGGTGGTTGATGGCGACATGACACTTCATTACAGGCTCCGCCTGGTGGGCAACGGAGTGCCGCTGTTGGCAGGGGCTCACCGCGCGGCAGTGCGGTTCAAGTTGGAATACTTTTGAAGATTGAGTTGCGTGTATGTTGAATACGTCGAAAGTCATGAATACGCTGCGCCCCAGCCTCTTTGGCGGGTTGATATCACTGGCTGGAACTGCAATGGGCGCCGGGGATATTGAGTTTAATACCGACGTTCTTGATCTGATTGATCGCTCCAATATTGACCTGTCTCAGTTTGCACGCAGTGGGTTTATCTTGCCTGGCACCTACTCGATGGTGGTCCAGCTCAATACCCAACCTATATCTGAACAATCGGTGGCGTTCTTTGCCCCCGATGATGATCCCAAAGGCAGTGTGCCCTGTTTATCGCGCGAGCTTGTCGAGCAACTGGGCCTCAAGGCGTCCGGTGCTGACCAGCTGAAGTGGTGGAAGGGCGGGCAGTGCCTGGATGTCACGGGCTTGCCCGGCATGGAGGTCAGTGCCGACCTGGGCACGTCCACCCTGGACATCAACCTTCCCCAGGCCTACCTGGAATACAGCGCCATCAACTGGGACCCGCCGTCACGTTGGGACGAGGGGGTGCCGGGGCTGCTGGTCGACTACAACATGACGGCGCAGTCCAGCTACCGCAAAGGTGACGGTACGCGCAATGACCTCAGCGGTAACGGCACACTCGGGGCCAATGCCGGGGCCTGGCGCCTGCGGGCGGATTGGCAAGGGCGTGTCGAGAAAGACCGCGAGGCGCAGGCCAGCCGGCAAAAACTGGAGTGGAGTCGCTATTACGCATATCGCGCCATTCCTGCGCTGAAGGCACGCCTGGTGTTGGGCGAGGACTACCTCTATTCGGACCTGTTCGACAGCTTCCGCTTTACCGGTGCCGGGCTCAAGTCAGACGAAAGCCAGCTGCCGCCCAACCTGCGGGGCTATGCACCGGAAGTGGTCGGGGTGGCCAAGACCAATGCAAAGGTTGTCATCAGCCAGCAGGGGCGTGTGCTCTATGAAACGCTGGTGGCGGCAGGCCCTTTTCGGATCCAGGACCTTAACGACGCCGTGTCCGGCACGCTGGATGTGCGGGTCGAGGAGCAGGACGGTTCGGTACAGAAATTCCAGCTCGATACGGCAGGCGTTCCTTACCTGACGCGTCCCGGGCAGGTTCGTTACAAGCTGTCTGCCGGGCGACCGTCCAACCTGCAGTACCACTCCCACGGTGACTTTTTCGGCACCGGCGAGTTTTCCTGGGGAATCAGCAATGGTTGGTCGCTGCTGGGCGGTGCGATAACGGATAACAACTACCGTGCGCTGTCGGTGGGGGCGGGGCGGGATTTGCTGGCGTTCGGGGCCGTTTCCCTGGACGTCACCCAGTCTCGCGCCAGCCTGTGGAACCAGACACTTTCGGGCAAATCCTACCGCCTTCAATATTCCAAGAACTTTGAAGAGTACGACAGCCAGGTCACCTTCGCCGGTTACCGGTTCTCCGAGAAGAACTACTTGAGCATGAGCCAATACCTGGATGCTCGGCACTACGGGTTGAACGGTGAATTGGGTGGGCGCGGCGTGTTCGATGAAGACGGTAACTTCATTGAACACTGGAAACCCATTGGCGGTAACAAGGCGCTGTATACGGTCACGGTGAACAAACAGTTCCGCGATCTGAACACCACGGTGTATGCCAGCTACAACAAACAAACCTATTGGAACCGGCCGGACACCCAGCGCTGGAACCTGTCGGCGTCTCGTTACTTCAACGTGGGCTCTGTCAGGAACATGAGCCTGTCGCTGAATTTATATCGCACCCATGAATACCAATATAAGGACAACGGAGCAGCGCTGACGGTCAGCCTGCCATTGGGACCCACCGGCACCCTGTCGATGGATGCCAACAGGGCCGGCGGCAAAAACAGCTTTACCACACGCTACGCCGATCGCCTGGATGAACGTAACAGCTACCAGGTCAGTGCCAGCGACACCTCGGCCAGCGGCTACCTGAGCCATATTGGTGACCAGGCCGACATCGACCTCAGCGCCACGACGCAACAAGGCAATAACCGCACCCTCAGCGCATCCGTGCGTGGCGGCGGCACGCTCACGCCTTACGGCGGGGCGCTGCATCGAACCACCAGTACCGGCGGAACCCGGCTGCTGGTCGATACCGCCGGTGTGCCCGATGTGCCCGTGCGGGGCTACGGCACGCCGACCCGCAGCAACGCGTTCGGCAAGGCGGTCATCTCCGACATCACCAGCTACCAGCGTACGGCGGCCAGTGTTGACCTGGAGAAATTGCCCAGCGATGTCGAGGCCACTCAATCCGTGACGCAACTGACCCTCACCGAGGGGGCCATT
This sequence comes from Pseudomonas sp. F9001, assembly GCF_013385435.1. Taxonomy (NCBI): domain Bacteria; kingdom Pseudomonadati; phylum Pseudomonadota; class Gammaproteobacteria; order Pseudomonadales; family Pseudomonadaceae; genus Pseudomonas; species Pseudomonas sp. F9001. The sequence goes on from NZ_JACAPX010000015.1 coordinate 357,982, forward strand.
GGCTACCGATCCCTGGAAGTGATTTCCGGCCAGAAGGCCATGGCGGTTCTTCGCCTGCCGGATGGCAGCGCACCGCCCTTCGGCGCCACGGTGAAAAACCGCAAGCAGCAGGACACCGGGGTGGTGAATGACGGCGGGGATGTCTACCTGAGCGGCATTCAGGCCGGCGAGCAGATGATCGTCAGCTGGGGCGGCACCGAGCGTTGCGTCCTGACGCTGCCTGTCGAGTTGCCAACGGATGCGTTCACCGATGCCCTGCAACTGCGCTGCCAGAGGGTAGCCGTCGATCAAGCCTCACCCGAGCCAGCCAGCCTGACCGGCCAGCGAAACACTATGGAGAACCCATCCTCATGAAACACAGCACACGTTTTACCTATGCACTGCTGCTGGCGGTCTTGAGCCAGAGCGCCAACGCCGCTGTCGGCCTGGACCGTACCCGCGTGATTTTCGACGGTGGCAAAGACGCAACCAGCGTCAACATCACCAACAACAACCCCCAGTTGCCGTACCTGGCCCAGGGCTGGATCGAGGATGAAGAGGGCAACAAGATCACCTCGCCGTTGATCGTGCTGCCACCGGTCCAACGCCTGGAGCCCGGCAAGCAAAGCCAGGTAAAAGTCCAGGCGTTGCCGGCCGCCAAATCGCTGCCCCAGGATCGGGAGACGGTCTACTACTTCAACCTGCGGGAAATTCCGCCGCGCAGCGACAAGCCCAATACCCTGCAAATCGCCCTGCAAACCCGGATCAAATTGTTTTACCGGCCGCAGGCAATTACCCCCACCCAGCAGGACCTGTCCAACCCATGGCAGGAAAAGCTGACCCTTACCCGGCAAGGCGATCACTACGAGGTGAATAACCCCACGCCTTACTACGTGACCCTGGTGGATGCGCGCAGCAGCAAGGACGGCAAGACCATACCGGGCTTCGAGCCGGTGATGGTCCCGCCCAAAGGCACGCAGGCCCTGGGGCCGACTGCCAAGGAGCTCGGCACAACCCCCTATTTGTCCTACGTGAATGATTACGGTGGCCGTCCGCTGCTGGCGTTCACCTGCAGTGGCGAGACATGCAAGGTGAACACGCAACTGTCTGTGGCCAATCAGTAGTGCCTGCTGCCGGAGAACGTCATGAAGTTGCACACAGTGAAGGTCTTGGGCGGTCTGTTGCTGGCCCTGATGGGGCCGGCGCACGCCGCGGATGACGAGGATGTGGAGGGCATGGTCGGGATGCTCAACATTCTCGGGTCCATGCATGAAACCCCCTGCAGCCTGGAGATGGCATCCCTGCACCAGACGATCGACCTGGGCCCGGTGTCGGCCAGCCAGTTGCAACGGCCGGGTGACCAGGCGACCTCCGTGGCCTTTCAACTGCTGTTCGAGGATTGCCGGCGCACCGCCGGCCGCATCGCCAGTGAACGCACGGGGAACCTGACATGGAGTGCTTATCAACCGGTGCTCTCGGTGGCGTTCATCGCACCAGCCGATGCCGATGATTCACGGCTGGTCAAGGTGCAAGGCATCACCGGGATGGGCCTGCGCCTGACCGATTCCCAGGGGCGCGATGTACAGCTGGGTTCAAGGGGGGAGCCATTGTTCTTGCCCTTGGGCCGCAACACGCAGACCTGGAACGTCCAGCCCACGCGCACCCCGGCACCCCTGACCAGCGGTGCATTCCGGGCCGTGGTGGATTTCAGGCTCAATTATGAGTAAGGGCAGAACAATGACCAGGTTAACCGGCCCGTGGGCCATTTTTATCGGTGCGGGACTGCTGTGGGCGGTCAGCCAGGGCGTGCAGGCCGATACCAACCTGACGATCCGCGCGACCATCATTGCACCTCCACCGTGCGTGATTAACAGCGGCGGCACGCTGAATGTGCCGTTCGGCAATGACCTGCTGACGTCACGGATTGATGGCGTGAATTATCGACGGGACGTGCCGTATACCGTCACCTGCAGTCCTCCCGTTTACAGCAACGCGATGACCCTGGAACTCAAGGGCGCGGCAGCCGGGTTTGATAACAAAGTGCTCTCGACCCCCAAGACCGACCTGGGGGTCAAGCTCTTCGCCAATGGGGCGGACTGGCCGCTGAACACGCCGCTCAGGTTTACCCATCCGACCTTTCCGGTCGTGCAGGCGGTGCCGGTCAAGCGCGCAGGCAGCACGCTGACGGGCGGGGCATTTGCGACCGCCGCCACCCTCGTGATCGAGTACCAATAATGAGGAAACGATCAATGAAATGTTGGCCACAGCGAACGTTGCTCGGCTTGTGTTGCTTCGGCTTTTTCAGTGCTGCGTCGGCCAACCTGACGTTCAACGGAACGCTGAACGAGCCGCCGCCCTGCACGATTGATTCGGGCAGCACGATTGAAGTCGATTTCGGGGATGTCGGCACCAAGCGTGTTGATGGCGTGAAATATCGCAGGGCCGTCGGCTACACCATCCGCTGCGGCGCCTCCACGCTGCCGTGGCTGTTGAAGTTGAGCGTCAAGGGCGCAGAGACAAGCTTTGATAACGCGGCCCTGCAGACCACTGCGCCTGACCTGGGCATTCGGCTGTACCAGAACAACGCGCCGTTTCGCCTCAACACGCCGCTGGACATCAGCCTGGCTGCACCGCCGACATTGGAAGTGGTGCCGGTCAAACGGCCGGGTTCGGTCCTGAAGGCCCAAGGGTTCACGGCGGTGGCCACGCTGTTGGCTGAATACCAGTAGGAGTCGAGTGTATGCGACACGCAATGATTCATAAGGGCCTGGCCCTGCTGCTGACCTTCGGCCTGGCGGCCACGGCGCAGGCGGTGGACAACCTGAGGTTCAAGGGCAACCTGGTGGAACAGGCCTGCACCATCCGCCCGGGCGATGAAGCCATCACCCTGGAGCTGTGGGACCTGACCAGCAAGCACCTCTACATCAACACGCGCTCAGTGGGCAAACGTTTCACCCTGCACCTGGATGACTGCAATACCACTATCAGCGACTCGGTGACCATCCTGTTCAACGGTGCGGAAAACCGCGCGCTGCCCGGTTTGTTCGCGCTGGATGGTGGCAGTGGTGCCTCAGGTATCGGGCTGGGCCTGGAGACACTGAGCGATAAGCCGGTGCCGGTGAACAAGGTCGGCGACGAGCAGAAATTGAGCCCCGGCAACAACGTCATCCTGCTCAAGGCCTATGTGCAGGGTGAGCCGGATGCCCTGCGGGACAAGACCATCGGGCACGGCAGCTACCGTGTGACTTCGACGTTTACGCTGGATTATCCGTAACGGTAAACCGTTATGCATGGGATGAAAGAGAACAACATGAAACGACTATTTGGAGCCGTTGTGCTGCTTGCCCTGGCTGGCATTACGACGACCGTGAAAGCGGCTGATTGCCGGGTCAATGGCGGGCCCTGGAAGCGATTGGACACTGGACAAACTGTAAGCCTAACGGTCCCGGTGACTGTCCGATTGGGGTCGGACACGAGCCGTATTCTGCTTGATGGGGCGAACCTGGAGTGTCGGTACTCTCTCTTGGACGGCCATCCCGCTTGGAGGCAGGACTACTGGGCAACTGCGCCATCTGCCTGGGCGCCCGGCGGAAAATTCGCAGGCTTCGGCACCGGTCTACGAATTAACGGCTCAGACTTGAATACTCCCGTCCCGGGCGGAATTCGAATATCTGTCATGCCAAATAATGGTATTGGGGTACGAGTCAATGTAACGCCCTATATTTTGATAAGAAACAATCCGACCAACCCAATCGAAGTTGAAAGAGGGGACATCCTTGGAACGTTAACGCTGGACCAGACAAACAACTACGATTCAAACCGCACGCGGCTTGTTCTCCAGTACACCGCGGATAATAAATTCGCGATCTCTCCATCGTCGTGCACGATCAACAATAACCAGCCGATCAATATCGACTTCGGCAACGTGCATCAGAGGGCGATAGGCACGGAACCGCTGTCCACCACTGTTCGTAAAGATCACACGTTGACCTACCGGTGCCCGGACCCGGGGATTACCACGCCGATCACCATTACCTACAAAGGCACGCCGTCCTCGTTCAACGCCAATGCGCTGGTGATGAGCAATCGGAACGTGGGCACGGCCCTTGTCCGTCAGGGGACTGCGGTTCGAGTCAATGGCTCGTTCCTGACCCGTATCACCAACAGTTCCGGGAGCGACGTTGTAACGTTCGCCCTGGTCAAGCAGGCGGGGTCCCTGCCTGTCGAGGGGGTCGTAAATGGCAACGGCGTGTTGGTAATGGGTGTGCCATGACACACCCATACGTTCAGACCTGGCGCGTCACGCGGTTACGTTGTTGGCTGTGGCGTTCCAACGCCTGGTGGGTCAACTCGCGCATCCATTGTTTTTCGCGGTAGCCCAGTTCGTTGAGCAGCAGGTTGTAGCTGTCGTCCGTCATGGGTTGCCCGGTCAGCACCTGCGGGTGCGGTACACCCAGGGCATCGGCGAGGCCGATCAGCGTGAGCCTCAATGCTTCTTTCTGCTCGGCGGGTAAGCCGTTGGCCTGGGCCAGCCTGGCCTGGGCTTCCTGCAGTTCATCAAGGCGTGCGCATTGTTCGTCGAAATGCCGGGCATTGGCCTCAAGGGTGTTCGGGTGGTGGTCGTGCAGGTACTCTTCCCAATAGGGCTCCAGCAACATCTGGTTGACCAGGCCATCGCCTTCGCCCAGCTCCAGCACCGTGCTGTAGGCCTGTTCGATCTGCGTGGGTTTTACGTCGCCGGTGTCGCGGTACAGCATGTGTTCCGACAGCCAGGGCAGGTCGAGGCGCTTGGCCAGGGAGGTCTGGTAGCTCAGGTAGACCTCCACGTCGTCCACGTTACCCATCACGCCCTCCCGTCGTTGCGAACGCAGCCATTGGCCGAGGCCGCCTTCGGCTTCGGGTTTGAGCCGATGGGCAATGTCCTCGCTGGCGATGCGGTTCAATTGCTTGAGCCGTGCATTGCCCTTTGCCAGCGTCACCAGTTTGCCCTCGCGCTCGCTGGCCGAGGCGGAGTAACGCTGGGCTTCGCTGACCAGCACTTCGATGCCCAGGTCATTGAAAATCTGTGCACTGCCGTCGGCGCACAGGCCGGGAAAACTGGCCATCTTGAACAGCTTTTCACGCAGCGCCGTATCGTTGTGGGCCGCCTCCAGCAAACGCCAGACGCGCTCGCGCAACGTTTCAAGATTGTCCCAATAGGTGTCCATGTCCTGGGGCCGCTGGAAGAAGTCGGGCGCTTCAAGGGCCTTGATCACCTCGAACAAACCCTGGGAGCCGTGCTCGCGCTCCACCGCTTGCCACAGCTCCTGGCGCCTGCCCAGTAACGGCGGCCTGACCCGTTCCAGCCACGGGCCGCTCTCTCCACGGGGTTCATAGCTGCGGTTGGGGTCCAGTCCGGCGGCTTCGCGGTACTGCTCGTACAGCAGGCGCTGGTCGTTGAGCAGGGTGTTGCGGTCCAGGCGGGTATGGGCGACGGTCCGGGCCTCGGCGCTGTCGGCCATGAGCGCTGGCACATGATCAATCCGGGTTTGGCTCAGGTCCAGCAGGAAACCCTCCTCCCGTGGGTGGGCAAACAGCCCGGTGGGCCACTGGGTGATGGGGGTGCGGCTCAGGAACAGGCGGCGCAGGTGCGGCATTTTCGAGATGTTCGGTGGCTGCGTCAGCGGGTTGCGGTACAGGTTCAGGTTGCGCAGGTGCTTGAGGTTTTTCAGGCGCGCAACGTCGCCGTTGAGCAGCGTGATCTGGTTTTCCCCCACGTTGAGGTCGCGCAGGTAGCGCATGTTGGCGATGGGCTCGGGCAGCCGCGTCAGTTCGTTCGCACTGACGTCCAGCTCCCGCAGGGACGGGAATGCCTGCAGAAAGGGCCACTGGCTGTCGTTGAACATGCAGTTGGCCAGCTTCAGTTGGGTGACGTGCTCGAAACCATTGCCCAGCAGCGGCAGGCTGCCGGGCAGGTCGAGGGCGCTGAGGTCCAGGCTCGCGCCGCTCTGCACCTGGCCCAAGTCGTCGCGGTGCTCGGCGAGGCGGTCTTCCCAGCAGCGATAGAGTTTGTGCGCAATGATATTTTTACGCAGTTTTTCCTCCCGGGCCATGCGGCTGTTTTTGGGATGGGGGCCGGGCAGGCGCTTCCATTGCTCCAGCTCCCGGTACAGGTTGTGCCGCTGCAGGACCAGGCGATTGAGGACATCGTTGTTCAGCCCCGGGCCGATCTCATTGAGGAACCGCTGCAGGCGTTCCTCCTCCAGGGTCGGGAACAGACTGGCCAGCACCTCCCGGGCGCGGGCCTGGCCCAGGTGCTCCTGGGCGCGGCGCAACCCGCCGAGGGCCGCGCCGCCGAGCAGGGTGGTGGTCTGCACATCTGCCGTACTGCGCAGCGGTGGCTCGGCCAGCACCCGGCGCCGTTCGGCCAGGGGTTCGAGGGTTTCCATCAGCCAATGCTTGAGCCCGGCGCCCTGGCCGGGCCGGTAGCCCAGTTCACGTTGCTGCGCTTCGGACAGCGCGCGCAACAGGCATTCATACAGGGTATCCGGCCCATGCAGGCGCTGGCCCTGCTGATCGAACAGTTCGTAGCCCATGTCGTTCTGGCGCACCAGCACCCGGCGCCGGCGGGCATCGGCCGGCCCGGCTTCACAACGCAGCGTACCGCTGACCAGGCGATCGCGGATTTGCAGGTGCAGGTCGCCAAAGCCATCGCTGTAGCGCTTGAGGGTATTGAGCACCAGGCGCTCGGTACCTTCGGTGATCGCCCAGGGCGGGAAGAACCCCGCGTAGGCCTGGACACTGTGCTGGGCGAAGCTCAGTTCCCTGGCCTGATTGAGCAGGCGCAGCGGTACGTGGTGGTCCAGGGTTTGCCGTTCGGCCGGGGTTGTGCCGGCCAGCAGGGTGTCGGCCAGCGGCCGGTCCAGCGGGCTGACCTGCACGCGCAAACGGCGTTCATGGGGATCGGCGCTGACCTGGCGGGCCTGATGGATGTAGTCGGCGATGTCACCGGTCTGGCGCGCCACCGAGTCCGCCAGTTGATCGCGCAAGGTTTGCACGCGCAGTGCTTGCGACACGTCGCCGCCCAGCAGGTGCCTGATCGACGGCTCATCGAGAAACTCCAGCACCCGCGCCGGCAACTCGCCGGACATCACCTCGGCCAGGCTCAATTGCAGCGTGTCGGCCGGCGATGCCTGCGGGTTGGCGTACTTGTGGGAGTCACCGCTCTTGTCCGAGCGCACGAACACTTCCAATGCCTTGGTTTGGGGCCAGCCCGGCAGCTCGGTGATGGTCTGCTCGAACCAGGCGGACGTCGCATCCAGCGGCAGCGGTGCGCCGGCGCGAATGGTGTGCACGGTCTGTGTGGCAGCGCGCTGGGCTTCATAGCGATTGAGGGTCGCTTCCAGCAGCGGCGGGGTCGGCCGGTTTTGCACGTAAAGGTTGCGCAGCACACCGTCGTCGGCACCGCTGATGCGTTGCATCTGCTGCAGTTGCTGGTTGCTGAAGGGCGCCGTGCGCGGCCCCAGGCGGCGCATCAGCGTGGCGCTGTCCCAGGTGCGCGGTTGCTCGGCTTCATGTACGAAGGCGCCGTCGCCGTTGAACCGCACCAGGGGTTGATAGGCGTTGGCGCGCTCCGGGTGAGCGATACGCGTGTCGCCGGTTTCAGGGTCTGCCTGCACTTCGAAGTGAGCACCTTGCAGCGCGAGGATCTGCTTGCCCTGATGGGTGTGCAGGCCGTCGACAATGGGCGGCTGGTCGAGGTTTTTCACAGCATAGGGCGCAATATCCGGGTGCCACAGGCGCGTGCTGCCGTCGGGCCGCACCACCGGGCGCAAGCCTTCGACGAAGGGGCTGAGCTTGAGCCGTGCGACATGGCCCAACTGGCTGGCAGCACCGAACAAGGCAAACTGGATCACGCTGTCGGCCACCGCGACCACTTGCTCCGCCGCCTCGGCACCACGCCCCTGGGCCCAATCGACAATCCCCTCGAACACCTCGTCGGTGATCTGGTACAGGCTGTAGGCGAGCATCGCTTCCCCCAGCAGCGGCACGAAGGGCGTCAGCACCAGCAGCGCCGCATTGAAGATATCCCCGAGGATTTTTTCCAGGTTGTCCCACCAGGCCCAGCGCGCGTGGCGGTCGGCGGTGGCGGTGGGCACGGCGATGTCCAGGGCATCATTGACGATCTTGTTCAACTTGAGGCGGTACTGGTAATTCCACAGGTCATTTTCGGCGGCGAGCGTTGAGCGATTGACGTGATCGTCACCGATAGCCTGCACGCTGAATTGCAGGTTTGGCTGGGTGATCGGGGTGTCGCGCCAGCTGGGACGCGGGTCGGTGTGGGCGGTTTGATGCCAGCGCACACGGCTCAAGCGTGTATTGAGCCCGGCAAAGAATTCACCGCGCCTGGCGTGGTCGATGAACTGGCTGAAGAAGGTCTGGTAGCGCTGGCTGTCCCGCAGTTTTTCCGTGAGGTGGCTGAGGAAGGCCGCAGGCGAAGGGTATTGCTTCAGAGGGTGTTCGGGGTCTGCGGGGATGTACACCAGCACCTTGCCGACGGGCCGGGTGGGCTGCGGGACAAACAGCAACAGGATGCCGGTCAATGCCGTGTTCATCAGGCTCAGGGTATGGCATCCAAGCGCCTGACCGTCCAGCAGCGCGACGCGGCCGGCGATCAGGTCGAGCACGGCGCCGTGGGCATCGGCGTCGATGTCCCGGTTGATCAAGGCCAGGTGCGCCGCCGTACCCAGGGCAGTCTTCTGAGTGGCAATCATCTGCAGGCGCACGGCCCGGGTCACCGCCGGGTCATAGAACCCCAGGGCCTGGCGCAGGCTTTTCTGGTAGCGGGCGCCCAGGTCCAGGGTGCGGCAGATGTGCTTGAACTGTTCAGCGGTCAATACCGCGCCGGTGATGGAGTGGCGCAAGGTCAGTGTATCCCGCTGCCCGCGTGGGTCTTCGGCGGACAGGAAGGCGTAGTCGACGAAGGTGTCCGAGGCGGCAAAGTTGGCCAGCGCGACGTCCAGCAGCGACAGGGTTTTGCTTTGCTCCCCACGATTGAAATCGTGCACCCACCAGGCAACTTTGGCGCTGGCATACAGCCGCAGGCAGGTGGTTCTGACGTCGATCTCGCCATAGGCCTTCAAGGCATTTTTCAGCAGCGGTTCGGCGAAGGCATACACGTCGGTCAATGCCTGGAATCGCTGGTCCATCGCAGCCTGCTGCTGCCAGTGTGCGGCGATCGCGGGCTTGAGCGCTTGATGCTGGTTGGCGCTGGCATGGGGATAGTGGCGGATGCCTTGGCGGGCGACGTCGTTGAGTGCGCGCAGGCGGAGTGGCGAGGTGGTTTTCAGCCAGTGCGGCAGGGCGTTTTCGATAAACGCGTGGTGCAGGGACTGGTCGGGTATGTCGGCCATGGGGGCAACCTGTAGAGCTCAAAAAGAAGGCTTGAGTCTATGCACCGGCACGGCTGCGGATAAGTTTGAATAGTGGGTGGAAACCGCGGCGGATCCCTCAGTAATCCGCAAGTGAAAAGCGCAGGGATAGGCCCATCAGCGCACGCTGCATAAGCTGTTGTTGCCCGGTTGCAGATAGGGCGTAAGAATCGGCGCCATGCCCTTGAGTACCTGTACCGGCAACGCCGAAGTGAACTTGAAACCCTGGGCCGAAGCGCCGGGGACGAAGGCGGTCAGCGTGCCGAAATGATGCTCGCCGATGTAGAACACGAAGGTCGCCGTGCGGTTGATCGCCTTGGAGCTGAGAATCCGCCCGCCGGCGCCGATGGCTTCGATCCGGTTGTCGCCGGTACCGGTCTTGCCGCCCATGGCCAAAGGCGTACCGTCCGCCAGTTTGAAACTGCCGGACACGCGCCGTGCAGTGCCGGCGTCCACCACCTGGGACAGCGCCCCCTTGAGTGCCGTGGCCACCTCGGAAGGCATCACGCGCTTGCCGCGATTGGGGTCGTTGACCAAGCGGGTTTCGTACGGGGTGTCGGCGGCAAAGCGCAGGCTGTCGATACGCAGGGTGGGCTGGCGCACGCCATCGTTGAGGATGATCCCCACCAGTTCCGCCAGGGCCGCCGGGCGGTCGCCGGAGCTGCCGATGGCCGTGGCAAGCGACGGCACCAGATGGTCGAAGGGGTAGCCGACTTTTTGCCAGCGCTGGTGAATATCGAGGAAGGCTTCGATCTCCAGCATGGTGCGGATGCGGCTGTCGCGGGCACTCTTGTGGCGGCTCTTGAACAGCCAGCTGTAAACCTCCTGGCGCTCGTGTTCACTGGCGGCGGTGGCCTGGGTGAAGGTGGCGTCGGGGTTGTTCAGCAGGTAGCCCATCAGCCACAGGTCCAGCGGGTGAACCTTGGCGATATAGCCTTGGTCAGGCAGGTCGTAGGCGCCGGGGCCGTAATTCTGGTAGAGCTTTTCGAGGCGCTCGTCGGTGAGTTTTTCAGGGCTTTTGACGCTGCTCAAGTGCGAGCGGACGAAGCTGTTGAAACTCGCCTGGCTGGCGTTGGGCAGCAGGTAGCGGTGTACGGCGGCCAGGCGAATGGCGGTGGGGTGCATGCTGTCGAGGAAGGTGTCGAGGCGCGCCTGGGTGTTCTTGTTGCGGTATTTCTTCCAGAACTTGAGCAGGAAGGTGGTGCCTTCGCGGTCGGCGAATTTGGCCAGGTATTCCTGGCGCCTCGGGTCACTGTCGTCCTTGAGCAACTCGGCACTGTTGTTCGCACCGTGATAGGTGCTGTAGCGCACCAGGTCACGCATCAGGCGAATGAACGGCAAGTTGATCGACTCGCGCAGGGCTTCGATCAACGTGGGATTGCGACCGTTGTCCTGGCTGCGGAAGTTATGGAAGTGGTGCATGCCGCCGCCGGTGAAAAAACCTTCGCCGGTGTTGGCCGAGTATTGGCGATTGAGGGCGGCGTCGAGCATGGCCGGCAGGTTGCGGTCGCTGTTCTGGGCCAGGTAGTCGAGGGCCCAGCGGGTAATGCGGTCCGTGTCCTCGACCGGGACTTTGCGCAGCTCGGCGGCAGGTGTCGCAGCGTATTTATCATGCAGTTCGCTGACGATTTGCAGGTAGGTAGTCATCACCCGCAGCTTGGCGGTTGAACCCAGTTCCAGCTTGCTGCCTTCGTTGATGTCGAATGGCTGGTCGGTGCTGTCGGTTTGCACGCGCACGCGGGCACCGTCGGGTGTCATCTCGTAGAGGTTGAAACTGTAGCGAACCTGAGCGGTGCTGGCGGGCGTCAGCAGCGTGGGCCCGAGCAGGCCGATCTGCGCGGCGAAGGCGGGGTCGGCGAGTTGCTTGAGGTACGTGCTGGCCTGGCTTTGCAGGTCGGCTTGCAAGGTGCTCGTGGCAGAAAGATCGAGTCGGTCGAGGTCGTACAGCGGCTGGTTGAGCAGGGCGGCCAGGCGAGTGCGGGCGACGCTGATGCCCTTGTTGGTTTCGATTGGCTGGATCGTCGGTTGTTGCTGCCAGTCACGGTAGGTGACTTTGCTGGCGAGGGCTGCGCTGGCCAGCGCCGGGTCGATCACGTTGTTTTGTGCGAGCAGGCGGATGTGGCTGTCGGTGAGGTCCGCCAGTTCCTTGTGGCCCTTGGACAGATAGTGAGACGGGCGACGCTGGGCGATCATCAGCGACAGCACCTCGCGCAACGCCAGACCCTTTTGCGGCAGCTGTTTGGGGTCGGTGCCGATGAGCAGCGCGTTTGTCTGGTTGAAGTCGGCGCCGTACCACACGCGCAAGCCTTCGGCCATGCCGTGCACTTCGCCATGGCCGGGTACCGCCGACAGGGGCACGCTGTTGAGGTAGTCGCGCACGATGTCCTGGCGAGCGGCAAGGGTTTGCGGGCCGTCCTGATACGCGCGCACGCTGGCAGAAATCATCTGGCGGATTTTCTCGCCGCCGGACAGGGTCAGGCCGTCGGGCGAGTGGCGGTATTTTTCCAGCTGCGTGGCCAGGGTACTGCCGCCTGCCGTCTGGCCGGGCAGGTGCAAAAGCTTCGCCACCTGGGACCAGGCGGCCTTGGCAAAGCGCGGCCAATCCACGGCCGGGTTGAGTTGCGGGTTTTTCGGGTCCAGCAGGTCGCGGTCTTCGATAAACAGCAGGCTGCTGACCACCACCGGCGGGATCGCCGCAAAGCTTGGGTAGAACTGTTGTGGATACGTGAACTGATACAGCGGTGCGGCGCGGCAATCGGTGATGGTCAGGCCGGCCTGGATTTTTTCCGGGTAGGGCACGAACAGGCCGCGCTGGGCGTAGGTCATCAGGTCGGGGGAGAAGCGCGCTTGAGCCTGGATCAGGTAGTCACGCTTGATCAAGCGCGGCAGGAACTCGCCGAGGGCGCTGTAGCCCAGGCGCTTGTCAAAGGGCCCGGCGCCAGGGTAAACCCGCGCATCGCTGGGGCCCGAATGCATTTGGTAGGTGAGGGTTGAGGCAATGTCGGAGAAGGTTTTGGCCTGCAACCTTGAAGTGCGCATTTCCCGCAGGGCGGCAAAGCCCAGGGCGATCAGCGCAATCAGCAGCACCAGCCAGAACAGCCGCCACCACAACCGTCGGCGGGGAGGAGGGCTTTGTGGCAACGGCTGTTCATCCGGGCTATCGGTGGATACCGCAGCCTTGGTCGAAGCGTTTTGCCATAAAGCGCCCATAGTCGATTGATCCATTTACGCAGATTGATCGGACTTGGTTGAAGCTTAGACGGTGGTGGGCGAGTGGGAGGAATTTGTGAGGGTGATGCTGTTTGTGGCGAGGGGGCTTGTCCCCCGTTGGGCTGCGCAGCAGCCCCAAAACCTGCCATGAAGATCTTCCTGAAGAAATGCGGTGTGTTTACTGGGGCTGCTGCGCAGCCCAACGGGGGGCAAGCCCCCTCGCCACAGACAAGCCCGCTCGTCACAGATAACCCCGCCACATAACCCCAAACCGTCGAGCTAGAGCCTCCCCCACCCGTAAACCCGCCAAAGGTAGGGGCATGACGCTGCACCATTACCGTGCAATACTCGCCGCCGTTTGGTGGCGATGATTCCTACGCTAACCAGGTGATGCTCCTCCGCAAAAGGCGCCTTTACCGAGAGTTCCCGCTGAATCTTGCCGTTTATAGAGTGAAAACCCCTGGGTTTAGCTTTTTATACTGCACCCCCGCTGATCTGGCCCGGCCAGACCGTTTTACCCAAAAGGTGATCCGGCAACGGTACGCCATGGCAGACCCGCCATGACGCCCCGGACTCGGTGGCTCATATCCAATAACAAGACGAGGTTGTATCCCTATGCCAGCTGGCAATCATCTGCCCCACGGCGAGACCGCTCAGGGCGGTCCGCTGAAACGCGAACTCGGCGAACGGCATATTCGCCTGATGGCCCTCGGTGCATGCATCGGCGTCGGCCTGTTCCTCGGCTCGGCCAAGGCCATTGAAATGGCCGGCCCGGCGATCATGCTGTCGTACATCATCGGCGGCCTGGCGATCCTGGTGATCATGCGCGCCCTCGGCGAGATGGCCGTGCACAACCCGGTGGCCGGTTCGTTCAGCCGCTACGCCCAGGATTACCTCGGCCCGCTGGCGGGCTTTCTCACCGGCTGGAACTATTGGTTCCTGTGGCTGGTGACCTGCGTGGCAGAAATCACGGCCGTCGCCGTGTACATGGGCGTGTGGTTCCCCGATACACCCCGCTGGATCTGGGCCCTGGCAGCACTGATCAGCATGGGCACCATCAACCTGATCGCGGTCAAGGCCTTCGGTGAGTTCGAGTTCTGGTTCGCACTGATCAAGATCGTCACCATCATCGCCATGGTGATCGGCGGCGTCGGCATCATCGCGTTCGGCTTTGGCAACGATGGCGTGGCCCTGGGCATTTCCAACCTGTGGACCCACGGCGGCTTTATGCCCAATGGCGTGCAGGGTGTGTTGATGTCCCTGCAGATGGTGATGTTCGCCTACCTGGGCGTGGAGATGATCGGCCTCACCGCCGGTGAAGCGAAGAACCCGCAGAAGACCATCCCGAGTGCCATCGGCTCGGTGTTCTGGCGCATCCTGCTGTTCTACGTCGGTGCGTTGTTCGTGATTCTGTCGATCTACCCGTGGAACGAAATCGGCACCCAGGGCAGCCCGTTCGTGATGACCTTCGAGCGCCTGGGTATCAAGACCGCCGCCGGCATCATCAACTTCGTGGTGATCACCGCAGCGTTGTCGTCGTGCAACGGCGGTATCTTCAGCACCGGGCGCATGCTCTACAGCCTGGCACAGAACGGCCAGGCCCCGGCCACGTTCGGTACCACCTCAAGCAACGGCGTGCCGCGCAAGGCGCTGCTGCTGTCGATCTTCGTGCTGTTGCTGGGCGTGCTGCTCAACTACATGGTTCCGGAAAAAGTCTTCGTCTGGGTCACTTCCATCGCTACCTTCGGCGCGATCTGGACCTGGCTGATGATCCTCCTGGCCCAGCTCAAGTTCCGCAAGAGCCTGACCCAGGCCGAACGTGACGGCCTTAAATACCGCATGTGGCTGTACCCGGTCAGCTCCTACCTGGCCTTGGCGTTCCTGGTGCTGGTGGTGGGCCTGATGGCGTACTTCCCGGACACCCGTGTGGCGCTCTACGTGGGGCCGGTGTTCCTGGTGCTGCTGACGGTGTTGTTCTACGTGTTCAAGTTGCAGCCGACTCAAGCGGCGGCACGCACCGCGAGCTGAGTTTCCTGCGCTCAACAAAAAGCCCCTTACGGGGCTTTTTGTTTTTCAGGCGGTGGCGGGGGGCGCCGGTTGGGTGAGCCGTTTGTTCAAATCCAGCCAGGCCCCCAGCAGCGCCATCAGCCCGGCGCCTACCAATGCGGTGAAGATTTGCATGGCGAAGGCATCGCCGGTGATCGCATTGATCATGTCCGCCAGCGGTGCCAGCAGCACCCCCAGGCAGAACACCTCCAGGGAGTAGCGGCCCATGCGGCAGGTTTGCTGCGCCAGCCAGTTTTGCGTCCAGGCGTGGCCAGGCAACAGCTTGGCGGTGACATAGGCCAGGGCCAGGAAGTGCAGCAAACGCACGGGCGACAGGTCGGTCTTGCTGATGGGGTACAGCAGGTCACTGAGCGCCGACGGCATCAGCGCGTCGTGGATTTCCGGCCAGCGCCACGAGAGCGTGAGAACCCCCGCCACCAGCGCATACACCGCCGCAGCGACGAACAATGGCTGACGCAACAGGCGCCGAGTCTCGACAGGGCGGGGTTGCCCGGCATGAATCGCCGCCGCGCCGCCCAGCACAAACAGCAACTGCCAGGTCACCGGGTTGAAGTACCACACGCCGTCGGCAATCGCCGCCAGGTTCCAGCCCAGGTGCGGCGCCAGCAAGTACACCGCCAGCGAAACAGCCACCACCGCCCAGGTCTTGCGCAACAGCAGCGGCAACACCAGCGGCAGGCAACCCAGCAGCACGATGTACAGCGGCAACGGGTCCATCAGGTTGGGTTTGAAGCGCAACAGCAGTTCATCCACTAGGGCTTGCTGGGGATGGGTGACGAAGTGCGTCAGGCCCATCTCTTCAACGAGGTCGCGGGTTTCCACATGGCTGTTGGCGAAGAACACGATGCCCATCAGCATCGCCAGCAGGAAGATGTGCACCACGTACAGCACCCAGGTGCGCCGCCAGATCTTCACGCAGGCGATCAGATAACCGTCGCGCTGCAGGATCTTGCCGTAGGCCAGCACGGCCGCATAACCGGCCAGGAACACGAAGACCTCCGCCGCGTCGCTGAAACCGAAGTTGCGCAAGGTGATCTGGCCCAGAGGGTTGTGGGGCACGTGATCCCAGAAAATAAAGATCAACGCCAGGCCCCGAAAAAAATCGATGCGCGGGTCGCGTCCGTTCAACATGGCAGCGGGCTCTTGAACAAGGGGTTTAGTAATGACAAGTGGACGACGGCTTCAGTCGAGCCGTACGTCGGGCGGGCGCAGGTTGGCGGTATTTGTAAGCAATTGCAAAGCTGAGTTTTTTGCTGAATGTCTCATCGCTTTGTTTAAACGTCGATGATCACCAGCGTGCCTTGGCTGCCGGCGAGTACCGCGTGGGCGATGCCGGCTTCAACCAGGTACATCTGACCGGCGCCGACGTCGATGGCCTCCTCGCCAATAGACAGGCGCAAAAGGCCGTCGATCACCAACAGCCCTTCGTTGTAGTCGTGGGTTTCTTCTTCATAAGCCTGTGCATCCATGCGCAGCACCTTGATCCGCGCCGGGCCGACCTGGCCCACGCGGGTGGATTTCCAGGTGTCCGGCAGTTGGGCGGCAAGGGCGGTGAAGTCGAGTAACGGCATGGTGAAGCTCCTTGTTTCAACGATGCCGTTCGGTGGTCCGGTTCAGCGGGGTTGTTCAGTGCGGGCTCAGGCCGCGGCGATTTCATTCGGCTCAAAACTGTCCGCCCGCGCCATCTGCCACATGCGCGAATAAAACTCGCCGTTCACTTCGCCGGTGAGCAATTCGCCAGGTTTCAGGAACACATGCAGCTGCGAAAACAACTTGATCTCGGTGGCCGACATGCGCCGCACCAGGTGCTTGGCCGAGAGTTGCGAAGGGTGGTCGAGACCGGCGGCAGCGAGCATTTCGGCCAGGGCCTTCAGCGTGTTGCGGTGGAAGTTGAACACGCGCTGGGCCTTGTCCGACACCACCAGTGCGCGCTGGCGCAACGGGTCCTGGGTGGCCACCCCGGTGGGGCATTTGTTGGTGTGGCAGCTTTGCGACTGGATACAGCCGATGGCGAACATGAAGCCCCGCGCCGAGTTGGCCCAGTCGGCACCGATGGCCAGGACGCTGGCGATGTCGAACGCGCTGACGATCTTGCCGCTGGCGCCGAGCTTGATCTTGTCCCGCAGGTTCAAGCCCACCAGGGTGTTGTGCACGAACAACAAGCCTTCACGCAGCGGCACGCCGATGTGGTCGGTGAACTCCACCGGCGCGGCGCCGGTTCCGCCTTCCTTGCCGTCCACCACGATAAAGTCCGGGAGGATGCCGGTTTCGAGCATGGCCTTGGCGATGCCCATGAATTCCCACGGGTGGCCCAGGCAGAACTTGAAGCCCACCGGTTTGCCGCCCGACAGTTCACGCAGCTGGGCGATGAAGTGCATCATTTCGATGGGAGTGGAAAACGCGCTGTGGCGCGAAGGCGAGATGCAGTCCTCGCCCATCATGATGCCGCGGGTGTCGGCGATTTCCTGGGTGACCTTGTGCTTGGGCAGGATCCCGCCGTGGCCCGGTTTGGCGCCCTGGCTCATCTTGATTTCGATCATCCGCACTTGCGGGTTCTGCGCCTGCACGGCGAAGCGTTCCGGGTCGAAAAGGCCGGCGCTGGTGCGGCAGCCGAAGTAGCCGCTGCCGAGCTCCCAGGTCAGGTCGCCGCCGTTTTCCCGGTGATAGGGGCTGATGCTGCCTTCACCGGTGTCATGGGCGAAGTTGCCGAGCTTGGCCCCCTGGTTGAGCGCGCGAATCGCATTGGCGCTCAGCGAACCGAAGCTCATGGCCGAGATGTTGAACACCGAGGCCGAGTAGGGCTGCTTGCATTGCGGGCCGCCAACGATCACGCGAAACGCGCTGGGGTCGCTCAGCGGCGCGGGGCGCATGGAGTGGCCGATAAACTCAAAGCCCGACTGGTACACGTCGATCAGCGTGCCGAAGGGTTTGTCGGCACTTTCATTCTTGGCGCGGGAGTAGACCAGCGAGCGCTGGGCCCGGGAGAAGGGCAGGGCGTCGCTGTCGGATTCCAGCAGGTACTGGCGGATTTCCGGACGGATGCCTTCCACCAGGTAACGGATATTGCCCAGGATCGGGTAGTTGCGGCGCACCGCGTGGGGGCTTTGCAGCAGGTCGAAAATGCCGATCAGGCTAAGGATGCCGGTGACCACGGCGATCGGCCACAGCCATTCGTGTTCGATAAACGGCATGCTGGCGAGGGTGAAAATGACGCAGACGGCAAAGAACGCGTAACGGCTTAACAAGGACAGGCTCATACAGGGTTCCTTAGTTTTTATCCTGTAGGAGCGAGCTTGCTCGCGAAGGTCGTTAACGATAGCGCGGTTGTCTGGATGACCGCGGTGCATTGACGTTTTTCGCGAGCAAGCTCGCTCCTACAGGGCTCGATCAGGCGTTTTGCGCCTGCAGAAAAATCGAGAACAGCTCCGACTGGGATTTGATCCCTAGCTTGCTGTACATGTGTTTCTTATGGACTTTCACGGTTTCAACAGAGATTTCCAGCTTACGAGCGATTTCCTTGCTGGAGCAACCACTGAGCATCAAACGGCCCACATCCAGCTCCCGCGCGGTGAGTTGCGCGCCCCAGCCATCGTTGTGGATCGGCTGCTCCGGAGCGCTCACCTGGTTGAGTTCATGGGGCAGGCGCTGGCGCAGCAAGCCCAGTACCCACGGTTGAATCAGCGACAGCAGGGCAATCTGCTGTGGGTCAAAGCGCTGTTTGGAGCCCAGGGACAGGCATAGGGTTCGCCCGTCCGGTTGCTGGCAATTGAACTGGATTTCATCGGCCACCACGTTCAACCGGAAGTAGCGCTGGTAATACTCGGTCAGCTCGAAATGCTCCGGGGCCACTTCGGCCAGGCGAAACAGCCCGGTGCGCGAGTGTTCGCGGCTGGCGATGTAGAAGGGATCGAGCAGGTATAAACCGTTGAGGTAATCCTGGAACAGATGGTCGGGTTCGCCGTCCTGGCCCGGGCATTCGGCGAACACCAGGGGTTTGTGCTCGCTGCTGAACAGCAACACCACCCAACTGTCGAACGGCACATATTGGTCCAGCAACCGGACAAGCTGCGTCCAGAAATTCGGCTGGTCCAGGGCGTCTATCATCTGCCCCACCGAACGGTGCCAGGCGATGTCTTCCAGCGACAATGTCATGCATCTACCCCCATAGGGTTAACCCGGCTGCGTGATTTCCCGAGTGTTCGCGGCTGCGCATACTGCGCCACAGATAAAGAACAAGGAATAACCATGAAGGTCGAATTTGCCCAGCTGGCAGGCCGCGATAACGGCACAGCTTACAACCTTGAGCGCGCGTTGGCGGCAATTGCTGCGTGTGCGGCGGATACCCAATTGGTCGTATTCCCGGAAACCCACCTGATGGGCTTCCCGACCGCCGGCACCGTGGCCGAGGTGGCCGAGCCGGTGGACGGCCCGACCGTGCAGGCGATTATCCAGGCCGCCCGCGCGCGCAACATCGCCGTGGTGATCGGCATGGCCGAGAGCGACGCGGGCCAATTCTATAACACCACCTTGATGATCACCCCGGACGGCATCGCCCTGCGCTATCGCAAGACCCACCTGTGGGCCTCGGACCGCGGCGTCTTCACCCCGGGTGACCGCTACGCCACCTGCGTGTGGAACGGCGTGCGAGTTGGCCTGTTGATCTGTTACGACATCGAATTCCCGGAAACCGCCCGGGCCCTGGCGCAGTTGGGCGCTGAAGTGTTGATCGTCACCAACGGCAACATGGACCCGTACGGCCCCACTCACCGCACTGCGATCATGGCCCGCGCCCAGGAAAACCAGGCGTTCGCGCTGATGGTCAACCGAGTGGAAGAGGGCGACGACGGCCTGATGTTCGCCGGTGGCAGTGCGCTGGTCGACCCGTTCGGCAGCTTGCTGTTTGAAGCCGGGCGCGGGGAAGGGCAGTTCCGCGTTGAACTGGACCTGGGGCAACTGGCGGCGGCGCGACAGGACTATCGCTACCTGGATGACCAGCGCTTGAAATTGCCGGGGGAGGTGATTGAGCGCGAGGACGGGACGCGGGAATTGTTGATCCCCAAACCCTGACACGGGTCTCGTGGCAAGGATGCTGTTGTGGCGAGGGGGCTTGTCCCCCGTTGGAGTGCGAAGCGCTCCCGCTTTTTCTGGGGCCGCTTCGCAGCCCAACGGGGGACAAGCCCCCTCGCCACAGAAGCTGCATTTCACCAAAAAGCTGCTTCAACCATAAAAATTATTGCGTTCGCTGCACCGACTTCAGTTCTGCCATAAATCTAATAATTGCGCGGAGAATCGCTCATGGCTCGTTTGCAACGCACCCTGTCGTTAGGGTCGGTGGTGCTGTTTGGCATCGCCTATATGACACCGATCATTGTCCTGGGCACCTTCGGTATCCTGGCGCAATCCACCGCCGGCATGGTCCCGGCCGCTTACCTGGCCGCCCTGGTGGCGATGTTCTTTACCGCCATGAGCTACGGCCGCATGGCCTCGGCGTTCCCGGTGGCCGGGTCTGCCTACAGCTATGTGCGCAAGGCCATCAGCCCCAAGCTCGGGTTTATCGCCGGTTGGGCGGTGTTGCTCGACTACCTGTTCCTGCCCATGGCCATCTGGCTGATCGGCGCGGCCTACCTGCATTCGGCCTTCCCGGCCGTGCCGCAATGGGTCTGGGTACTGGCGTTTATCGGGGTCACCAGTGTGATCAACATCATCGGCCTGAAACTCGCCAACGGCATCAACGCCTTGCTGATGCTGGTGCAGTTCCTGGTGCTGGTCGCCTTCGTCGCGCTGTGCATCCACTACATCGGCGGTGATGCGAGCAAGCCGCTGTGGACCATCACCCCGTTCTTCAACGGCCAGATGCAAATGCCGTTGATCATGAGCGGTGCGGCGATCGCCTGCTATTCGTTCCTGGGCTTTGACGCGGTCAGCACCCTGACCGAAGAAACCCGCGACCCGCGCCGCACGATTCCCCGGGCGATCATGCTGATCACCCTGATCGGCGGGCTGATCTTCGTCGGTGTGTCGTACTTCGTGCAGATCGCCCACCCATCGTTTGAGTTCACCGACGTGGATTCTGCCGCCTACGAGATTGCCCGCAACATTGGCGGCGACCTGTTTGTGTCGATCTTCCTGATCGGCCTGATCGTCGGCCAGTTCGCCTCGGGGCTGTCGGCGCAGGCCAGCGGTTCGCGGTTGCTGTTTGCGATGGGGCGCGACGGGGTGTTGCCCAAGTCGTTCTTCGGTACTTTGCACGCGCGCTTCGGTACGCCGGTCAACAGCATCCTGCTGTGTGCGGTGGTTGCGTTACTGGCGTTGAGACTGGACGTCACCACCTCCACCTCGTTCATCAACTTCGGTGCGTTCCTGGCTTTCAGCCTGGTGAACCTGTCGGTGATCTTCCACTACTGGATCGGTGCCAAGCAGCGCGGTTTGCGGGAGTTGGTGCTGTTCCTGGTGTTCCCGACCATCGGCCTGGTGGCGGATTTGTGGTTGATGGTCAGCCTGGATCACCTGGCGATTTACCTGGGCCTGAGCTGGTTGGCGATTGGCCTGGTGTACCTGGGTTTCCTGACGCGGGGCTTCTCCCGGCAGCCCCCGGAAATGGACTTTCAGGAAGCCGCATAGAAGCTTGGGGTCTATTCTTATTGCAATCGGTTCTCGTTTGGGTGCATCATTTGTGTTACTGTATAACACTTGATGTTCACCCAGACGCCCCGGAGGCCTTATGAAACCTGGTATCCACCCCGACTACCGCACCGTGTTGTTCCATGACACCGCCGCCGACGTTTTCTTCCTGATCGGTTCCACCGTGGAAACCGACCGTACGCAACAACACAGCGACGGCAACACTTACCCCTACGTACTCCTGGACGTGTCCAGCGCCTCGCACCCGGTGTACACCGGCCAACAGCGCAAGACCCAGTCCGAAGGCCGCATCGCCGGCTTCAACAAGCGATTTGCGTCGTTTGGTTCGGCCGGTAAAACCGCCGAGGCGTGATGCACCGCGCGTTACCTCAGGGCCGCTTCATTCAATGAAGTGGCCCTTTTTTATGCCCATCTGACGAAGTGATGTCGCAAGGCCATCACTGCAAAGAAAAACCGACTAAACTGCTGGGTAATGGCCAGGAGGCTGTTACCTTGACCGTAGGACACGCACATCGACGCTATACGAGGTGCCCCATGGGAGAGTCAGTGACCTTCGCAAATCCCGACCGCCCGGTAGTGCTGTTGATTGACGCACACCCGGACGTGCTGGACCGCCTGACGCAGTTGCTGCGCCTGGAACCCTTTGAATTATGCAGCGCCACCGACGCCGCTCACGCGCTGGCGATTCTGGCGCAGCAACCCGTCGACCTGGTGATGAGTGCCGCGCGCCTGCCGGACATGGACGGCGCCACCCTGCTTGCGCAGATCCACCATGATTACCCGCACACCGTGCGTATCCTGCTGACCGGTGAAACCGACCTGACGCTGATCATCAAGGCCATCAACGAAGGGCAGATCTACCGCTACCTGAGCAAACCCTGGAAAGACGAAGAACTGCTGCTGGCGTTGCGGCAATCCCTGGCCCATCAACATTCCGAGCGTGAGCGCCTGCGCCTGGAGCAATTGACCCGCCAGCAGAACGACGAACTCAAGCAACTCAACGCCAGCCTGGAAAAACGCGTGGCCTCACGCACCAGCGAGCTGCAGCAAACCGCTGACATGCTCGACCTGGCCTACGAAGAACTCAAACACAGCTACGCCACCGGCACCGAAGTGTTCTCGCTGCTGGCCAACCTGCGCTTGCCCCGAGCCAAGCAAACCAACCGGCAGATCATCGAGCTGGTGCGCACCTGGTGCCACGGCCGCGGCCTGGATGAGGCCAGCAATCGCGACCTGACCATGGCCGCCGCGCTCTACAACATCGGCAAGTTGAGTTGGAGCGACAACATGATGGTCTCTCCCAGCGACCTGCTGCACAGCACCTACCGTGAGCGGTACCGGGCGTATCCGGCCCAGAGCGAATCGTTGCTGATGACCCTGGAACCGATGAAAGACGCGGCACGCTTGATCCGCCATCACCAGGAACGCTGGGACGGCAGCGGCTTTCCCGACCACCTCAAGGGCGAAGCAATACCTGTAGGTTCGCGCCTGTTGAAACTGGCGGTGGACTTCATCGAATTGCAACGCGGCTTGATCCTTGAGCGGCAGATGAACAGCGACGAAGCGCTGCTCTACATCCGCAAATACGCCGGGCGCCTTTACGACCCGGACATGGTCGAGGACTTCGTCCAGGCGTGCGCCGCGTTCCTCAGCGACGTGACCCTGGGCGACCCGTCGGTCAAGGTCCTGAGCACCCGCGAACTGGCCGAAGGCATGGTGCTGGCGCGCAACCTCAACGCCGACAACGGCATGCTGCTGCTCAACGCCGGCAAGGTGTTGAACCTGCCGCTGGTGGACAAGCTGATTGCGTTCGAGGCCATGGAAGGGGCGAAGTACAGCGTGTTTATCAAGGAACCGGATGAGACGCCGCTTTCGAGCTGATACCGGTTCATGGGATCCTTGCGCCTTTGTATTCAAGGCGACTTTCCCATGACCTCCACCATTCGCATCGCCGCCGCCCTGCTGATCGGCAGCGACGGCCAGACCCTGCTGGTACGCAAGCGCGGCACCCAGGCCTTCATGCAGCCGGGCGGCAAGATCGATGCCGGCGAGCAACCCGTAGAGGCTTTGGCCCGTGAGCTGCACGAAGAACTGGGCCTGCGGATTGATCCGGCGGCGGCTGTGTACCTTGGGCAGTTCTCGGCGCCGGCGGCGAATGAGCCGGGGTTTGTGGTGCAGGCCGATTTGTTCCAGGTGCACATCGACGTGGCGGTGATGCCGGCTGCCGAGATTGAAGAGGTGTGCTGGATCGACCCGGCTGGCGACGGTGGTTTGCAGCTTGCGCCGCTGACCCGGGATTTGATTCTGCCGTTCTATCGCGCCTCTCTGATCCCTGCCTGATCTTGTGGCGAGGGAGCTTGCTCCCGCTGGGGCGCGAAGCGGCCCCAGGATTTTTGGGTCTGCTGCGCAGCCCGGCGGGAGCAAGCTCCCTCGCCACAGGTATCCGCTACAGGTCAGCGAACGGCGCTGACGCCGTCCAGGGTCGAAAACGAGGTGTCCTTGGCCGTCAGCAGAAAATCACGCATGTACGGCGCATCGAGCATGTCGGCGCGAATCCCGGCGTACAGCGTGGCAAACAAACCTTTCTCCCCCAGCCGCTTGGCCTTCACATACCCCCGGGAGCTGTATTCATGCAGCGCCCAATGGGGCATGCCGCACACGCCGCGACCGCTGGCCACCAACTGCATCATCATCACCGTCAGTTCCGAGGTGCGCACCTGGGCCGGTTCTACATCTGCCGGTTCCAGGAAGCGGGTGAAGATGTCCAGGCGATCCCGTTCCACCGGGTAGGTGATCAGGGTTTCGCTGATCAGGTCTTCGGGCACGATGTACGGCTTGTTCGCCAGCGGGTGCTGGTTGGCCACGGCGAGCATGGCTTCGTAGGTGAACAGCGGTACATAGGTGATGCCCGGCAGCTCCAGCGGGTCCGAGGTCACCACCAGGTCCAGGTCGCCACGGGCCAGGGCCGGCAGCGGCGCGAAGGCGAAGCCGGAGGCCAGGTCCAGCTCGACTTCCGGCCAGGCATCGCGGAACTGGTCGATGGTCGGCATCAACCACTGGAAGCAACTGTGGCACTCGATGGCCATGTGCAAACGCCCGGCCGTGCCGCCGGCCAGGCGCGCGATGTCGCGTTCGGCACCGCGCAGCAAGGGCAGGGTGGCGTCCGCCAGTTGCAGCAGGCGCAGGCCGGCGCTGGTGAAGCGCAGCGGCTTGGTCTTGCGCACGAATAACTGCATGCCCATGCGCTCTTCCAGTTCCTTGAACTGGTGGGAGAGTGCTGATTGCGTCAGGTGCAGGCGCTCAGCGGCCTCCACCAGGCTGTCGGCTTCGCGCAAGGCGTGCAGGGTCTTGAGATGGCGGATTTCGAGCACGGGGTCTCCATGAATATAACTTGTGACAAATTCGGATCGGTTGAGTTTGTCTCATGTTGTTATGTGTGTCGACCGTCGTGCGCAAGTCCCGCCGCCTTTACACCCCGGCAAAGTGCCGGGTGGCCAGCGCTCGCCCGATATTGCCGCGCCAGATAGGGTCCACCGCGACCCCGGCTTGCGCCTGGGCGACTTGCCATTGCAGGCCCAGGTTGCGCTGCTCGGGAATCTTCAAGTGGGCCTTGATGAACTCGTCGAACTGCGCCCCGGCCTTGTCGTAATGAAAGTGCGCATACCACAGGGTGGCGGGCGGCGTTTGTGTCAGGTCCTGAATCACGTATTCCTGAAGAAAAACCGCCCGTCCTTTCTTGCCTTCATTGAGGTTGCGGGCCGGTTCGCCCTTGCGAATCTCCACCACCCGTTGTTCGCGAAGGTAGTCCAGATAGCCTTCGGTGGGGGTTTTGCTGGCGAGGGTCTGGCGGATTCGCAGGTTGCGGCCCTTGATGGTCAGCTCCGCGGCCTTGGCCCGCAACTGGCGCACGAGGTCTTCGGTGGGGTCCAGGCGTTCCAGGCGATTGGCCCGCAGGTTCAACTCGGCCGCTTCACTGACCAGCAGGTGCTCCAGGTCCACCGGCAGCATTTTTTGCTCGGTGTAGGCGGTGGCGCGGTTTTCGTACAGCGCGACGTTGTCCAGGCGAGCCCTGGCTTCGCTCACCACGAACGGCTTGACGTTGGACTCCGGCGGCGCGGGTTCCGAGGCGGCATTGTCCTTGAGCCGGGACTTGCCGCCGGGGCCCTTGATCCAGGTCTCGGACCGCCCTCTGGCGCTCTCGACCCGGTAAGTAGTGGCCTGGGTTTGCGGGTCGATGATCTCGGTACCTACCAGGGAAATATCGTCCTCGGTGTCGAATACCCGCCGTACAGGTTGCCCGGCCGGTGGGCGGCTTGCCGGCGACTCCTTGATGGCCCGGCGGGCGAGTTCGATCATCTGGTCAATGTCGACGAAAAACGCACTGAGTTGCGCCTGGTCGAAATGCTGGGGGTAACCGAGGTTCCAGGTGCGGATGGTCAGCCGGAATTGTTCATAGGCCTGTATGCAGTCTTCCAGCACCTTGCGCCGCTGTGTGATGTTGGCAGTGGCGTTAGGCAATTCAAAATGCGAAGCCTGGGCCCGGTTGACCTTGGCATAGCTGTCACGGGCCTGGGCTCTCAGGTACCACCAGGACAGTTCGGTCACTTCGGGGTATACCTCAAGGGTGTCGAAGCGGTGCGCCAGCCTCAGGTGCATGCGGTAGTTGTCATTAAGCACGTGTCGGAACCGTTCCAGCATCGGGCTTAGCCGGGCACGGTGGGCGGTGTCAGTCACCTGTTCGAACCAGCGATTGAATTGGGGAAAGTCGGCATCGATTATGTCCAGGTTGCGCAGAATCTCGACACTGATCCTTTTACGTTGCCGCAGAATGTCCAGCACGGCAGGAACAAGCGCCGGTGTGCCGAAAATCTCGGGGTTGATGGCGGTCATGTTATGGGTTCCAAGCTCCAGGATCCGTGCCTCGATCTGCTTGAAGTGATAGCGCGCCCGGTTCAGGGTGGTGAGGGTCAGGCGCGCCGCATTGCGGCTCATGTCCTCTCTGATCGCGCGCTGGCGGTTGCCGCTGGTAAAGGGCACGAACTCCGTCAGTTCCTGATACTGGCGGCTGTACAGTTCGATGTCCTGCTCGAAGGATCTGCGGATCGCCGGGCCTGCGCTGTCGGTGCGGGCCATCAGTTCTTCGGTTCGGTTAATGGAGAGCGCAATCAGGTCTTCACGGCTGTTGATACTGTTGGCCAGCGCCTGTTGGCGGCGCAGGGCGCGGTCGGTCCACCAGCGCGGCAAGTAATCACGGATCGCCTGGGGCCAGATCGGATCAAGCACTTCGGCCATATGCCCGAGCACGCTGCCGCCACCCGCCAGGCCGCCCTTGAATGCGCTGCCGTAGACGCCGTAGTGAGTGTCCCATTCGCCGTTTTCATCCAGGGCAATCGGCTGCTTGTAGGTTTTGCTGCGGGTCGGGCTCAGGCGCCAGTCCAGGGGATCGCCGGCCAGCTCAACCTGATAGATGCGCCCGCGCCGCATGATGAAGTCGCCTTCGGTATGCCGGTACACATTGCGATAAAAACCGTGGGTCTGCGGTTGCAGCCCGGCCAGCGAGATCACTCCTTCATATTCATAACCGGCGAAACGCTGTGCCGCCCGCCGAGCCTGGGTGACCGAGGGCAGGTGCAGGCTGGCGGCGCTGCTGGCCAGATGGCGCAATTGACGCTGGCGCGTGGCAGCGCGGGCGTTGATCGGCAGGGCGAGGCTGCCCGGCAGAATGTCCATGGCGCAGTCGATCAGCGACAACAGCACCGCCTCGACCTCGGCCAGGCCATGGCCGACGTTCCCGCGCAGGAACGCAGCAGTGGCCAGGTTGGCACTGGACCAGGCGTCATACAGCGCGACGACCGAACCGACGAAAGGCACCAGCCCCAGGGCGATTTTCAGGTAGTTGAAGATCAGCCCGGCGCGCAGCGCATTCTGCTCCAGCAACAAGGCCGCGTTGGAGCGCGAGGTCGCGCGATGCGCTTCTATGACGCGGCCCATATGGGCGTTCAGCAAATGGGCGGCCAGCGATGTGGTGGCCGGCCACGGTGTTCCGACGGCAAAGATCGGATCAAAATTCCGTTGCTGGGCCTGGGCGATCCGGGCGAGGTGGGCGGCGGTGTCGCCCTTGATGGCCAGGCCGGCCAGGTAGGCGCTCATGCCGCTGACCAGGCTGAGGTCGTAGAGCGCCTTGCGGGCCAGTTCCAGGCTCGCGTAGCGCCGCAGGTCCTGGTTGTCCGGGCTGTTTGGCAGGTACAGCAGGGTTGTGCCGGAGATTTGTTCCTGGATGAAGGTGACCCCTGACAGGGTGGTCGGACCGAAGTCGGTATCTTCACCGCCCGCACTCAGGGTGGCCGGCAGCAGCACGATTTTCTTGTCTTCCACCTGCCAGGCATCCGCGTTGTCGGCGTCGATGGCGATGTTCAGCAGCCGCAGATCGTTGTCGTCGAATCGCCCCAGGGCCCGCGCGCGTTTGCCTTGCAGTATGAGCATCAGGCGCAGGGGCTCGGTCAGGCATTCGCGACGGTGCTGCGTGGTGAAAGGCGCCGCCGCGGGATCACCGAGGAAGGTGCGGGTGATCAAGCTTTCGTAGGCCCCGGCGAGGTCCAGCTCCTTGACCAGGGTCTTCAGGTATTCCAGGGACAGGCCGGTGGTCAGCCGGGTGGTTTCAGGGGCATTGGGGCCGGAGACATCGAGCTTCATGTAGGTCAGGCGCTGGGCCAGCGTCGGGTCGATGTTTTGCTGGGCCAGTTGCAACAATGACAGGGTGCTGCGGCGGGTACTGGGCACCGTCACATACTTGAACGGTGTACCCGGGCCCGCGTATTCGGACAGGTATTCGCGCTCCTGGCTGACCGTATCGGGCAGGTCCAGTTGCACCGACCAGGTGTGTTCAAGCTGGAAGTCTTCGCGCAGGCGTTGGTCCAGGCGGCGCTGGCCGAAGTCGTCGAAGGGTTCCAGCTCGCGCTCGAGCAATTGCTGCGAGCGATGCAGGGCGCTGATCTGCGCGTGTATCAGGTGCTTGAGCGCCAGGCGTTCATCTGCCGGCAACTGGCTCAACTCCCCAGGCAGTGCCCCGGCCAGGGTGCTGCTGCGTTGTTGCTCGAGCAGTTGTCCATACGCCAGTTCCCGCGCCGGGCACACCGGGGTTTGCAGGGTAAACAGGGTTTGCTCTTTGAGTTTGTCCAGGCCTTCGGTTCGCTCCTGGCCGAACGGAGGCACCGGGAAGAGGGAGATCAGCGCATACGCCTGTTGTTCGCTGGCGTACAGCTGCTGTTGCAACGAGTATTCAATCGGGTCGCCGGTCAGCAGCGACAATTGCAGGGTGACGTCCTGCGCTTCGCTCGACAGCTTGAACAGCGAGTGTTCCAGGGCTTGGCGGGATTCGAAACGCTGCAGGCCGCCTGCATTGCCGGGCCAGTACAGCAACAGGCTGTGGGGCACCGAAGAGGTCAGCGCGCTGGTCTGGGTGATGAGCAACAGGCCTGTCAGCTCCTCGGAACCTTCCCTTGGGTCACGGCTGGAGAGGATCAGGCGGGTCACCGCGACAGCCGGGCGGCGTTCCGGGGCCGCGGGGTGTTCCGTGACGGCCAGGAGCAGGCCGTGTTCTTCATCGCTGATCTGCTGGAGCGCATGCTGGATGGCGCCCTCGGCGCGCAGGGCGGCGAGCCGCGCCTGGTAGAGCGCGTCATAGTCCGGATTGGGTTTTTGCCGCAGCTCAAGTTGATCGAAGGCGGCTTTTTTTGCCAGCAGGCCGCTGGCGGCATCATTGCCGGCCTGCTCTGCGTCTTTCAGCGCCTGCATCAAACCCTTCAACTGCGCCAGCCGGGCGGTTTGCTCAGGGCCATCGCCCAGGAAGCGCTCCAGTGCGCTGCGTTGCAGCCTGATCGCGGCCCAGCGTTGGCCCAGGGCAATGTCGGCGCTGAGGTGGCCGAAGGGCAGGGCAGGAGGCAGGTCGTCAGCGTCCGGGCCGGGCGTATCTGCCGGTTGATGCGGTGCGATAAGCATCGGGATTTCCCGGCGCTGGCTGTCCAGGCGGTCGGCATCATCCAGGGCATGGCTGGCGTAACGGGCCAGGTCACTGCCATTGCGATGACGGTTGCGCAGGCTTTCCAGCTGAGCCGCGTGCAGGTGCGACAGCAGGTCCAGAATGCCGTGCTCCAGGGGTTCGGTGCGCGAGCTGTATTCGACGGTGACAGCGTCAGCCGCGACGTCCGGCGGGATCAGTTGCTGATGCGCTGCGACCAGCCACTGCTCCATGTCGCGGCGTTGGCTGAAGACCATCACGCCGGGTTGCCGGCAGGGCAGGTACAGGGTTTGTGTCAACAGCGGCTCCTGGCCCACGGAGATGACCCAGGCGCCAGCCAATTTGACCTTGCTCTGGTCGGGCAGCAGCAACGCCAGCTGGCAGGTCTCGACGGGGCGTACGCCATTGGGGGTGGTGACCGGGTTGAGCACTGTCTGCAACGAGATCAGTTGTTGGGCACCCAGCCTTCCCTGGGCATAGGCCGATTGCCCGCAGGCCTCGAAATGCTGGCAGTACAGTTGTGCCGCCCGCTCGCGACGGGACAACGGCGTACCCGGCGCCCGGGTACTCCAATAGTTTTCCCAGCGGGCGCTGAGCAGTTTCCCCAGGCCCAGTGCCTGGAGCCGCTTGAGCAATTGCACGGGCGTGAGGGCTGACAGGCGGTGGGACGCCAGGCCGACCACGGTGCTGCGCGTATCCAGGGTGGGGGAGATGTCTGGAAACTGGCAGATAAATCCCCAGGCATCCACCAGGCTGACGAAGTGCTCGTCGTGATCTTCGGTCTTGAGAAATCCCAGGCCGACCGGTGCGGCGCCCAGTTGCCAATGCTCTGTGAGCAGTTGTTCGATGGAGTCACGTACGCCGGGTGCCTGGGCAATCAGTTGATGCAGCTCCTGTTGGCTTTCGCGCCAGCGCGCTGAGGCTTGCAGGGACAGGCTTTGGTCCTGGAGGCGGGCCTGGCCTGGAAGCGACGGTGAGGCGAAGTCGCTCAGGGTGGCAGACGGGGGAAGTAGGGTGAGGTCACTCATGATGGTGTGTTCATGCTCTGGTGAGACCGGGCTTGCCGGTGAATGCACCATTAAAAAGGCGGGGCCAGGGCGTGAGGTGATAGATAGATACGCGGATGACCGTTGGGCGCCCTTCATCAAACTGTCACTGAACTGTGGCAGCGCGCTTGTACAAAGTTCATCAGACTCGCGCTCTACTGGGGTTCTGCGTTTCGGTGTTTTTCATGCGCGTGTTGTTTTTCATGGCCGCTCTGTTATTCGGCCTGCCGTCCTTTGCGGCTTCTCGATGTGATGTGAATGTCCCGACTGAACGGGTTGATCTGGAACAGGTGAGCCTGGCCTACCAGAGCATTGGTCGTGCCTCCGACCCGGCCTTGCTGCTGGTGATGGGCCTGGGCGGGCAGTTGATCCACTGGCCGGACGAAGTGGTGGTGGCCCTGTGTGAGCAGGGCTTTCGGGTGATTCGTTATGACAACCGTGATGTCGGGCTGTCCACCTGGCGCCAGGCACCGGCCAGCGCCAACCTGACCTTCGAAGTGCTGCGCTACAAGCTCGGCCTGCCGGTGGCGGCGCCCTACACCCTGACCGACATGGCGGACGACGCACTGGGCTTGATGGACGGCTTGCACATCCAGCAATTCCACGTGCTGGGCGCGAGCATGGGCGGCATGATCGCCCAGCACCTGGCGGCCATGGCGCCGCAACGGGTGGAAAGCCTGACGCTGATCATGACCAGCTCCGGCGCCGAAGGCCTGCCGGCACCGAGTGCGGCGCTGGTGCAACTGTTGTCGCGCCGCAGCGCGCCCAATCGTGAAGTGGCCCTGGAACAACAGGCCGACCTGCTGGCGGCGCTGGGCAGTCCTTATGTGAAGGATGATCGCAAGGTGCTGTTGCAGCAGGCGGCGCAGTCGTACGACCGGGCGTTCAACCCTGACGGTGTGAAGCGCCAGATCATGGCGATCCTTGCCGAACCGAGCCGGGTGCCGTTGCTCAATCAACTGCGGGTGCCGACGCTGGTGGTGCATGGCACGGCCGATCCGTTGTTGCCGGTGATGCATGGGGTGCACCTGGCGGCGCATATCCAGGGCAGCCAGCTGCGGCTGATTCCGGGGCTGGCCCATCGTTTCCAGGAGGCGTTCAAGGCGCCGTTGCTGGCGGCGGTCTTGCCCTATTTGCAAGCGCATCGTCAGGATGCGGCGCATTGGGCGCAAATCGACCCGGTGGCGCCTGCGAAGGTTTTGTAGGGGCTTGACGGGGTGTATCGTGGGATCTTTCCGGCGTGTAATGCCAGCGAGGTTGCCTAGTCATGAGTACTCCCCTGAAAATCGATTTCGTCAGCGACGTGTCGTGTCCCTGGTGCATCATTGGCCTGCGTGGCTTGACCGAGGCCCTGGACCAACTGGGTCCGGAGGTGCAGGCCGAGATTCATTTCCAGCCGTTTGAGCTGAACCCCAACATGGCTGCCGAAGGGCAGAACATTACCGAGCACATCACTGAAAAGTACGGTTCCACGGCTGAGCAGTCCCAGGCTAACCGGGCGCGGATTCGTGATATGGGGGCGGAGTTGGGGTTTGCGTTTCGTACTGACGGGCAGAGTCGTATCTACAACACGTTTGATGCGCATCGTCTGTTGCATTGGGCGGGGCTTGAGGGGTTGCAGTACAACCTCAAGGAAGCATTGTTCAAGGCGTATTTCACTGACCAGCAGGATCCGTCTGATCACAGGACGTTGGCGGGGATTGCCGAGGGTGTTGGGCTGGATCGTGTGCGGGCAGAGGAAATTCTGGCTTCGGACGAATATGCCGCCGAGGTGCGGGAGCAGGAGCAGTTGTGGGTATCTCGCGGGGTGACTTCTGTGCCTACCATCGTGTTCAACGATCAGTACGCGGTGAGTGGTGGGCAGCCGGCTGAGGCGTTTGTCGGGGCGATTCGGCAGATTATCAGTGAGGCCAAGGGCTGAATGGGGGCTGTCAGATAAAAATCAAAAGCAGCCGACCTGAGTGTTAGAAGCAAAAGCAGAGCCGCTTTATGTGGGAGCGGGCTTGCTCGCGAAGAACCAGAGGGCGCCGCGTTGAATCAGGATGCCCGAGTCATCGTTAACGACCTTCGCGAGCAAGCCCGCTCCCACATTTGGAGCGTGCCCGCCTTTGATTTTGCTGTTGCTTCAATCAAACTTATAGCTGATGGCAGTCTGCACCTGCCCCTGATTCACATCCCCGGTCTCCTTGACGATGCTGCTATTGGCCGCTGACCCCACCAGGTGTATCCAACTGGCACTGGTCAACAGCGACCACTTCGCATCCAAAGGAAACTCAAAACTCTGCGTCAGCGTCAGGTTCTGAAACCCGGCACTGGCGTTATACGGCCGAAACCCCGAGGCCGCAGCCTCATTGGCATCCACCCCGAAAAACGTCTGCGCCTGGCGGGCATCGGCAAAGTGCGCCATCAGGCCGGTGCTGCCGATAATGCCGCTCCCCAACGGATAACCCAACTCGCCGCCGAGCTTCCCCACAACCCCGCTTTGATCACGCGCCCCGCCCACGGCCTGACCCACCTGTGCATACACCCGCCAGAAATCAGCCGGAGCGTACTGAATAAAGCCTCCAACCTCGGCCATATCCGAAACATCACGCAAGCCCCGCAGCGACCCATTGGCCGTCCGCCCCGGCAAGTAGTTGATGTAAGGCCCGGCAGTAAAGCCATGGGTATTCAGGGCACTCCAGGTCAGCCCATCGTCGGTACCCAGGCTGACACTCCCCCAATCCAGATCGAAATACGGGATCGGCCGCGTTTCGTAGCGGCTGCCCGTCGGATCATGGGGCTGATAGCTGACGCCTGCGCCGACCTCGCCGGTAATTCCGTCCGCCAGCGCAGCGCCGCAAACGCCCCACAGCCCCAGCAAACCGGTGAATACAGCAAAAGTAACCCTGAACATGGAGCCATTTCCTTTTGTGAACATGCGCGCATGAACGCGCAAACACCCGACCTTAGGCAAGCACTCATCTAGGTTGTAGCAAGCTACAAAAATTGTAGCCAGTTCCGACACAACCAAATGCAAATACCCGCCAAACCCTTTGAAAACAGGGGGTGCGAGCACTTGGCACAGTCCATGCTCTAGCACTCTGCAAGCGCAACAGCGCGCTCCTACTTCATAGGTAAATGCAGATGATCCACTGGCATATCGTGTGTGACTTCGACGGGACCATCACCCCTACCGACGTCATCGACAACGTCCTCCAACGCTTCGCCGGCCCCGAGTGGGAAACCATCGAGCAGGAATGGCTGGATGGGCACATCGGTTCGCGCGAATGCCTGAGCCGTCAACTGGCGCTGATCAAGGCGACCCCGGCCGAGTTGCTGGCGTATTTCGACAGCGTCGAGATCGACCCGGACTTCCCGGACTTCGTCGATCACGTCATGGGCCTGGGCGCTTCCATTGAAGTGGTCAGCGATGGCATCGAACAAGGCATCGCGCGGATTCTCTCGCGCAACTACGTGACCTTGCTGCCGATCCTCGCCAACCGCCTGCGCCAGGTCGACCAGAACAGCTGGCGCATCGACTTCCCGTATGCCAGCGACGCCTGCCGTGCCGCCTCCGGCAACTGCAAGTGCAAGTCCACGCCGCGCAACAAGCGCGTGCTGGTGATCGGCGACGGCAAGTCCGACATGTGCGTGGCCTCCACCGCCGACTTCGTCTTCGCCAAGGCCAGCCTGGCCGACTACTGCGAAGCCAACAACATCCCTTACGCGCGGTTCGACACCTTCGCCGAACTGCCGGCATTGCTGGCCAAGCTGCCTCAGGGCATCGCCGCCAACGCCACCTCCTTCAGCACCTCTTCCGACAATCAGGAACTCTTCCACCATGTCTGATATCCGCATCGCTACCGCAGAAGACCAGGTTCTTCTGGATAAAGAAGCCAAGTACTGCTCCTACGGCGACACCGTTCACTACATCGACCCGCCGCGTATTTTCAGCCGCTGCGAAGGCTCCTACGTGTGGGACACCGAAGACCAGGCTTACCTCGACCTGCAAATGTGGTACTCGGCCGTTAACTTCGGTTACGCCAACCCGCGCCTGAACAACGCGCTGAAACAGCAGATCGACACCCTCCCGCAAATCGCCAGCCAGTACCTGCACAAAGGCAAGATCGAGCTGTCGGAAATGATCGCAGTCGACGCCAAGAAAAAATTCGGCCTCGACGGTCGTGTGCACTTCAACGTGGGCGGTTCGCAGTCCATCGAAGACTCCCTGAAGGTGGTGCGTAACGCCACCAACGGCAAGAGCCTGATGTTCGCCTTCGAAGGCGGCTACCACGGCCGTACCCTTGGCGCTTCGTCGATCACTTCGAGCTACCGCTACCGTCGTCGCTATGGCCACTTCGGCGAGCGCGCCAACTTCATCCCGTTCCCGTACCACTTCCGCGGCCCTAAAGGCATGACCAAGGAAGAATACGGCAGCCACTGCGTGCAGCAGTTCGCCCGTCTGTTCGAAACCGAATACAACGGTGTGTGGGACCCGAAAGTCGGCCAGAGCGAATACGCCGCCTTCTACGTCGAGCCGATCCAGGGCACCGGCGGCTACGTGATCCCGCCGATGAACTTCTACAGCGAGCTCAAGCAGGTCCTCGACCAGCACGGCATCCTGATGGTCGTCGACGAAATCCAGATGGGCTTCTGGCGTACCGGCAAGCTGTGGTCGATCGAACACTTCGACGTCAAGCCGGACGTGATCGTCTTCGGCAAGGCATTGACCAACGGCCTGAACCCGCTGGGCGGCATCTGGGCCAAGGAAGAGTTGATCAACCCTAAGATCTTCCCGCCAGGCTCCACCCACTCCACCTTCGCGTCCAACCCGTTGGGCACCGCGGTAGGCCTGGAAATGTTCAAGATGACCAGCGAAGTCGACTACGGCGCAATGGTCATGGCCAAGGGCAAATACTTCCTGGCCGGCCTGCAAGAGCTGCAAAAACGCTTCCCGATCATCGGCGACGTCGACGGCCTGGGCCTGGCACTGCGCTGCGAAATCTGCGGCCCGGACGGCTTCACTCCGGACAAGGCGACCCTGGACTACATGGTCGAGGAAGGCATGAAGGGCGACATGGTGGTTGACGGTCAGAAACTCGGCCTGATCCTCGACGTGGGCGGCTACTACAAGAACGTGATCACCCTGGCACCGTCCCTGGAAATCAGCTACCCGGAAATCGACCTGGGCCTGAAGCTGCTCGAGCAACTGCTTGTGCGAGCGACCAAACGGTGAGCAGCCACGAGATCGACCTCGGTGAAGGTGATGCCGGCTTCGTTCTCGGTAGCGGTCCGATTGGGATCTTGTTGATCCACGGCCTGACGGGCACCCCGACGGAACTCCGTCGGGTGGCCCAGGGGTTGGCCAAGGTCGGTAACTGCACGGTGTACGTGCCGACCCTGGCCGGCCACTGCGGGGACAACAGCGACCTGCAAGCCACCGGCTGGCAGGACTGGTACGAAGGCGTGCGCAAGACGTTCGTCGCGGTGAAACAGCGCCACGAGCAGGTATTCGTCGGCGGCTTGTCGATGGGCGCGGTGATGTCGATGTACGTGGCGTCGCAGTTCCCCGGCCAGGTTGCCGGCTTGCTGATGTACTCCACGACGTTGAAGTACGACGGCTGGAGCATCAACAAGATGGCGTTCATCACGCCCTTGCTGATCCGTATTCCCTTCGGTGTGCGCCTGTTCCGCTTTACTGAAAAGCCGCCCTACGGCATCAAGAACGAGCGCCTGCGGGCGATCGTCGAGCGGCAGATGAAGGAAGGGGAGAGCAGCGAGGCGGGTCTCTTGACCATGGAGGGCGTCACGGTGCGCGAGTTGCACTGGATGAATGCCGTGGTGAAGAAGCTCATGCCATCGATCAAGACCCCGGCCCTGGTGCTGCATTCCATCGAGGATGACATCACCAGCCGCTGGAACGCCGATTACGTGGAACGCCATCTCGGCGGCCCCGTGACCAAGATCCTGCTGGACAACTGCTACCACATGATCACCGTCGACCTGCAATACCGTCGGGTGATCGAGTTGAGTGCCGAGTTTGTCGGGCAGCACGCACACGCCACAGAGGCACCTGAAGATTATCGACAGCTGGCTTGAACCCTAAGGATTTGACGTGATCACCGCCCAAGCCTTTTCGACCATTCGGGCCATCGAACGCAGTGCCTGGAACGACTGTTTTCCCGATGCCCTGGAGGATTGGGACTATTACGTGGCCGTGGAAAACGCCGCTATTGATGACTTTCAGTGGCGCTACCTCGCGGTGTTTGACGATGCAAGGCTGGTGGCGGTCGCACCGGCGTTCATCACGCGGTATCGCCTGGACACCACCGTGTCAGGCGTAGGCAAGCGCTTTACCGAGCGCCTGGAGCGACTGTGGCCGGGTGTTTTGAAGCTGGGCCTGTATGCCATCGGCTCGCCGGTGGCGGAGCAGTGCAATGCGGGCATCGCCAGCCACGTTGCCGAATCAGGGCGCGAGGCTCTGCTTGCGCAATTGCTCGCTGCCGCGCGCCAGGATGCCGATACGTTCGGCGTCGGGCTGGTGGCGGTCAAGGATGCACCGACCAGGGACGAAGGCTGGTCAAACAGCTGCCTTGGCGCGGGTTTCCAGAGCATGCCCAGCCTGCCAACGGCCTTGTTGCCGATCCCTTTTGGTTCAGTGGACGCCTACCTCGGTTCCCTGGACAAAGCCACCCGCAAGGACCTGCGCCGCAAACTGCGTGCGCCGGGGCCGCGTGTCGAGTGGCGACGCAACATCGACGACGTACTGCCGCGCATCATGGCGCTGTATGAGGCCACCCTGGAACGCTCCGACCTGCAGTTCGAGCGACTGCCGGCAGGCTATTTCACCGGTATCCTTGAACAGCTGCAGGAACGTGCGGTCTGTGTGCTTTATTGGGTGGACGAGCAACTGGTGGCGTTCAACCTGATCCTGCTTAACCGGGATCGCCTGATTGACAAGTTTTTCGGCGAAGACAGTAACTACAG
Source organism: Pseudomonas sp. F9001 (assembly GCF_013385435.1). Taxonomy (NCBI): domain Bacteria; kingdom Pseudomonadati; phylum Pseudomonadota; class Gammaproteobacteria; order Pseudomonadales; family Pseudomonadaceae; genus Pseudomonas; species Pseudomonas sp. F9001. The sequence continues at coordinate 395,322 of NZ_JACAPX010000015.1, forward strand.
TCGCGAATACAGCCTGGCGGTGCGCAGTTGGTTAACCAACATCGACTACTGTATTCGCAACGATATTGCGTTATATGAATGTGGTCAGGCCGGCTATGCCAGCAAGTTGCTGCTGGGCTGCGAGTTCCAGGGCAACAGCATGTTTTTCCGCCACCGTAACTGGCTGGTCAACCGTGCGCTGTTCGTTGCAAAAGTGTTTCTCCGACCGGATCGATCCGACCCTGCCATGGCTGCTGCGATAAGCGAAACCTGATGATCAACAAGACCCGCCAAAAAGCCCGCCCCTTTGCCATTTCGCGTTGGAGCGTCCAGCGCAAGCTGGTGTTGGCGTTCTGGCTGGTGACGGTAATTCCGACGATGATCGCGGCGGAGCTGGCCGCCACGACGTTGTCGCAGATCTTCGACAGCAACGTGCGCATCTGGCTGCAGGAGTCGACCAAGATCGTCAAGGACGAGATCGGCGACATCCTCCACGACAACGCCCGGGTTGCCCAACTGTTCCTGCGCTATACCAAACCGCCGTCGTCGCGCCAGGCCGAGAAACACGACAAGCTGACCGCCGATATTGCCGCCGCCACCGACATCGACGTGGTCGCGCTGATCCGCAGCAGTGACCACAAAATCGTGTTTACCACCGCCGCCGACGACATCGTCAAGCAAATCAACCTGGCCAGTAATGCGGTGTTGCAGACGGTCGAAGTGGGTGGCGTGACCACCGGGGTTGTGGTGTCCACCTTCGAGACCAGCGAGGACGGCGTCGATTATCAACTGCTGGTGGCCACTTATCTGGACAGCAGTTTCCTGACCAGCGTGGCCGATGTGCATTCCCTCGACCTGCGCTTGTACCTGGCCAACCCCAGCGGGTTTTCGGAGATTTTCTCCACCCAGCGCTTTGTCGATCACCCCGCGCGGATTCCTTCGAGTATCGAATCCGCGCTGCGCAGCACCAAGCAACCCAGCGAACAATTCACCAACAACTACAGCGGTTTGTACTGGCCGATCTTCAACGATGCCGGCGAGCTGCAAGGGGTGATCTTCAGTGGCTTGCTGCGCCATACCAGCCTGGTGGGCCTGGTGAACCAGAGCAATCTGTTCGTGTTGATCTTCCTGCTCAGCTCGGCGTTGTCCCTTGGTGCGGGCATGCTGGTGTCCCAGCGCCTGACCCGGCCATTGCGGGATCTGTCCGAAGGCGTCAGCGCGGTGATCTCGGGTAACTATCAGCACCGTGTGGCGGTCAGCGGCGGCGACGAGCTGGCGCAACTGAGCAGCACCTTCAACCACATGACCGAGCGCCTCGGTGAGTTGCATCACCTGGAAGCGCAACTGCGCCGCCGCGACCGCCTGCATGCACTGGGCGAAGTGGCCATGGGCCTGGCCCATGAAATTCGCAACCCGCTGGGCATTATCAAGACGGCCACCCAGTTGCTGCATCGCCGCGCCGATTTGCCGGAAACCGACAAGCGTCACCTCGAATACGTGATCAGCGAAGTCAGCCGGATCAACGACCTGATCACCGAATTCCTCGACTTCGCCAAACCCAGTGCGCCGCTGCGCACCGTGCAGGCGGCACGCCCGGTGGTGGAGGAGATCCTCGGCTTCTGCGGGCCTGAGCTTGCGACCCATAACATCGACGCGCAAATTGATGATGCGGCTCCCGGCGCGACGATTTATGCCGATGCCAAGCAGCTCAAGCAGGCGTGCCTGAACCTGATTCTCAACGCCATCGACGCCATGCCCGGAGGCGGGCGCCTGACCCTGGGCATCCACAGCGTGGGCGGCAACACGGTGATCAGCATCGGCGATACCGGCGAGGGCATTGCGCCGGACATGATCGAGCGGATCTTCACACCATTCGTCACCACCAAGGCCTCGGGCACGGGCTTGGGTCTGGCCAAAGTGTTCTCGATCATGGAAAGTCATGACGGCAGCATCGAATGTGTCAGCGAGACAGATGCCGGCGCCACCTTCAGCCTGTACATTCCGGCCCAGGGTGCAGACGACGGCGATGATGAGGATGGTGATGACGCATAACGTATTGGTAGTTGACGACGAACCCAAGCTCTGTGACTTGCTTTCGTCGGCCTTGAGCCAGAGCGGGATCCAGGTGTTTACCGCCGGCAACGGCCTGCACGCGCTCAAGGTGCTGGAGCAGGAAGACATCGACCTGGTGATCAGCGACTGGCGCATGCCCGGCATGGACGGGCCGGCGCTGCTGGCGGAAATCAAGGTGCGCTACCCGCAGTTGCCGGTGATCGTGATGACCGCCTACAGCACCGTGAAGAACGCGGTGCAGTCGATGCGCAACGGCGCCTACGACTATATCGCCAAGCCCTTCGATATCGACGAGCTGGACATCACGGTGGCGAAGGCCCTGCAGTTTCGCGACATCATGCGCGACAACGCGCGCATGCGTGCCGAGTTGGATGAACATGCGCAGTTCGACAGCCTGGTGGGTGACAGCCCGGCGTTCCGCCGCGTGCTGCACGCCGTGGACTCGGTGCGCGACAGCAACGCTACGGTGCTGCTGACGGGCGAAAGCGGCACCGGCAAGGAGATGGTCGCCCGCGCCATCCACAAGCACGGCAACCGCGCCGACAAGCCGTTTGTGGCGGTCAACTGCGCGGCAATCCCCGAAGGTTTGCTGGAAAGCGAGATGTTCGGCCACCGCAAGGGCGCCTTCACTGGCGCCGTGGCGGATCGGGTCGGGCGCTTCATGCAGGCCGACAAGGGCACGTTGTTTCTCGATGAAGTGGGTGACATGCCGTTGGCGTTGCAGGCGAAAATCCTGCGGGCCTTGCAGGAGCGGGTGATCGAGCCGGTGGGTGACCCGCGCGAGCGCAAGGTGGATGTGCGAGTGATCGCTGCCACCAACAAGAATTTGCTGGATGCGGTGGCGAACAAAGAGTTTCGTGAAGACCTTTACTACCGGCTGAATGTATTTCCGATTCCGCTGCCGGCCTTGCGTGAGCGGGTGGAAGATATCGCGCCGCTGGCCCGGCACTTTGCCCAGACCTTGAGTGCCACGGCGGGCAAACGCATCACCGGTTTCAGCCCCGAGGCGTTGCAGGCCATGGCGGCGTATTCCTGGCCGGGCAATATTCGTGAGCTGCAGAACTGTGTGGAGCGGGCGACCATTGTCGCGGCGACGCCGGTGATCGAGGATATTGATTTGCCGGCGTATCTGTTTGCTTCGACGCCTGCTGAGGATGGGGTGGGCGCGATACTCAGCAACGGGCCGGGTGTGCCGCAGGATCTGGATGCGGCGCTGGCTGAGGTGGAGAAGGCTTACATCATGGCTGCGTTGCAGGAGAGCAACGGGGTGCAGGCTGCGGCGGCGCAGAAGATCGGGATTTCCGAGCGCAGTTTTTGGTATCGGTTGAAGAAGCTGGGGATTCAGGTGGACAAGATTGTTCGCTAGGGGGCGCTGAGCGGTTGCTTGGGGGCATATCCGCTATTTAGGTAACGGCGACTTATGGTTCCGCTCTTACAGCGGGTCACTTTTGGCAAACGCCCGGAATGCCGGCCCAGCCAAAAGTAAAAGGTCTTTGCCCCACCACTCGGTGCCTCGCTTAGGCTCGGCATGCCCGCACTCCGGCCATCGTGGTTGACGGGGTGCCTAAGATCAAAAGCAAAAGCACAGCGGCCTCCCGGC